>NZ_CP029552.1:325000-625000 GCF_003173775.1 Methylobacterium sp. 17Sr1-1 | reverse complement strand
TCTTCCTGCGGCTGATCAAGATGATCATCGCGCCTCTGGTCTTCGCCACCATCGTGTCGGGCATCGCGAGCTTCGGCGACACCAAGGCGGTCGGCCGCGTCGCGGGCCTCGCCATGGGCTGGTTCCTCACCGCCTCGATCGTCTCGCTGTCGCTCGGCTTCCTCGTCGCCAATCTCTTCCAGCCCGGCGCCAGCCTCGGCCTGCCGCTGCCGGATGCGGGGGCGCAGACGGGCCTCAAGGCCGCCTCGATCAACCTGCGCGAGTTCATCACCCACGTCTTCCCGACCAGCATCGTGTCGGCGATGGCGACGAACGAGGTGCTGCAGATCCTGGTCTTCTCGGTGTTCTTCGGCTTCGGCCTCAGCGCCATCGACCGCCGTTACGCCGACCCGATGATCCACATGCTGAACGGGCTGGCGCAGGTGATGTTCAAGGTCACCGACGCGGTGATGCAGGTGGCTCCCCTCGCGGTCTTCGCCGCCATGGCCTCGGTCGTCACCATCCAGGGCCTCGGCGTGCTCATCGATTACGGCAAGTTCATCGCCGTGTTCTATCTCGGCCTCGCCGTGCTGTGGGCGCTCCTCATCGGCGTCGGCTGGCTCGTTCTCGGCAACAGCGTCGTGCGGCTCCTGCGCCTCCTGCGCACCCCGATGATCGTCGCCTTCTCGACCGCGAGCAGCGAGGCCGCGTTCCCGCGCACCGTCGAGGTGCTGGAGAAATTCGGCGTGCGCCCCCGCGTCACCGGCTTCGTGCTGCCGCTCGGCTACTCGTTCAACCTCGACGGCTCGATGATGTACCAGGCGCTGGCCTCGCTGTTCATCGCCCAGGCCTTCGGCATCCATCTCGGCATCACCGAGCAGCTCACCATGCTGCTCGTCATGATGGTGACCAGCAAGGGCATCGCCGGCGTGCCGCGCGCCTCGCTGGTGGTGGTGGCCGCGACCGTGCCGATGTTCGGCCTGCCCGCCGCCGGCATCCTGCTGATCATGGGCGTCGACCAGATCCTCGACATGGGCCGCACCGTCACCAACGTGCTCGGCAACGGGCTCGCCACCGCCGCGGTCGCCCGCTGGCAGGGCGAGATGGACGAGGGGGCGGACGAGACGGTCGACGCGCCCACCGCGGTCGCGATGCCGGCCGGCAAGGCGGCGTGAGGTCGAGGGCCGGCGGTCGTCGATGGCGGCCGCCATCTCATTCCATCCGCAACCTCATCCCGAGGTGCCGCGTCGCGGCCTCGAAGGGGGCTCCAGAAGTCTCAGCGATCTCTGGAGCCTCCTTCGAGGTCAGTCGATCGATGATCGACTGACACCTCGGGATGAGATCGTGGGTAGGATAGGAAGAACACTCTCCGCGTCATTTCGGATCAGCGCCGCGCAGCTCCGAATGACGCGGAGGTTTCGATGTCCGTCGGCGGGAAATACCGCCCCGCCCTACCCTACCCCCGCCAGCACCTCGACCACCTTCTCGGGGTTCGGCACCTCGACGTCGTGCGGCACCGCCAGTTCCCGGTACTGCCACCCGGCCTTCGCCTTCGCCCGCTGCCGGCTCGGCTCGATCGAGGCCAGGGCCGGGTTGGTGTAGGCGACGTAGGTGACCGGCAGGCCGGCGCCGGCGGGTTTGCTCAAGCGCACCGGGCTCTCGTAGGTGCCGATCGGGTGCGGCCGCAGGCGCTGCATGAACCAGTCCTTGGCCGGGCCCGCGGGGATCGGAAAAGCCTCAGGGCCGGGCACCGGCAGCGCCACGCCCGCGCCCTGCTCCAGGGCGGTCTTGCGCCGGGCCTCCGCCATGCCGGCGGGCAGGATGGTGAAGGCGGTGTCGCCGGTCTCGGGGATCAGCGCGTCGAGATAGACGATGTGGCGGATCCGGTCGGTCATCCGGTCCGCGACCCCGGTCACCGCCATGCCGCCATAGGAATGCCCGACCAGAATGACGTCGCGCAGGTCCTCCATGGCGATGAGGCTCGCCACGTCCTCGATATGGGTGTCGACCGTGATCTGGCGCGACAGGAGGTGGCTGCGCTCGCCGAGCCCGGTCTGGGTCGGCGTGTAGACCCGGTGTCCCTGTTGGCGCAGGCCGGCGGCGACGTCGCGCCAGATCCAGCCGCCGCCATAGGCGCCGTGCACCAGCACGTAGGTTTTCGGGGTCGCGCCCTGCGCCTGCGCGGCGCCGGACGCGAGGGCGGCGGCACCGAGGGCGGAGACGCCCGCCAGGGCCGTTCTGCGGTTGACCGTCACGCGGTGGTTCCTCCCAATGTTCGTTCTTGAGAGCGTTGTAGCGGCGATCCGGCCCAAATCCATCGGCCAAGGTCCATGGCGACGCATGCGCGGAGCGCGGCTCGCACCCTGCGCCCGCGGTGCTATGGAGGGTCACCGACGCGCTTCCCCCCCGACACGAGGGCACGACCCACCGATGACCCACGCGGAGACCACCCCACCGGACCTCTCGGCCACGCTGTCGCCGCGGATGCGCGGCATCGGCACGAGCCAGATCGGCCTCGTCGCCGACCGCGGCCGGGACGATCCCGAGGTGGTCAAGCTGTGGATCGGCGAGGGCGACCTGCCGACGCCGCCCTTCATCGTCGAGGCAGCCCACAAGGCGATGCTGGCCGGGCACACCCGCTACGCCACCTCGCTCGGCCTGCCGCGCCTGCGCGAGGCGCTGAGCGCCTACCACGCCCGGCACTGGGACGTGGACGTCCCGCCCGAGCGCTTCGCCGTCACCGCGGGCGGCATGAACGCCATCATGCAGGCGGCGCAGGCGCTGCTGGAGCCCGGCGACGAGATCATCATCCCCTCCCCGGCCTGGCCGAACCTGGCGGAAGCCGTGCGCATCACCGGCGGGGTGCCGGTGACGGTGCCCTACCGGGTGCAAGGGGACGGGCGCTTCGCCCTGCCGCTCGCCGACATCGCGGCGGCGATCACCCCGCGCACCCGCGTGATCGTGGTCAACTCGCCCTCGAACCCGACCGGCTGGATCATGCCGCTCGACGAGATGAAGGCCCTTCGCGATCTCGCCCGGGCGCGGGGCCTGTGGATCATCGCCGACGAGGTCTACGCCCACTTCACCTACGGCAACGCCATCGCCCCGTCCTTCCTGCAGATCTGCACCGAGGACGACCGGCTGGTCGTCACCAACACCTTCTCGAAGAACTGGGCGATGACGGGCTGGCGCGCCGGCTGGCTGATTGCCCCGCGCGGGCTCGGGCCCACCTTCGCCAAGCTCGGCCAGTACAACACCACCTCGATCCCGACCTTCATCCAGCACGCCGCCATCACGGCACTGGAGGAGGGCGACGGCTTCATCCGCCAGATGGTCGCGCGCTGCGCCGAGAGCCGCGAGATCCTGGTCGCCGGCCTCTCGCGGCTCCCCGGCGTCACCGTGTCGGTGCCGGAGGGCGCCTTCTACCTGATGGCCCGTGTCGCCGGCCCCGGCACCCCGCGCCCCGGGGAGACCAGCCTCGACATCGCCTTCCGGCTCCTCGAGGAGGCGAAGGTCGGCGTCGCGCCCGGCACCGCCTTCGGGCCGGAGGGCGAGGGCTTCATCCGCCTGTGCTTCGCCATCAGCCCGGGCCTCGCCCGGGAGGCGGTGGCGCGCCTCACCCCCGTTCTCGGCCGCTGACGCGAGGCTGTCGATGTCCGAACCGATCGCCTTCCTCGGCAATCTCGACGCGGAGGAGGAAGCCGACTTCCTGGCGGCGCTCGCCGCCGCCATGCCGGCGGAGACCGTCCGGCCGTTCCGAACCCTGAGCGCCGAGGAGCGCGCCGGGATCCGGATCGCCATCGTGGCCAATCCCGATCCCGCCGAGGTGGCGCTGCTGCCGAACCTCGCCTGGATCCAGAGCCTGTGGGCCGGGGTCGAGCGGCTGGTGCGCGATCTCAAGGGGAACGGCGTGCCGATCGTCCGCCTGATCGACCCCGAGCTCGCCCGCACCATGGCCGAGGCGGTTCTCGCCTGGACCTACTACCTCCAGCGCGACATGCCGGCCTACCGGCGCCAGCAGGAGGCCGGAACCTGGCGCCAGCGCGCCTACCGGCCGCCGGCCGAGGTCACGGTGGGTTTTCTCGGCCTCGGGGCGCTCGGGAGCGCCGCGGCCGGGCGCCTGACGGGGGCGGGCTTCCGGGTCGCGGCCTGGAGCCGCTCGCCCAAGGACCTGCCGCCGGGGGTGACGGGCTTCTCGGGGCCGGAGGGTCTCACCGGCCTGCTCGCGGCGAGCGACGTCGCCGTCTGCCTGCTGCCGCTGACCGAGGCGACGCGCGGCCTCCTCGATGGCGAGCGCCTCGCCGCGATGAAGCCGGGGGCGGCGCTGATCAATTTCGGCCGCGGGCCGATCGTCGCGACCGACGCGCTCCTCGCCGCCCTCGATGCGGGCCAGCTCTCGCACGCGGTGCTGGACGTGTTCGAGGTCGAGCCACTGCCGCCCGGATCGCCCCTGTGGCGCCATCCCGGCGTGACCGTGCTGCCGCACATCTCCGGGCCGACCACCCCGGCCAGCGCGGCCTCGGTCGTCTCCGGGAACGTACGCGCCTATCGGGACACGGGGCGGATCCCGGCCGCCGTGGACGTGGCGCGGGGGTACTGAGGGCCTGATATCGATTGCTCGATCGATCTCATAACCCTGCATGTCATTCCGGGCTCCGCTTCGCGGCCCCGGAATGACATGCAGGGTGTCAGCTCTGTAGGCATCATCAAACGAACGCAGAAGGTTTCAAGCGTCGCTCATGCGGCGCGCCGGAGCCGAAGGCCGTGGGGCGGCGCCACGGCCGGTCCGGCGCCGGGCCCCGCCTGCTGCAGGCGCTGCAGCCAGTCCAGGGCGCTGCGGGCGGCCTCCTCGGCCTGGCGCGCGCGGGCCTCGGCCGCCTCGATCATCACGACGGCCCGCGCCTCGGCGGCGCGGGCGGCATCCTCCGCCGCGAGCGTCCTCGCCTCCGCCGCATGCGCTCTCGCTTCCGCCGCGCGCACCCGCGACTCGACCTGACCTTCCAGCGCCGTGGCCTCGTCGAGGCGCTTGCGGGCGCTGCGCAGCAGGGTCTGGGCCCGGATCTCGCGCTCCCGGAGTTGCAGGTCGGCCTCGCCCGGGCCGCGCGCGGCCTTGCGGACATGCGCGATCAGCGCGTCCCAGTCCCGCGGCGGGGAGGCGCCATCGACCGGCGTCAGGCCCTCGCGCGCGTTGATCGCGCCGATCGACCGGAGCACGCCGCCGAGATTCGCGACGAAGCTCTGCTCCAGCCGGTCGCACTCGGTGCCCGGCCGCGTCGCGCGAATGCTCTGGAAGACGTCGAGTCCCATGACGTGTGTCCCGTCGGCCTGGTCGGGCCATGGATGAGCGTTGACGCCGACAATCGCTCGTTACGGTTAATTCGCGCTTAAGCCAGAGGCAGGAAAGCGGGGGAGCGAACCTTTGACCCAGGGTCAGAATCCCGACATGACGACCGGCTCGTCGCAGCAGTTCCACGCCTCGGATTCGAGCACCATGCTGCGCCGAATACTGGATTGGACTACCAGCTGGCCGCGTGAGAGGCCCGCCGCGGCCCGGGCCGAGGGAAGTGCCTCCTCGAAGGCCCGACGTCCCAACCCGTTCGAGCGACGCGTCAGTGGGTGATGCGCGACAGCGCCACGATCGCGCCGACGAGGACGACGGCCTGGGAACCGGTCGAACCGGTCATCCATTTGACGATGTCGGATTTCGTGGCCGCGATCTTGGCCTCCAGACGCAGCTCGGCCTCACGCAGATCCGATCTCGTCGTGATCTTCAGGGTCTCGATATCGGATTTGAGGTCCTTGATGTCGGGCTTCGTGGCGAAATCGGCCTGGATCGCCTCGGCCAGACCTTCGGCCTGCTCCGGCGACATTCTGGCCTTGTCGCGCAAGGTCCGGACGAAGCGCAGGGTATCGAAGGCGACGGCGGTCATTCAACTGTCTCACGCGGCGAGGAACCGGCCGGCACACTGCGCACGCGCTGGAAGTGTCGCGCTCGGGTCAGTGTACAAGGGCCGGACGGCCGCGACCGCACCCATCCGGAGCCTGGAGCGCCGCAACGCGGCATCACCCGCCGAAAATCCGCTGAACGCCCATCCTTCGTCATTGACGCTCTGCGGCCCGCCGGCCTACCCCCTCCGGCATGCGCGTGAACCCACCGACACGGTCGATCGGTCGCGCGACCATCGCGGTGGTCGCGCTCTACGCGCTGTGCCTGCAGGTGCTGCTCGGCGCCCTCGCCCCCGTGCCGGCCCAGGCGGCTCCGGGCGCGGTGATCTGCCATGGCGAGGGGACGGACGGCGTCCCGCAGGGCGGCACCCACTGCGCCCTCGCCTGCTGCGTCGCGGCCCACCCCGTCGTCCTCGCGGGCCCGCTCCTCCTCGCCTTCCACCTCGCCTGGGACCGCCCGGGCCTCGCCGAGCGCGTCCCGCCCGCCGCCGACGAGCGCCCGGCGCGCGCACCGCCCGACGCGAGCGCCAGCCCACGAGGACCGCCGCAGGCCTGATCGACCGCGAACCCGCATCGATCACTGAGCCTTTCGGATCCTCGACCCATGCCCGTCTCCTCCGCCCCGGCCCCGGGGCGCGCCCGCCTGCGCGATGCCCTGCATCGCGCGGTGTGGCGCTGGCACTTCTATGCCGGCCTCCTCTGCCTGCCGTTCCTGGTCCTCCTGTCGGCGACCGGCTCGGTCTACCTGTTCAAGGACGAGATCAACCGCACGCTGTTTGCCCACCGCACCCTCGTGCCGGTGCGCGCGACGGCGCCTTTGTCGCCGGAGCGGCTGGTCTTCATCGCCGCCGAGGCGGTGCCGGACGCCCAGCCGACGACCTATGCCGGCCCGGAGGCCCCCGACCGCACGGCCATCGTCACCATGGCGGGGCGTAAGGGCAAAACCCTCGTCTACCTCGACCCTTACGACGGCGCGGTCCTCGACCGGGTCGGGCGCAGCGAGGAGGCGATGATGGTGGTGCGCCGGCTGCACAGCCTCGCCTTCTTCGGGCCGGTGGCGAACGGCCTGATCGAGGCCGTGGCCGGCTTCACGCTGATCCTCGTGCTCAGCGGGATCTACCTGTGGTGGCCGCGTGGCCAGTCCGGCGGTGTCGTCTCGGTGAGGGGTACGCCGGCGCGGCGGGTCTGGTGGCGCGACCTGCACGCGGTCACCGGCTTCGTCGCCGGGGCCGGCCTGTTCTTCCTCGCCGCCACCGGCCTGCCGTGGTCGATCCTGTGGGGCGAGCAGGTCCGGGCGGTGTCGAACCGCGCCGGGCTCGGCCAGCCGAACGCGCTCTGGGCCGGAGTGCCGGTCTCGACGCTGCCGATGGGCGCGGTGCTCGACCAGACCGGCTGGGCCCTCGAGGCCGCGCCGCTGCCGCGCTCCGACAGCCGCGACGGCGTGCCGATCGGCATCGACCGGGCGGCCGAGATCCTGACCGATCTCGGCATGCCGGCGGGCTACGAGCTGGCGCTGCCGGAGGGGCCGACCGGCGTCTACGCGGCCGCCGCCTATCCGCGCGACGTTACCCGCCAGCGGATGATCTCCCTCGACCAGTATAGCGGCCGGCCGCTGGTGAACGTGCGGTTTGCCGATATCGGGCTCGTCGGGCGCGGGATCCAGTACGGGATCGGGCTGCACAAGGGCGAGGTCGCCGGGCGGCTCAACCAGTTGCTGATGCTGGCCTTCTGCCTCGCCACGATCCTGCTCGCCGTCACCGCCGCGGTGATGTGGTGGAAGCGCCGCCCCGCGGGCCGCCTCGGCGTGCCGGCCTGGCCCGACGACCGCCGTGCAATCGGCGCCGTCACCGGCCTCGTCGTGGCGATGGGGATCCTCTTCCCCCTGACCGGACTGGCGATCCTGGCGATGATCGCCCTCGACGCCGCGTGGCTCGGCCTGCGGCGCGGCCTCCGGCGGCCGGCGACGGCCTGACGCGCCCCCCTGACGCGACCCCTGGCCGGCGCTCGCGCGCCGCCTCTCCCGCTTCTTCACGAGACGTCCGATGCCGCCCCTCCCCGGTTCCGGCCTGCGCCCGCGCGCGCTCGCCCTCCTTCTCACGATCGCCCCGGGCGCCGCACTGGCGCAGGAAACCATCGCCCTCGACGAGATCTCGGTCGCCGGGGCGAGCCCGCCCGGTCCCGCCTTCGGCGTCGCCGCCCCGCCGGGGTCGGCCCCGAGCGTGATCGAGCGCCCGGTCGGCGAGATCGTCACGGCGATCGGCCGGCAGGACGTGATCGCCAACCGCCCGGCGACCAGCGTCGGCCAGGTGCTCGTCAACAGCCCCGGCGTCAGCGTGCGCCAGGGCAACGGGCCGCGCGACGTGGTGGTGTCGATCCGCGGCAACAACGCCCGCTCGACCGGCGTCATCAAGAACATGGTGGCGCTGGAGGACGGCTTCGTCGTCACGCAAGCCGACGGCGCCTCGCGCTTCGACCTCACCGATCCGCGGGCCTATTCGCGCATCGACGTCTTCCGCGGGCCGCAATCCCCCCTGTTCGGCAACTACGCCACCGGCGGGGCGATCGCCTTCCGCACCCGCACCGGCCGCGAGATCGACGGCTACGAGATCGGCGCTGACGCCGGCAGCTTCGGCTACCTGAACCACTACGTCACGGTCGGCGGGGTCAGCGGTCCCTACGAGGTCAGCCTGTTCGCCAGCGATTTCCGCCTCAACGGCTTCCAGGACCATGCCAGCGCCAACACCCAGACCGTCAACCTGCTGGCGAGCTACACCCCGACTCCGGACAACCGCTTCACCCTGAAGGTCATCAACAACCTCGTCGATGTCGACCTGCCCGCCCGCTCGTCGCTGGCGCAGTACCGGATCAACCCCTACCAGCGCGGCTGCGCCAGCGCCGCGACGGCGGCTGTCGGCTGCAGCACCTTCAACCTCTTTCGCAACGGCGCCTTCGGCGCCACCGTGCCGGTGACGGCGGACGAGGGCGCCTTCGGCCGCAACGACCGGCGCACGCTCATCGCCGGGCGCTGGGAGCACGACATCGACGCCAACACGACTTGGCGCAGCCAGGTCGGCTTCGACGAGCGCAACTTCGACCAGCCGTTCTACACCTCGTCGTCGCGCGGCAGCTATCCGTCCTACACTGTCCTCTCGGACATCACGCACCGCACTCAACTCTTCGGCCTGCCGGTCGTCGGCTACGCGGCGTTGTCCTACAGCGCCATCGACAACCACATCGCGCTCTACAACCGCGCGCCCTATGGCGGTCCGCGGCTCGGCACGCTCGTGAGCAACCAGGAGGCGTTGCAGTCGAATCTCGGCGGCCGGGCCCGGGCCGAGATCGCGCTCTCCGAGCAATGGACCGGTGTCGTCGGCGTCTCGGCGGAGAACACCTGGCTGACAGGACGCACCCTCACCTACGGCTACTCGGCCGGCGGCACGACCCAGGCCCTGGCCCAAATTGATCGCAGCTTCCTCAACGTGGCGCCGGAATTGGCGCTGGTCTACCGGCCCGACGACTCTCTCGCGGTCCGCGGCCGGGTCGCCACCGGCTACGCGACGCCTGCGGCGAGCGTGCTGTTCGTGACGCCGGCCGGCGTGCCGGGCAACAACACCGACCTGCGCACCCAGACCAATCTCGGCTTCGACCTCGGGGCCGAGTGGTCGCCCCTGCCCGATCTCCGCCTGAGCCTGACCGGCTTCTACGAGTTCTTCCGCAACGAGTTCGTCACCCAGTCGCCGGGGGCGGGCCTGCTCAGCTACACCTTCAACGCACCGGCCTCGGAGCATCGCGGCATCGAGGCGGGCGCCGAGTGGGCGTTCTCCCCCGGCTGGCGCGCCTTCGCGGCCTACGGCCTCAACGACCAGTTCTACACCCGCTACGTCGAGCAATTGAGCGCCGGTTCCTTGACCGCGCGGTTCGACCGGGCGGGCCGCCTGATCCCGGGCGTGCCGGCCCACCAGCTCCTCGCCCGCATCGGCTACGACCAGCCGACAGGACCGTTCAAGGGTCTCGGCGCCTTCGTCGAGGCGGTCTACCAGGACGGCTTCTTCCTCGACAACGCCAACCTGCTGCGGGCGCCGGGCTACACGATCCTCAACGCCAACATCCACTACGACACGGACCTCGCCGGATCGTACGCCAAGCGCCTCAGCCTCTACGTCGAGGTGCGCAACCTGCTCGATACGACGTACATCGCCTCGGCCCAGCCGCTGGCGAACTCGATCAGCGCGGTGACCGGGCTGCAGAACGGCGCCGGCGTGCTCGCCAGCACCACCGGTACGATCTTCGCGGGCGCGCCGCGGAGTTTTGTCGGGGGGATGAAGCTGGCGTTCTGAGCACCCTTGCGATCGGCGCGATGGATCCTCACCGACCTCCATCGCAAGCCACCCCCCTTTCCCGGACGACTGAAGCGTCAGCGGAAGGAGATCCGGGATCCAGCATGAGAAGTCGCGAAGCGTCCTTGTGTCTGCAACGGTGCAGCATAAAGAGCCGCTTCGCGGCACTTCTCTCCTGGATCCCGGATCTCCTTCCGCTATCGCTTCAGTCGTCCGGGAAAGGGGTGGTGGGAGCTGGAATTGCCGTTGCGATAGACGCTGCCACGCGCGAACGGCGCGAGGACGGCAGCCCAAGCACCGACTCAGCCAAGCGAAGGCACCCACCCCCGCAATACGCGCATATCGCGCAAATCAACGATTGACCTCCAGCGGTTTATGCGTTCTTCAAGCGCTAACAGTCGGACATACGCGCAATTCACTGCGCGATCCGCGCAAGGGAGGACCGCATGGCGGGGCTACGGATGGGAGAGATCGGGATCAAGCGCGCGATCGAGCGCGTGCCGGGCGGGATGATGGTGGTGCCGCTGCTCGTCGGCGCGGTGATCGCGACCCTGTTCCCGGCGACCCCGAAGGTGTTCGGCTCGTTCACCGGCGCCCTGTTCACCGGCGCGCTGCCGATCCTGGCGGTGTTCTACGTCTGTATGGGCGCGAGCATCGACTTCCGGGCGACGCCCTACATCGTCAAGAAGGGCGGCACGCTGCTCGTCGTGAAGGTCGGGATCGCGATGATCCTCGGGGTGATCTTCGGCCGCCTGCTCGGCGAGGCGCCGATCGCCGGCGGATTGTTCGCCGGCCTCTCGACCCTGGCGATCGTCGCGGCCATGAACGACACCAATGGCGGCCTCTACATGGCGCTGATGGGCCAGTACGGTCGGCCGCGGGACGTCGGTGCCTACACGATCATGTGCCTCGAATCCGGGCCCTTCCTCACCATGGTGACGCTCGGCGTCGCCGGCCTGTCGGCGTTTCCGTGGCAGACGATGGTCGGCAGCATCCTGCCGCTCCTCGTCGGCATGATCCTCGGCAACCTCGACCGCGAGATGCGCGACTTCCTGGGCCGCGCCGTGCCGGTGATGATCCCGTTCTTCGCGTTCGCGCTGGGCACCGGGCTCGACCTGACCAAGATCTGGCAGGCGGGGCTGCTCGGCCTCGGGCTCGGCGTCGCGGTGGTGGTCGTGACCGGCATTCCGCTCTTCTTCGCCGACCGGCTCACCGGCGGCACCGGAGTGGCGGGCGTCGCCGCCTCCTCGACCGCCGGCAACGCCGCCGCGGTCCCGGCGATCATCGCCGCCGCCAACCCGGCCTATGCCGATGCCGCCGCCCCCGCGACGGTGCTGGTCGCCGCGACCGTGGTGGTCACCGCCATCCTCACCCCGCTCGCCACCGCCTGGACCGCCCGGCATTTCGGCGAGCGCCCGGAGGAGGAGGCCGCGCCGGTCCCATCCCCGCGTGTGGCGGAGCGGGTGTGACCGTGGCGCGCCGCTGGCTCATCCTCGCCGACGACCTCACGGGGGCCGCCGATTGCGCCATCGCCTTCGCCCGGCGCGGCCGCTCGGCCCGCGTGCAATGGGGCGCGGCGGAATCCGGAGCGCAGGAATCCGGGGCTGACGAGGACGTCGTCTCGCACGATGCCGACAGCCGCCAGCTCGGCCCGGAGGCGGCCGCGGCGCGCCACGCCGCCCTCCTCGACCGGCTGCATCGTTCGGACGAGAGACGTCCCGGCCGGTCGGTGTTCAAGAAGATCGACTCGACCCTGCGCGGGCAGCCCGCGGCGGAGCTGGCCGCCACCCTCGAGGCCCTGCGCCGGCGCGGCGGCGCGGCCTTCGGGATCCTGGCGCCGGCCTTCCCGGCGACCGGTCGCACCACGGTGGCGGGCCAGATCCGGGTCGGGGGCCGGCCGCTGGAGGAGACCGAGCTCTGGCGCCGGGACCACACCTACGCGACCGGTGCGCTCTCCGCGATGCTGGAGGAAGCCGGGTTGCCGGGCGCGACGATCGCCCTCGCGACCGTGCGGGCCGGCGGCGAACCTCTGCGCGCGGCCTTGTCCGACGCGGCGCGGGCGGGCGCGGTCGCGGTCGCCGATGCCGAGACCGACGACGACCTCGCGCGGATCGCCGAGGCCGGCCTCGCGCTCGATGCGCAGCAGAATCTGGTCTGGATCGGCAGCGCCGGCCTCGCCCACGCGCTGGCCGAGCGGGAAGCGGGGCCCTCCGCCCCGGCGCAGGCGATCGCGGCCGGCCCCGGCGGCACCCTCGTGGTGGTCGGAAGCCTCGCCGCCGCCTCCCGCGCCGCCGCGCGCCGGCTCGTCGGCGAGACCCGCCACGTCCCCGTCGCGCCGGACCTGCTGCTCGGGACGGACGAGGCCGCGCGGGCGCGCTGCCGCGCCGCCGTGGCGGCGGGATTGCGCGCCGGGGAGGACGTGCTGGTCGAGGTCGCGATGGGCGAAAGCCCCGACCTCGCCCTCGGGCCCCGCCTCGCCGACGCCCTCGGCGCGTGGCTCGCCCCCGTGGCACCCCATCTCGGAGCGCTCGTGGCGACGGGCGGCGAGACCGCGGCGGCGTTGCTCGCCCATCTGGGGATCGACGGATTGCGGCTGATCGACGAGATCGAGCCGGGCGTGTCCCTCGGCCTGACGCGCGGCGCGCTCGCCGTGCCGATCGTCACCAAGGCCGGCGCGTTCGGCAACGACGACACGCTCCTGCGCGCCGTGCATCACCTCCGGGCCATCAGTCACCAGGGACCCTCGACATGAGCCGACCGACCGTCGCGATCACCATGGGCGATGCCTCCGGCATCGGGCCTGAGATCATCATGAAGGCGCTGGCCCTCCCCGAGGTCGCCGCGCTATGCCGGCCGCTCGTCGTCGGCGACGCCGGGCGCCTGCGCGAGGCGGGCCGCATCGTCGGCTCGGCCCTCGACGTCCAGGCGATCGCCTCGCCCGAGGAGGCGACGGACGCCCCCGGCACCGTCGCGTGCATCGATCTCGGGCTGATCCCGCCGGGCCATCCCTTCGGCAAGGTCTCGCCGGTCTCCGGCGAGGCGGCGTTCCGCTCTATCGAGCGGGCGGTCCGGATCGTCCAAGCCGGGCAGGCCGCCGCGATCTGCACCGCGCCCCTGAGCAAGGAGGCGCTGCACGCCGCCGGCCACAAGTATCCGGGCCACACCGAGCTCCTCGCCGAGCTCACCGGTACGCCGGAAGTCTCGATGATGCTGGTCTCGCCCAAGCTCCGGGTGATCCACGTCACGACGCATATTGGGCTGATCGACGCTATCGCGCGGATCGAGCCGGGCCTCGTCGAGCGGGTGATCGCGCGGGGCCACGACACCCTGGTCAAGGCGGGAATCGCGAATCCGCGGATCGGCGTCTGCGCGATCAACCCGCATGCCGGCGAGAACGGTCTGTTCGGCCGCGGCGAGGAGGCCGAGAAGATCACGCCGGCCGTCGAGGCCTGCCGGGCCAAGGGCTGGCGGGTCGAGGGGCCGCTGCCCGCCGACACGCTGTTCTTCCTCGCGGGACGGGGCGACTACGACATCGTGGTGGCGATGTACCACGACCAGGGCCACGGCCCGATCAAGGTCCTGGGACTGGAGGCGGGGGTGAACATCACCGTCGGGCTGCCGGTGATCCGCACCTCGGTCGATCACGGCACCGCCTTCGACATCGCCGGCACGGGCGTCGCCGATGCGGGCTCGCTGGTCGAAGCGCTGCGCCAGGCGGTCGACCTCGCGCCGCGCCGGGCGGTCTGAGACCCGTGACCCGCGGCCGGCACCGGCACCCGCTGCTGCTCGAGGCCCTCCAGGCCGGCGAGGTCGTGGTCGAGGAGCTGGCGGAACGCTTCGGCGTCTCCGCCTCGACGATCCGGCGCGACCTGCAAAGGCTGGCGACGGAGAACGCCATCCGGCGCACCTATGGCGGCGCCGTGATCGCCCATCCGCTGCCCGAGACCAGCCTGCCCGAGCGCGAGGCGCAGGCCCGGCCCGAGAAGGCCGCCATCGCCCGGGCCGCCCTGGCGCTCCTTGCCGACGACGACATCCTGGTCCTCGACGGCGGCTCGACGGTGGCCGCCTTCGGGGCCGGCCTGACCGGGCGCCGCCACGCGGTCGTCACCAACAACCTGCCGCTGGTGAGCGTGCTCGCCGGCGCGCCGGGCCTCACCCTGACGGTGCTCGGCGGCGCGGTGCGGCCGGGCAGCATGAGCACCATGGGTCCCCTCGCCGAGGCCTCGCTGCGCCGGCTCACCGCCGACAAGGCGGTGGTGAGCGGCGACGGCTTCGTCGCCGGCCGCGGCCTGTGCGAGGCGGCGATCGAGCAGGTCGCCCTCAAGTCGCTGATGATGGAGCAGGCGGCCGAGATCGTGGTGCTGATGGATTCCTCCAAGCTCGGCCGCGCGACGCAAGGGGCCTGGGCGCCCCTGCCGCGCCGCTGGACCCTGGTGACCGATGCCGGGGCGACGCAGGCGCAATGTGCGGAGGCGGAAGCCGCGGGGGCGCGGGTGGTGCGGGCGGCGGGGTGAACCCCGATCAGGCCGCCCGCACCGTCGCCAGGAACCGCGCCACCTCCGCCGAGAGGTGCTCGGACTGGCGCGACATCTCGGAGGCCGCGCCGAGCACCTGGGCGGCGGCCGCCCCGGTCTCGCCGGCGGATTCGGCCAGCGTCGCGATGGTGCCGGTGACCGCGCCGGTGCCGGCCGCCGCCTCGGCGACGTTGCGGACGATCTCCTGGGTCGCCGCGCCCTGCTCCTCGACCGCCGCCGCGATCGAGCTCGCGACGCCGTCGATCTCGCGGATGCGCCGGCCGATGCCGTCGATCGCCGCCGCGGCCTGGCCGGTCGAGGCCTGGATGCGGCCGATCTGGCCGGTGATCTCCTCGGTCGCCCGGGCCGTCTGGCCGGCGAGCTGCTTGACCTCCGCCGCCACCACGGCGAAGCCGCGGCCCGCCTCGCCGGCGCGCGCCGCCTCGATCGTGGCGTTGAGCGCGAGCAGGTTGGTCTGGCTCGCGATCGACGAGATCAGGGCCACCACGTCGCCGACCTTGGCGGCGGCCTGCGACAGGTCCTGCACCAGCGCCACCGTCTCGCCGGCCTCGGAGACGGCGACCCGCGCCAGCTCGGCCGAGCCCGAGACCTGCCGGCCGATCTCCTGGACCGACGAGCCCAGCTCCTCGGCGGCCGCGGCCACCACGGTGACGTTGGCGGCCGCCTCGCTCGCCGCGCCCGCGACGGCGCCCGACTGGCCAGCGGCCTCCGCGGCGCTGCCGCTGAGCGAGCGGGCGGTGGCTTCGAGCTCGGTCGCCGCCGCCGACACGCCGCCGACGATGCTGCCGACCGCCGCCTCGAAGGCATCGGCCATCTGGCGCATGCCGGCCTTGCGCTGCGCCTCGGCCGAGGCACGGGCGAGCGCGGTCTCCTCCTCCAGGGCGCGGCTGCGGATCAGGTTGTCGCGAAACACCACCAGAGAGCCGGCGAGCGCGCCGATCTCGTCCCGGCGCGCCTGCCCCGGGATCGCCACCCCAGTGTCGCCGCCGGCGAGCCGCTGGGTCGCGGCGGTGATCGCCCGCAGCGGCCCGGCGACGCCGCGGCGCACCAGCACCATCGCGCCGCCGGCAACGAGGAGCGCCAGCGCGGTGAGCGCCAGCATGTTGCGGTTGGCCGCGGCGTAGGTCTCCTCGATCAGGTCGCCGCTCGCCTTCGAGCCGGCGCCGTTCAGCGCCACCAGCTTCTCCCAGGCGCCCATGATGGCGATGATGCCGTTCGACATCGTGGTGTTGTAGATCCGCTGCCCGCCCGGGATGTCGCCGGCGGTCGCCTTGGCGACGGCCTGGCGCTGCTGCTCGGCGTAGTCGGCGACGTGGCGGCGGAATTCCTTGTAGAGCTCGCGCTCGGCCGGCGAGAGCGGCAGCGCCTCGAAGCGGGCGTACTGCGCCTCCATGATCGCGTCGCGCTTGGCGATCTGCCCGGCGACCTCGGCGCGCAGCTCCGGCGTGTCGGCGGTGATCAGCCGCGATCCGTTGACCCGCTGGCGCATGATGTTGATGCCGATCCAGCCGAGCGTGTCGGTCGCCGGCACCCGGACGTCGCGCAGGTCCGACGCGGCCGTGTTGACCCGGCTCAGCTCGGTCAGCGAGAGGCCGCTCGTCGCGCCGATCAGAAGGACCAGGGCAGCGAGGCACAGCCCCAGCTTCGCCGCGATCGACACCCCGTTACGCATGATGCTGCCTTCCCGACATCCGAAGATCGAACGGCGCCATTCTCCCCGACGAACGGTTAAGCGTTCTTGAGCGCCGCCCACCTGAATTCGCAGCATTCCGTGACGTCATCGTAGCGTCATCGTGGCGACGACGTCGCCTCGATCCGGTCTGTCGTCCCATGGCCTGCGATCGAAATCGGCTCTATACGACCGAATGCGCCCGCCTATGGTGAGCAGGAAGCGGTCATAGCTCGTGCGCACTCACACTGAATCAGCAGCTCGGCGCGAGATGACGCGCCGGCCTGCCCTCCCATGGGCCGCGGAACGGATCGACGAGAAGCTGCGTGCCTGTTCGCCTCTCCGGCGGGAGCGGGGCTCCCGCATGATCCCGCGGCCGTGAGAGCCTGTTTGAGTTGCGAGGACAGCACCAAGAGACACTTTTCTCTCCCACCCACGACCTCATCCTGAGGTGCGAGGCGATCGAAGATCGCCGAGCCTCGAAGGAGGACTCCGGAGACCTCGGAGAGTTCTGGAAGCCTCCTTCGAGGTCAGTCGATTTTCAATCGACTAACACCTCAGGATGAGGTCGTGAGTGGGATAAAATCTACCTATCAATCAAACAGGCTCTGGGACCTCACGCCGCCAGTTCGTCCTTCACGAACCGCCCGTCGATCATGATCGCCCGCATGTGCCGGCCCTGGCCGGTAAGGAGCGAGAGGTCGGTCAGCGGGTCACCATCGACCACGATCAGGTCGGCGAAGGCGCCCGGGGCCACCACGCCGGCCTTGCCCTCCAGGCGCACGACCTTGGCGGCGTTGACCGTGGCCGAGCGGATCACCTCCATCGCCGGCAGGCAGCGGCCGCGGATCACGAACTCCTCCGACTGATGGCGGTGCATCTCGCCGAGGAGGTCGGTGCCGTAGGCCATCATCACGCCCGCATCCCGCAGGGTCTCGAGGGCGGAAAGCCCCGCCTCGCGCACGTCCTCGATCTTGGCGACCGACGCCGGCGGCAGCCCCAGGGACGCGCCCTCACGCGCGAGCGCGTCGAAGGTGACGTTGGTCGGCACCACGTAGGCACCCTTCTCGCGGATCAGCCGCGCGGTCTCGGGCGTCACGAGGTTGCCGTGCTCGACCGAGATCACCCCGTTCTCCACCGCCCGGCGGATCGCCGCGTCGGTGTAGAGATGGGCGGCGACATACGTCTGGGCGTTGTTCGCCTCCTCGACGATCGCCCGGAGCTCGTCGACCGAGTAGCCGAAGAACGCGATCGGATCGGTCGGCGAGGATACGCCGCCATTGGCCATGATCTTGATGAAGTCGGCCCCGGCCTTGATCTCCTCGCGCGCCACGCGGCGCACCGCGTCGAGCCCGTCGCAGACCCGGCCGAGCGCCCCGAGCTTGGTGCCGTAGTGGCTCACGTCCCTCGCGTGGTAGCGGCCGCGGTAATCGGTGTGGCCGCCGGTCTGCGACAGGGCCTTGCCGCAGATGACGAGGCGCGGGCCGTCGATCAGGCCTTCACGCACCGCCATGACCAGCCCGTGATCGGCGCCGCCGAGGTCGCGCACGGTGGTGAAGCCGCGCATCAGCATCCCGCGCATGATCTTCGCGGTGCGCAACGCCACCAGGGAATCCGGCAGCTCGGCATTGGCGCCGAGATCGGGGATCGTCGCGATGACGTGGACGTGGCAGTCGATCAGGCCCGGCATCAGCGTGCGGCCGTTCAGATCGATCACCCGGGCCGACGACGCGGTGAGCGGCCGGTCCGAGACCTCCCGGATGGTGCCGCCCTCGACCAGCACGTCGTGGCCGTCGAGCGCGGTGTCGTGGGTGCCGTCGAGGATGCGGGCTTTGCGGAACAGGACGAGGTCGGCACTCATGCGGGCGGTCCCTGCTGGGTCGGGGTTGCGCCCGGATCGCCGGGCGGGCGGGGCGTTCGGCGGCACACTGGACAGCGATAAAAAAACAGGCAAGCTTGTTTTTTTATCAGGCGATGCATCCTGGAGGATCAGTGACGCGGACCGGACGCCAGCGTCAGGCGCGAAAGCCTCGCGACCCGCGAGCGGCTGGTGCCTGGGACGACCGACGAGATCCCCGCCGCGACGACGCATCGAATCGCCGGGTGGTCGCCGGTCTCCCATGGGGGTGCTGCCCCCGCGGCTCATGGGGGAACCTGCAAGCGACGCCGCTTTCGCGAGGCCCTTGCGTGACCGCCCGCGAGCTTGGCACCCGTCTTGCCAACCCCTCGCTCGCCGCCCGGGCAGACCTTGCCAAAAGGGCGGAGACCTGTCCTACAAATAGGTCAGCTGCCGTCACCTCGAAACCGTGAGCCGCATGCGCGCCGCCCCCCTCTCCCCCGCCGGGCTCGCCCCTGCCGGGCTCTCCCCTGCCGATGCTGGCCTCTCGGCCCGGCTCGGCCGCCTCGCCGTCCTGGCGGCCGTCGTCCTGGCCTACGCGGTCGTGTTCGCGCCGATCGTGACGGTGGTCGTCACCTCGTTCTTCGACCAGGAGATCGTCACCTTCCCGCCCGACGGCCTCACCTGGCGCTGGTACCTCAACGCCTGGGCGCAGCGCGACTTCGCCCGCGGCTTCCTCACCTCGCTCCAGATCGCCCTCATGGCCACCGCGATCGGCGTGCCGCTCGGCACCGCCGCGGCGCTGGCGCTGGTGCGGGCGAACATCCCGGGGCGCGGGCTCATCAACACCTTCCTGCTGGCGCCGCTGGCGGTGCCGGCGATCGTCGCGGGCTCGGCCCTCTACATGTTCTATCTCCGGGCCGAGGACTGGCTCGACACGGACATCAAGGCGACGCTCGGCGGCCTCGTCGCCGCCAACGTGCTGATCACCATCCCCTGGACGGTGCGCCTCGTCACCGCGAGCCTGTCCGGGCTCGACCGCTCGGCGGAAGAGGCGGCGGCCAATCTCGGCGCGACGCCGCTCACGGTCTTCCGCCGCATCACCCTGCCGATGCTGCGGCCCGGCATCGTGGCCGCCGCCCTGTTCTCCTTCGTGGCGAGCTTCGAGAACCTCGAACTCAACCTCCTCCTCGTCGGCCCGGGGCGCACCACGCTGCCGGTCGCCATGCTGAGCTACCTGGAATTCCGAATGGACCCGACCCTGGCCGCCGTCGCGACGGCGCAGATCCTGATGGTGACGATCCTGATGCTGGTCACCGACCGCTTCGTGAAGCTGTCGCGGGTCGTCTGATGGGCACCCTCCAGCTCGACGGCGTCACCAAGCGCTACGGCGAGGCGACCGCGGTCGCCGGCGTCGACCTCGACATCCGCCAGGGCGAGCTCGTGGCGCTCCTCGGCCCCTCCGGCTGCGGCAAGACCACGACGCTGCGGATGGTCGCGGGCTTCATCGAGCCGACCGCCGGCCGCGTCGTCATCGGCGGGCGCGACGTGACGCGGCTTCCGCCGCACGCCCGCGACACCGGCATGGTGTTCCAGTCCTACGCGCTGTTTCCCCACATGAGCGTCGCCGACAATGTCGGCTTCGGGCTCGAGATGCGGAAGGTGGGACGGGCCGAACGCGACCGGCGCATCGCCGAAGCGCTGCGGCTGGTGCGCCTCGACGCGCTCGCCGACCGGCTGCCGCGCCAGCTCTCCGGCGGGCAGCAGCAGCGCGTGGCGCTCGCCCGCGCGCTCGTGGTGAGCCCGGCGGTGTTCCTCCTCGACGAGCCGCTGTCGAACCTCGACGCCAAGCTGCGCTCCGAGGTCGGCCTCGAGATCCGCGAGTTGCAGACGCGCCTCGGCCTCACCACCCTGATGGTCACCCACGATCAGGACGAGGCGCTCGCCATGGCCGACCGGCTGGTGGTGATGGAGCACGGCCGCGTGCTCCAGGTCGGCAGCGCGGAAGACCTCTACGAGCGCCCTGCCAATACGTTCGTCGCCGGATTCGTCGGCCGCTGCAACCTGCTCGACGGCGCGCGCGAGGGCGCCGACGTGTTCCGCCTCGCGAGCGGCGCCGCCGTGCCCTGCGCCTCGGACGCCACGGCGGCCGGCGGCCTGCTGGCGATCCGCCCCGAGCGGATCGAGGTCGCGCCGGACCCCGCCGGCACCGGCCGCCTGCGGGCCGTGACCTATCTCGGCGCCCGCACCGAGTACCACCTCGATCTCGCCGGCGAGGCGATCGTCGCGGTAACCCCGACGCCGCTTCCCGACGATCCCCGCCGCCGCCTCGCGGCCGGCGACCCCGTCCGCATCACCTGGACCCCCGACGCCGCCCGCGTCATCCCCCGTACGGAGAGCCCCGCCCGATGATCACCCGTCGCTCCCTGATCGCCAGCAGCGCCGCCCTCGGCCTCGCCGGCACGCTTCCCGCCCGGGCCGAGGCCGGCCCGATCGTCGTCGGCACCTGGGGCGGCGATTACGGCGCGCTCCTGCAGCAGAACATCGACGTCCCGCTGATGAAGCCGCAGGGCATCGAGGTGTCGCAGGACATCGCCAACCAGGATCCGCGCCGCACCAAGCTGATCGCCGAGCGCACCAGCCGGCGCGCCAGCATGGATGTCGCCTGCATCAACGACATCGACAGCTACATGCTGAGCCAGCTCGGCGTGCTGGAGACCGTGCCGGCCGCCGAGGTGCCGCGGCTGTCGCAGGTGATCGACGTCTTCAAGAAGCCCCACTCGATCCCGCACATCTACTCGGCGCTCGTCGTGCTCTACAACCCGAGCAAGGTGACGACCCCGCCGACCCGCTACGCCGACATCTTCGACCCGAAGTACAAGGGCCGGGTCGGCTTCTCGGACATCCTCTGGAACTTCAACATGGCGGGCGCCAATATCGGCGCCGGTGGGACGCCGACCGACTTCACCAAGGGCCAGGCGGCCCTGCGGGACCTGAAGAAGCTCTCCCCGAAGGTCTATCCCTCGAACGAGACGCTGGCCGCGGCGCTCAAGTCGGAGGAGGTGTGGATCTCGCTGATGTGGCTCGCCCGCGGCTTCATGTGGAAGCAGGCCGGCATCCCGGTCGCGATGGCGGTGCCGGAGGAGGGCGCGCTGCCGATCCTGTTCGAGGCCGGCGTGCCGAAGAACTCGCGCGCCAAGGACGGCGCCTTCAAGTACCTGAACGCCATGCTCGACCCGGGGGCGCAGGTCGCCTTCGCGCAGAAGATGGGCTACGTGCCGACCGTCAAGGACGCGAAGCTCCCGGACGATCTGGCCAAGCAGATCAGCCTGACGGAGGCCCAGCAGGCCAAGCTCCGCCCGCTCGACTACGCCACGATGCAGGCGCAGCAGGGGGCGTTCACCGACTTCTGGAACAAGGAATTCAAGGGGTAGGGCTGCCGGATCGGTCTGCTCGACAGGTATTCCATCCTCCGCGTCATTCCGGGGCCGCGCAGCGGAGCCCGGAATCCAGAACCGCAGGCGCTGGCGAAGAGGGCGGGACGCTGTTCGCTGCATCCTGAACCACCCGAGGTTCCGGATCCCGGGCTCCGCTGCGCGGCCCCGGGATGACCCTGCGAGGTGGAAATGTGGGTGCCGAACCCGGCTTCCCGACATTTCGATAAGCTCTAATCCAAAGGTCCGCCCGTGTTCGCCCTCATCCTGCCGGCCGTTCTCGTCGTCGCCGCGCTCCTGGTCGGCCCGATGGTGCTGCTCGCGCGCATCTCGCTCAATCAGTACAGCGCGACGCAGCTGATGATCGAGGCGACGGCGGCACAGAACTACCTCAATGCCGTGGCCGACCCGTATTACCGCGGCGTGATGGGCACGACGCTGGTGATGGCCTTCACCTGCACGGCGCTGACCCTGGCGCTCGGTTTCCCGGCGGCCTACCGGCTCGCCCGGATGGAGAGCCGGTGGAAGAGCCTCGTCACCGTCCTGACCCTGATCCCGCTCCTCGTCGGCAACGTCGTGCGGGCGGCGGGCTGGCTCGGGCTCCTCGGCAATGACGGGCTCATCAACGCCGCCCTGCGCGGCCTGCACATCACCGCGAGCCCGCTGCAGCTGATCTACACGCCCGGCGCGGTCGCCATCGGGACGATCGCGGTGGTGCTGCCCTACATGATCCTGACCCTGTCCTCGGTGATCGAGAGCATCCCGCGGGCGGTGGAGGAGGCGGCGGCGAATCTCGGCGCGAGCGGCTTCACGGTGTTCCGCCGGGTGGTGTGGCCGCTGGCGCTCCCCGGCACGGTGGCGGGCTGCGTCCTCGTCTTCATCCTGTGCATGAACACCTACGCGACCGCGGTGCTGCTCGGCGGCTCGCAGTTCAAGATGATGGCGCCCGCCGTCTACGACCAGTTCTCGCGGGGCATGAACTGGCCCTTCGGCGCGGCGCTGGCCTTCATCCTGCTCGCCGCGACCCTGGTGCTGACGGCGCTCGGCACCGCGCTCCTCGGACGCCGCTACGCCCGCCAGATCAACTAGGAAAACGGGAGGACACCATGAGCGACGCCCCCATCCTCGCCGGCAACGAGCTCGCCGCGGAGCGGGCCAAGGCCGGCCAGCCGCCCCTCGTGCCCTCGACCTCCCGCGACCGCGGGATCGGGCCGCACAAGCGCCTGGTGCTGCGGGGCGCCACCGTCATCGACGGCACCGGCGCGCCGCCGATCGGCCCGACCGACATCGTGGTCGAGAACGGCCGCATCGTGCAGCTGAAGAAGGTCACCGGCAACCTCGCCAACACCGCCAACCGCCCGGCAGCCGGCGACCACGAGATCGATTGCCGCGGCAAATGGGTGACGCCCGGCTTCGTCGATTGCCACGCGCATGCCGGCGTCGCGTATCACGCCGCCAACGGCTGGGTGCCGCCGGTCGAGTACGTCTACAAGCTCTGGCTCGCCCACGGCGTGACGACGGTGCGCGAGATGGGCTCGTTCAACGGCCTCGACTGGATGCTCGACCAGAAGAAGCGCTCGGACGCGAACGAGATCGCGGCGCCGCGGCTTCTCGCCTACAGCTACTTCCCGGCCGTCAACGACATGCTGAAGCTGATCCACACCCCGGACGAAGGGCGGGCGTGGCTGCGGAAGCTCAAGGAGCGCGGCGCCGACGGGGTGAAGTTCTTCGGGGCGCCGCCCGCCATCATGGAGGCCGCCCTCGACGAGTGCCGCAAACTCGGCCTCAAATCCGGCTGCCACCACGCCCAGATGGCGGTGACGCGGATGAACGCGCTCACCACCGCCGGCTGGGGCCTCACCAGCGCCGAGCATTATTACGGCCTGCCCGAGGCGCTGTTCGAGGACCGGGTGGTGCAGAACTTCCCGCTCGATTACGACTACAACGACGAATATTTCCGCTTCTCCGTCTCCGGCCAGATGTTCCGCCAGGGCGCGGAGCCGGGCTCCAAGAAATGGAACGAGACCCTGGAGCGGTTCCTGGAGCTCGGCTTCACCTTCGTGCCGACCTTCACGATCTACGACGCCAACCGCGACCTGATGCGGGCGCGCCAGGCCGACTGGCACAAGGAATACACCTGGAAGTCGATGTGGGACTACTTCACCCCGCAGCGCGGCGGCCACGGCTCGTACTGGTATCGCTGGTCGACCCAGAACGAGATCGAGTGGAAGGAGAACTACCGGCTCTGGATGGCGTTCATCAACGAGTACAAGAACCGCGGCGGCCGGGTCTGCGCCGGCTCGGATTCGGGCTTCATCTACCAGATCTTCGGCTTCGGCTACATCCGCGAGCTTGAGCTCTTGCAGGAGGCGGGCTTCCACCCGCTGGAGGTGGTGCGCGCCGCGACCTCCCAGGGCGCCGCCCTGTGCGGGCTCGAGGACGAGATCGGCACGGTCGAGGTCGGCAAGCGCGCCGATCTGCTCGTCCACGACCACAACCCGCTGACCGACTTCAAGCTGCTCTACGGCACCGGGGCGCTCCGCCTCGACGAGGCGACGAACGGCGCCACCTGGCACCGGGGCCTGACATACACGATCAAGGACGGGGTGATCTACGACACCGCCGAGCTGCTCGCCGATGTGCGCGCGCTGGTCAAGGCGACCTGGGACGAGGCGGTGCCGGCGAAGTACGCCAAGGTCGATCAGGCCGCGCCGTGAGCGACGTCATCGATTTCGTCGTCCTCACCGGCTTCCTCGGCTCGGGGAAAACGACGCTCCTGCGCGATTACCTCGCCCTCCCCGAGGCGGCCGACACCGCGATCATCGTCAACGAGGCCGGCGAGATCGGCCTCGACGGGCTGATCCTGCGCGAGAGCGGGGGTGACGTGCCGATGACGATGCTGGCGAATGGCTGCGTCTGCTGCCAGATGACGAGCGACCTCGCCCGCACCGTCGAGGCGCTGCTCGCCGCCGAGCGGCCGGAGGCCTCGGGTCCGCTGCGACGCATCGTGCTGGAGACGAGCGGCCTGTCGAAGCCCGGCCCGGTCCTGCGCCAGCTCGCGAGCCTCGCCGGGTTCCCGATGCGGGTCTCGGTCCTCGCCACCTACGATGCGCTCCGCGGCCCCGAGACGGCCGCCTTCGAGGAGGCCGCGGCGCAATGGGCCGCCGCCCACCGCATCGTGCTCACCAAGCTCGACGCCGCGCCCGACGGTCGCCTCCCGCAGGCGAGGGCCGAGGTCGCGGGCCTGAACCCGCTCGCCGAGATCGTGGCCGATCCCGACCGTGCCGCCGCGGTGGCGGCCGCCTTCGCGCCGCTGCCCGGCGCCGGCCTCGATCCGGCCTTGCTCCAGGCGGAGCCCGCCGGCGCCCATCCCCGCGTCGCGGTCTGGCTCGCCCGGCCGCTCGCCCCCCTCCCCTACGACGATCTGGCGGCCTGGCTCGACAACCTCGCCGGCCATCTCGGCGAGCGGCTGCTGCGGCTCAAGGGATTGGTGCGGGTGGTCGAGGCGGACCGGCCCGTGCTGGTCGAGAGCGTCGGCACACTGTTCTCGCGCCCGCGCCCCTTCGGCCGGCCGGGCGAGGCGGCCGCGCCGTTCGTGGTGGTGATCGCCCGCGATCTGGCGGCGGGGGAACTGGAGGGCGTGGCGCCCGCCAGGCTGTTCCGCTTCGCGCCGCGGGTGCCGGGCAGCCCGTTCGTAAAGGCGGGGGCCGGGGTGCCGCGGGCGGAGGGGGTGCGGGGTTGAGGTGCTATCGACAAGACTCGATCGCACAAACCGACATCCTCTCACGCCTTACTCTGGATCGTCCATAATATCAGTCGAGCGCGGGATCCCCTCTCCCGTGTGGGAGAGGGGTAGGGGTGAGGGTGGCGCGCTTCAGGATAGATCTGAACCGTCACGCTGCCAGCACCACGCTCAGCGCTTCACACTGAAGCACGCCACCCTCACCCCCGGCCCCTCTCCCACACGGGAGAGGGGAGACGTGCTTTATCTTCATAAAATGAGATTGAGCAGAAACAGTATCACGCCCCCGCCGGATAATCCGCCCCGCGGCTCACCGCCTCCGACGCCTCGATCTCCGCGAGCCGCGCCCGCATCCGCTCGGTCACCGCCTCGAAGCCGAAGGCGCCGAGCACGAGGTGGCGCGGCGGCGACGCGCTCTCGGTCAGCCGGATCATCGCCTCGGCGGCGCGGACCGGGTCGCCGGCCTGGGTGCCGCTGTTTCCGGCGGTGGCCTTCATGCGGGCGCCGGCGGTCTCGGCGTAGTCGGCGATCCGGCTCGGGGTCTGCACCAGCGAGCGGCCGGCCCAGTCGGTACGGAACGGACCGGGCTCGACGCAGGTGACCCGGATCCCCAGCGGTCCGACTTCCGCCGCCAGCGCGTCCGACCAGCCCTCGACCGCGTGCTTCGTCGCCGCGTAGTAGCCCGAGCCCGGAAACCCGATCAGCCCGGCGACCGACGTGATGTTGATGACGTGCCCGCTCCGTTGCGCCCGCATCACCGGCAGCACCGCGCGGGTGAGGGCGAAGAGCCCGAAGACGTTGGCGTCGAACTGGGCGCGGATCTTCTCGTCCTCGCCCTCCTCGACCGAGGCCTGGTAGCCGTAGCCGGCATTGTTGACGAGAACGTCGACGCGGCCGAACCGCGCCTCGGCGCCCTTCACGGCCGCCGCGACCTGATCGGCCCTCGTCACGTCGAGGGGCAGGGCCAGCACCCGGTCCTCCGCCCCGGCGGCGAGGTCGGCGACCCGGGCGGCGTCGCGCGCCGTCACCACGGCGCGCCAGCCGCGGGCGAGGACGAGCTTCGCGAGTTCGCGGCCGAAGCCGGTGGAGCAGCCGGTGATGAGCCAGACGGGCGTCGATGTCTGCGTCATGGAGAGGAGTTCCGAAGATGGCGGCCGTGCTATGACCGGTCGTCCGGACCATCGCGGGACGTGCGACACAGGTTCCGCCGGAACGGCTGTCACACCCGCCCGGTTGAGGCGTGGTTGCCCGACCTTCCGCCCCGATCGGGGCCCGCAGATTCGAGCGAGCATGACCGCGCCGGCCGTGACATCCCCCGACAAGGAACCGTTCTGGTCGGCGCTGTTCACCGACCGCCGGATCGCGCCGGCGCTGGGGCTCGGCTTCACCTCCGGCATCCCGTTCCTGCTCGTCTACGGGACGCAGGCCGCGTGGCTGTCCGACGCCGGCCTCTCGATCGCCCTGATCGGTCTCCTGAGCGAGATGACGCTGGCCTACAAGTTCAAGTTCCTGTGGGCCCCCTTCCTCGACCGCTACGACCCGCCGCTCCTCGGGGCGCGCCTCGGCCGGCGCCGCGGCTGGATCGTGGTGGCGCAAGCGGCCGTCATGGCGATGCTCGCCGGCATCGCCTTCGGGGATCCGGCGCACTGGCTCGCCTGGACGATCGCCTTCTCGGTGGCGCTCGGATTCGCCGGGGCGACCCTCGACCTCGTCGTCGACGGCTGGCGCATCACCAGCGTGCGGCCGCCCGAGAAGCAGGCCGTGCTGTCGTCCTGGACCGAGATCGGCTGGCGCATCGGCAACCTCGCGGCAGGGGCCGGCGCGCTGTTCCTCGCCGACCGGATCGGCTGGCGCGGCGCCTACCTCGTCATGGGCGCGCTGATGCTGGTCGGCATGATCGCGGCCGTGCTCGCCCCGGAGCCGCCCTCGGACAAGGTGCCTCATCCCGCCCGCGCCGGCCTCGTCGACACGGTCTGGGCGCCGATCCGCGATCTTCTCTCCCGCCTCGGCCCGATGGCGCCGGCGATCCTGCTGCTGGTCGCGGGCTTTCGCATGCCGGGCTACGTCGCGACCGCGATGGCGGTGCCGCTGTTCAAGCACCAGGGTTTTTCGAACACCGACATCGCCACCGTCACCAAGCTGTTCGGCTTCTGGATCGGGCTCGGCGGCACCTTCCTCGCCGGCGCCCTCATCCCGCGGATCGGCATGCTGCCGAGCCTCCTCGTCGGCACCGTCGCGGCCTCGGCCTCGCACCTGAGCCTCGCCTACCTGGCGGCGCATGGCGGCGACGGCGGCCAGGCCTTCTGGACCTTCGCGGTCACCGTCGGCATCGACAACTTCGCCTACGCCTTCGCGTCGGTGGTGCTCATCACCTACATGTCGACGCTGGCCTCGACCGAGCACGCGGCGAGCCAGTTCGGGCTCCTGACCTCGCTCTGCGCCTTCCCGGGCAGTGTGCTCGCCGGGTTCTCCGGCTTCCTCGTCGAGCGGACGGGATTTCCGCTGTTCTTCGTCCTGACCTCGCTCATCGGCGTGCCGGTGGCGCTGCTGGCCTTCACCGTCTGGGCCAAGGTCGGCATCTCCGACGAGGCGCCGGCGAAACCCTGATCCCGGATCAGGCGGTGCCGGGAATCCGTGCGATCACCTTGATCTCGAAGTCGAATCCCGCGAGCCAGGTCACGCCGACCGCCGTCCAGTTCGGGTAGGGCGCCGCCCCGATCGCACGATCGCGCACCCGCATCACCGCGTCGAACTGCGCCGCGGGGTCGGTGTGGAACGTCGTGACGTCGACGACGTCGTCGAAGGTGCAGCCCGCCGCCGCCAGCACCGCCGAGAGCCGCGCGAAGGCGAGCGCAACTTGCGCCTCGAAATCGGGCTCCGGCGAGCCGTCCTCACGGCTGCCGACCTGACCGGAGACGAACAGGAGGTCGCCGGAACGGATCGCCGCCGAGTAGCGGTGCTCCTCGTACAGGGCCTGCCGGCCGGGCGGGAAGACGGCGTCGCGCTTGGTGGGTGCCAGGGCCATGGATCGCTTCCTCGATTTGAGATACGTGACGTATGTGAGAGAGCATGGATACGCGCCGTATGTCAACTCACATACGTGACGTATGTCGAAACGGGTGGGGTCGCGATGGCTGGACGACGCGCGCAGATGATGGAGGAGACGAAGGAGAAGCTCATCCGGACGGCGAGGGCGGCCTTTGCCGAGAAGGGCTTCGCTGCCGCCTCGATGGACGAGCTGACCGCCGCCGCCGGGCTGACGCGGGGTGCGCTCTATCACAATTTCGGCGACAAGAAGGGTCTGCTCCAGGCGGTGATCGAGCAGATCGACGTCGAGATGGCGGCGCGTCTGCGCGCAATCGGCGAGCGGGCCTCCGACCCGTGGCGCGGCCTCCTCGACGAGTACCGGGCCTATATCGAGATGGCCCTGGAGCCGGAGATCCAGCGCATCCTCCTCCTCGACGGCCCGGCTTTCCTCGGCGATCCGTCGCTGTGGCCGAGCCAGAACGCCTGCCTCGCCGAGACGACGCGGCGCATCCAGGCCCTCGTCGCGGACGGGGCGATCCCCCCGGTGGACGCGGAGGCCGCCGCGCGGCTCCTCAACGGCGCCTCGCTCCACGCGGCTTTGTGGGTCGCGGCGTCACGGGAGCCGGAGGCGACCTTGGCGAAGGCGCTCGAGGCGTTCGGGCGGCTGGCGGAGGGGTTGGCGCGTCCTTGAGCCCAACTTGACACCCGTCCCCGCACCCCCCACTCTCCCCGGCTCCCAGGGGGGCCTCGCGAGGAGGCTGAGATTCCGCCGGTCCGGATCCGTCCGGGCGCCGCGGTGACCCTATGAACCTGATCCGGGTCATGCCGGCGTAGGGATGCGGGACCGGCGAGGGCTCAGGGCCGTCACAGCCGTCTTTTCGCGCATGATCTCCGCCGGACTGGCCGTCGCCCGGGATGGGCGCGAGGTGGCCGTGATGTCGCAAGCGGAGATCGTCGAGGCCCTCCTCGACTTCATCGGACGCCCCGGCGCGAGCGAGGCCGAGTTCGAGGCCCTGGCCCTGCGGGTCTTCGCCTACCAGTTCACCCATAACGCGCCTTACCGGCGCTTCGCGCAACAGCGCGGGCGCACGCCGCTGACGGTGCGGCGCTGGCGCGACATCCCGGCGGTGCCGATCAAGGCGTTCAAGGACCTCACCTTGAGCTGCTGCCCGCCCGACGAGGCCGAGCGGGTGTTCATGACGAGCGGCACGACCGGCAGCGGGCGCGGCCGCAGCTACCACCCGACGCTCAAAGTCTACGACGCCTCGATGCTCACGGGCTTCGCCGCCCGGATCATGCGCGGGCGGGAGACGATCCGGATGGGCATCCTGTTCCCGGACGAGGCGGCGCTGCCGAACTCCTCCCTCGCCCATTACCTGGCGCTGGCGAAGGACACCTTCGGCACACAGGACAGCGCGGTCTTCGTCGGTCCCGGCGGGCTCGACCTCGACGCGCTGCTGGCAGTGCTGGCGCACGCCGAATCCACGGGCGAGCCGGTCGCGCTGCTTGGCGCCACCTACGCCTTCGTGCCGGTGATGGATGCGCTGACGGCCCAGGGCCGCCGCTTCGCCCTGCCGGCGGGCAGCTTTCTCTTCGACACCGGCGGCTTCAAGGGCCAGTCGCGCGAGATCCAGCCGGACGCGTTCTACGATGGGCTCTCGCAGGCCTTCGGGATCCCGCGGAGCGAATGCTTCAACATGTACGGCATGACCGAGCTGAGCACCCAGTTCTACGACGACGGCAACGCGGTCTGTCCGCCGGTGAAGTCCGGCCCGCACTGGATCCGCAGCCGCGTCGTCGATCCGCTGACCGGCCAGGATCTGCCCGAGGGCGAGACCGGCGTGCTGGTCCACCACGACCTCGCCCATTTCAACTCGGTCTCGGCGATCCTGACCGAGGATGCCGGGGTGATCGCGCCGGGCGGCTTCCGGCTCCTCGGCCGGGTCGAGGGCTCGGCCTCGCGCGGCTGCTCGGTCGCGGTGGCCGAGTTCCTGGCCGCCGCGCAGGGATGAGCACTTTGGAGCAGGCAGGCCACCTGCCGGGCATCCCCTCCGAGAAGATCGGCCGGCGCATCGTCGAGCACAGCGCCTGGGGCGAGACCGTCGCGGTGGCCCTGCCCGACCTCGACGAGGATCAGGCGAAGGCCCTGTGCGGGCATGTCCGCGCCCGCGCCCGCGCGGCCCTGCGGCGGATGGAGACCGCGCGGATCGTTGCGGCGATCGACCGGGCGAGCGCCTGCCTGCTCGACCGCGCCCACCCGCTGCGCCGCAAGGCGGAGGCGCTCCTGCCTGTCGTCACCGGCTACGACAGCGAGACGGTGCGGCTCGGCCTGTCGAGCTACCTGAAGACCTTTAGACGGCCGCAGCTCCTGCGATTCCTCGCCGAGGATTTTTGCAATCCGGGCGTGCTCGACGGGTTCCAGCCGGCGGTGAAGGGCGGGTTCGTGCGGGCGCGGGGGCCCGACCTGCTGCTCCATGTCTGGGCCGGCAACGTCCCGGCCCTGCCGCTGTGGAGCCTCGTCTCGGGGCTCCTGGTCAAGGCCGGCAGCATCGGCAAGCTCGCCTCCGCCGAGCCGCTCACCGCCGGCTGGTTCGCGCACCTGATCGCGGAAAGCGATCCCGAGCTCGGCGAGTGCCTGGCCGTCACCTGGTGGAAGGGCGGGACCGGCGGGGCGGAAGGTGCCTTTCTGGCCCAGGCCGATTGCGTCATGGCCTATGGCGGCGACGAGACCCTGACGGCGTTGCGTGCCAAGGTGCCGGTCACCACCCGGTTCCTGCCGCACGGCCACCGCATCGGCTTCGCGATGATCGCCCGCGAGGCGCTGGACAGCCGCCGCGCCGGGCCGCTGGCGCGCCTCGCGGCCCACGACATCGGGCGCTACGAGCAGCAGGGCTGCTACGCGCCGCAGATGCTGTTCGTCGAGCGCGGCGGTCCCGTCACGCCGGACGAGTTCGCCCGCCACCTCGCCCACGAACTCGCGGCCCTGGCGAGCCGCCACCCGCGCCGGCGGCTCGATCCGGGCGAGGCCGCCGCCATCGCGGCCTGGCGCAGCACCCACGAGATGCGGGCCCTCGACGGGAGCGCGACGCTGCTGGGCGATCCGGCCGATCCGTGGAGCGTCGTCCTGCTCGCTTCCGCCACGGGCTTGAGCCCGTCCGGCCTCAACCGCAGCGTGGCCGTGGTGGCGGTGGAGGATCTCGCGGAGGTGCCGGCCCTGGTGGCGCCGCACCGCGCCTATCTCCAGACCGCCGGCATCGCCGCCGCCCCGGCGCGGCTCTTCGCCCTCGCGGAGGATCTGGCCGCGATCGGCGTCACCCGGATCACCGCGATCGGCCGCATGACCGCGCCGGAGGCCGGCTGGCACCATGACGGCCGCTTCAGCCTGCTCGACCTCGTCACGATGACGGAGATCGAGGCGAGTGCCGAGGCGGCGGCGGAAGGCTTCGCGCCCTATGCCGACTGAGCCGTCTCTCGCCCTCGCCCTCGACGGCGTACGCTACCGCTTCCCCGGCGATCCCATCGAGACCGTCGCGGGCGTCGACTGGGCGATCCCCCGCGGGGCGATCCACTGCCTGCTCGGCCGCAGCGGCTGCGGCAAGACCACCCTGCTGAAGGTCGCCGCCGGGCTGCTCGCGCCGGATGCCGGCACGGTGCGGATCGACGGGCGGGCGGTGAACGGCCCGGCGCCGAGCGTCGGCTTCGTGTTCCAGGCCCCGACCCTGCTCGCCTGGCTCTCCGCCCTCGACAACGTGCTCCTGCCGGTCTCGCTCGCGCGCCGGCCGCGCGCGTCCGACCGCGAGGCCGCCCGCGACCTCCTCGCGGCCATGGGCCTCGGCGACCTGACGGAGCGCCGCCCCGCCGCCCTGTCGGGCGGGCAGCAGAGCCGGGTGGCGATGGCCCGGGCGCTGGTGACGCAGCCGGACCTGCTCCTCCTCGACGAGCCCTTCGCCGCCCTCGACGCGCTGACCCGCGAGGAGTTGCAGGACGATCTCCTGCGCCTCTGCGCCTCCCGCGGCACCGCGGCGCTCTTCGTCACCCACGACATCGCCGAGGCGGCGTATCTCGGCGACCGGGTCGGCGTGATGGCGGCCGGGCGCCTGGTGCACGAGGGCGCGGTGCCGCTGCCGCGCCCCCGGCCGCCGGGAATCCGCTACGAGCCCGCCTTCGGGGCTGTCTGCCGCGCGCTCCGCGCGATCATGGATGGTTCCTCGGACGGCCCGCCTCCCGCGATCGGACGGGCGGCGTGAGGACACGGCTTGCCTCCGCCCTGCTGCTGGCGGCGTTGCTCTGTGCCTGGGAGGCGTGGTGCCGCTCAGGCCGCGTTTCGCCCCTCGTCCTGCCCGCCCCCTCCGCCGTCACGGACACGCTGTGGGGCGAGGTGGCGTCGGGCCGGCTCTGGCCGCACCTGCGCGTCACCGTGACGGAGATGGCGCTCGGCCTCCTCGCCGGCACTTTCCTCGGCCTCGGCGCCGGAATCCTGCTGGCGGAATGGCCGGCGCTCCACCGGGTGCTGCGCCCCTACGTGCTGGCGAGCCAGCTGGTGCCGAAGCTGGCGCTCGGCCCGCTGCTCATCCTGTGGTTCGGCTTCGGCCTGACGCCGACCGTGGTGATCACCGCGCTGATCTGCTTCTTTCCGCTCTTCGAGAATACCCTCACGGGCTTGGCCCAGGTCGAGCCCGGCCAGCGCGAGCTGTTCCGCATGCTCGGGGCGAGCCGCGCCCAGACCCTTTTGCGCCTGAAGCTGCCCACCGCCCTGCCGGTGATCCTCGCGGGGTTCCGCGTCGCCATCGTGCTCGCGCTCGTCGGCGCGGTGGTGGGCGAGTTCGTCGGCGGGCGCCAGGGCCTCGGCGCCTCGATCATCGCCGCCCAGAGCACGATGGATTCGAGTCTGATCGTCGCCCTCTTCGTGGTGATCACCGCCCTCGGGATGGCCGTCTACGAGGCCGCCCGGGGGCTCGAAACCCTGATCCTGCGCCGCTACGCCAGAGGTTGACCCCACCATGCGCGCGTTCCGCTTCCTCGTTCTCCTCGCCCTCGCCTGTCTCGGCTCCCCGGCCCTGGCGCAGAACTTGGACAAATTCACCGTCGGCGGCTGGAGCCAGCCGATCAGCGAGATCACCAACCTGCTCGCCGAGCCCGATCACGGGCTGTTCAAGGCCCGCGGCATCGCCCTCGACTACGTGCCGGGCAACGGCGGCGGCTCGGCGATCCAGGCGCTGCTCTCGGGGCAGGCCGACATCGCCTTCACCGACCCGGCCTCGTTCTACCTCGCCCTCGACAAGGGGGCGGACCTCGTGGCGGTCTACAACATCTACCCGCAGAACGTGTTCAACGTCGTCGCACCGAAGTCCCGCGGCATCCGCTCGGTGGCGGACCTCAAGGGCAAGCGCATCGGCGTCTACAGCCTGGCGAGCGGCACGCGCCAGCACCTGCTGCTGCTGCTCGCCGGCGCCGGGCTGAAGGAGGGCGACGTCACGGTCGAGGTCACGGGCCTCCTCAACTTCGCCCCCCTGATCCAGGGCCAGGTCGACGCGACGGCGGCCACCGATACGGGGCTGCTGGTCGGCCGCGCCAAGGGCCTCGGCGAGGTCGACGTGATCGAGGTGCGCGACCACCTGAACCTGCCGAGCGACATCTTCGTGGTGACGCGCAAGGACTACGAGGCGAAGAAGCCGCTCCTGACGCGCTTCCTCGCCGCCTACCGCGATTCCGCCGCCTGGATGATCGCCAAGCCCGACGAGGCGGCGCGGCTCGCCGTCACCCGGGCGATCAACGGGCGCGACGAGGCCATCAACCGCGAGGTGATCCGCCTGCGCAACGCGTCGAGCGTGTCGCCCACCACGGAGCGCGAGGGCCTCGGCCATTTCGACCTCCCGGTGCTGCAACAGGGCGCCGACCAGTTCCGCAGCCTCGGCCTCGTCAGTCGCCCCCTCGACATGGGCCAGGTGGTGAAGAGCGACCTGATCCCGGCGAAGGAAGCTACGCCGTGAGGTTCCGCGACCGCGCGATCCTGGTCACCGGCGCCAGCCGCGGCATCGGCGCGGCGATCGCCACGGCCTTCGCCTCCGAGGGCGGCCTCGTCGTCGTCAATTACCGCGAGAACCACGCCGCCGCCGAGGCGGTGGCGGAGCAATGCCGGGCGCTCGGCGGCCAGGCGCTCGCGGTCGCGGCCGACGTGACCGATCCGGCGGCGGTGGCGGGGCTCGCGGCGCGGATCGCCGAGGAGGTCGGCCGCCTCGACGCGATCGTCAACAACGCCTTCGCGCCCTACCGCTTCGACCCCGACCGCCGGGTGCGGTTTCGCGATGTGCCGTGGGACTCCTACCAGCGCCAGTTCGACGGGGCGGTGCGGGCGGCCTATACGGTGATCCAGACCCTACTCCCGCTGATGACCCGGCGCAGCGGGTCCGCCATCGTCAACCTGACGAGCGACCTCGTCGCGCGACCCAGCATCCCCTACCACGACTACACCACCGCCAAGGCGGCCCTCGTCGGCTTCAGCCGCAACCTCGCGGCCGAGCTGGGGCCGATCGGGGTGCGGGTCAATTGCGTCGCGCCGGGGCTGGTCGTCCCTACGGAGGCGAGCCGGGACACGCCGGAGGCGGTCCGCGAGGCGCTGATCGCCCAGACGCCGCTGCGCCGCCTCGCGACGCCGGAGGACGTGGCCGGGCCGGTGCTGTTCCTGGCGGGCGAGGAGAGCCGGTTCGTGACCGGGCAGGTGCTGTACGTGGATGGTGGTTTGGTGATGGGGTGAGGGGCTGCGCTGGCAGGCCATGCACTCACGGTCCCGCTGCACAGGGTCATCCCGGGGCTCGCCACAGGCGAGGACCCGGGATCCATAAACCGCCGACGAAACGTCGATCTCGGGCAAGCCCGAGATCGACGAGGCCGTTGACCCATCTCGAATTTTCGACCCCAAGCCAAAGGCTTGGCGAAAAGTCGAGAACGGGACCAAAGGTCGTTTTCAACGACCGTTGGTATGACACCTTCTATCCCGCCCACGACCTGTTCCTGAGGTGTCAGCCGATTGAAGATCGACTGAACTCGAAGGAGACCTATAGAAATACTTGAGAGAATTGGATGCCTCCTTCGAGGCTCCCGTTGGTCGTACCTCAGAATGAGATTGTATATAGGAAAAATTTAGTTTCTCGCCAGCAATATTCGCAAGTCAATGAGGCTCTCAGCGATTGAGAATTTCGAAATCTCGGCTTCGTCAAGGTCCAGGATGAGGTCGGGAGATGGCTTTCCGTCAGCGGAATTCATCGATAAGACAGATCAAAACAGCCCTCATTGCTTTACAATGAGGGCTGTTTTGATCTGTCGGAAGGCGGGCCGCATAGCCCGGATTAATGGGGGCAACGTCCGGGTTGGAGGGCCGACCCGGGATCCGTCCGGGCCCGGCGCTCAGCTCTTCTTGCGGAACGCGTCCAGGCTCACCACCGAGGCACCCTCCTGGGGAGCGTCGGTGCGCTCGGCAGCCTCATCGGCCTTCGGCTCGTCAGCGGCGTCATCCTTGGGCGAGGCGTCCTTGGCCGCCGGCTTGGCCTCGGCCTTCGCGGCGGGCACGATCTTCGGCAGGTTGCTGCCGATCGCCGGGACCTTCGGCGGCGCCTCGCTCGGCTCGGAGCCGGCGCCGCGGATCGCCCGCAGGGAGGTGGTGCCGGCGGGGGCCGCATCCTCGCTCGTCGCCGTGCCGTCGTTGAGCTCGAACTTGAGGCCGAACTGCACCGAGGGGTCGAAGAAGCCGGTCACCGCCTCGAACGGCACGAGAAGCCGCTCCGGCACGCCGGAGAACGACAGCCCGACCTCGAAGGTGTGCTCGGTGACGCCGAGGTCCCAGAACTGATGCTGGAGGACGATCGTCATGTCCTGCGGGTACTTCTCCCGCAGGCGCTGCGAGATCCGCACACCGGGATAATCGGTCCGGAACGAAACGTAGAAGTGATGCTCGCCGGCCAGGCCGTCGCGTGCCGCATCGCCCAGCACCTTGCGCACGACGTTGCGCAGGGCATCCTGCACCAGGAGATCGTAGCGAATCAGATCGTCTGCCATCAACCGTTGCCTGGCGCCGCATCGCTCGCGGGGAGGGAATTCGAGTGGAGGCTTCTGTTGCCAGGTGCCTCCGAACCCCGCCTATGCAGTGCTACCCGCTAGGACTTCGTTTGGTATTGGGGACCGCTTACGCGGCCACCGCCACCGGAGCAAAGTTGTCGTTGGCAACTATTGCATTGGCCCGATAACGGCGGAACCATGCCGAGCGAAAGCTCAACCTTTACGCCCTCGTCGATCCTATTTCGCCCCCGCCGAAGCCCGAACCGAACGGGCCGTTCCGGGCTTGGGTGGAGGCGCCGGGTACCGCCCCCGGGTCCGATAGGTTTATTTCGAAGAACGTTTATCGCCATAGCCGGCCTCGCGACCGGCAAGGCGAATATAGAGGGTCCCGTGCCGCTTTTGAAGCCCGCCGCGCGTCATTCTGTGACCGTTTCGCGATGTGATGCGCCGGCGCCAGCCCCCGGGGCCCCGAAAATGCATCCCCGGGGACGTCCCTGGCTCGGCGTCGCCGTCGCCATCCTGTGGGCGCTGGTCCTCCAGGTGGCCGCGTTCGGGCTCGTCTACGGGGCGGTCGCGGCGGTCGGTCGCCTGCCGGCCCTGCCGCCCGGGCTGGTACCGTTCCCTTCCTTGAGCGGCAGCGAGCGGGCGGTGCTCGCTCTCACGGTGCTGCCGCATGCCGCGCTCGCGCTCCTCGTCATCGCCGGTCGGATCCGGTCGGGCCCGCGCCTCGGCTTCACCCGTCCGGCCCTGTCGCGGCGCGCCGTGCTGCTGATCCTGCTCTGGCCGCCGCTCCAGGTCGCGGGCACCGCCCTGCTGCTTCTGCTCTCAGGCCAGTCGCCGGTCCGGGCCTGGCGGCTGTCGCCGTTCCTCACCGGCGAGGTGCTCTGGACCTGGATCCTGTGGCTGGTGGTGCTGGCGCCGCTGGCGGAGGAGATGCTGTTTCGCGGCGACCTGTTCGGGCGCCTCTCCCGACACTTGTCACCCGCCGCCACGGTCGCGGTCAGCGCCGGGGTCTTCGCGCTCTGCCACGCCGAACGCGGCCTGCTCCAGCCGGTCTCGGTCCTGCCCCTCGGGGTGGCCTTGGGGATCATGCGGCTGTGGACCGGCAACCTGTGGCCCTGCCTCGCGCTCCACGCGGCGAGCAACGGCGCCGTGATCCTGGCGCGGGTGTGGAGTACCGTCTGATTCCGCGTCCGGGGCGCTGCGATTCCGGCCGCGCCCGCGTTATCCTGCCGGGCTATGCGGCCGGGGCGGGACACCGCCTCCCCGTTCAGAGCCCTTGGAAGCCCGCCGGGCGCCGCACGGCGCCCCGGGCCGTTTATCACGCGGAGGATGTCCGCCATGCGCCCCTACCACGCCCTCCTCCAGCGCATCCTCGACGACGGCGTCGAGAAGCACGACCGCACCGGGACCGGCACCCTGTCGGTGTTCGGCCACCAGATGCGCTTCGACCTCGCCGAGGGCTTCCCGCTCGTGACGACGAAGCGGCTGCACCTGAAGTCGATCATCCACGAGCTGTTGTGGTTCCTCGCCGGCGACACCAACGTCGCGTACCTGCAATCGAACGGCGTGACGATCTGGGACGAGTGGGCCGACGAGCACGGCGACCTCGGCCCGGTCTACGGCCGGCAATGGCGATCTTGGGCCAAGCCCGACGGCGGCAGCGTCGACCAGATCGCCTGGGTGCTCGACGAGATCCGCCGCAACCCGGATTCGCGCCGCCTCGTCGTCTCGGCCTGGAACCCGGCCGACCTCGACCGCATGGCGCTGGCCCCCTGCCACTGCCTGTTCCAGTTCTACGTCGCCGACGGCCGGCTCTCGCTCCAGCTCTACCAGCGCTCGGCCGACGCCTTCCTCGGCGTTCCGTTCAACATCGCCTCCTACGCGCTCCTCACCCACATGATGGCGCAGGTGCTCGATCTGACCCCCGGCGACTTCGTCCACACGCTGGGCGACGCGCACCTCTATTCCAACCACATCACCCAGGCGCGCGAGCAGCTCTCCCGCGAGATCCGCCCGCTGCCCCGCCTGCATCTCGACCCGTCGGTGCGCTCGCTGTTCGATTTCCGCTACGCCGACATCGGCATCGAGGGCTACGACCCGCACCCGGCGATCCGGGCGCCGGTGGCGGTCTGAGGATGCCGTCGCCCCGCGTCACCCTGATCGTCGCCGTCGCCAAGAACGGCGTCATCGGCCGCGACAACGCGCTGATCTGGCGCCTGCGCAGCGACCTGCGGCGCTTCCGAGCCCTCACCATGGGCAAGCCGGTGGTGATGGGGCGCAAGACCTGGGACTCGATCGGCCGGCCGCTGCCGGGACGCCGGGTGATCGTGCTGACCCGCGACCCCGCCTGGGAGGCGCCCGGCACCGAAGCAGCGGCCGGCTGGGACGAGGCCCTGCGGCTCGCCGGCGACGCGGAGGAGGTGATGGTGGCCGGCGGGGCCGAGATCTACGCGCTGGCCCTGCCGCACGCCCACCGGATCCACCTCACCGAGGTCGACGCCGCGCCCGAGGGGGACGCGCGCTTTCCCCCGCTTCCCGCTTCGTTCCGCGAGGTCGCCGCGGAGGCGCACCCGGCGGGTCCCGAGGACGAGCACGGGTTCCGGTTCGTGACGCTGGTGCGTCAGCCGGGGCACGATACGTGCGAGAGGGGGAAACCATCTCACAATTCCGGGTGCGGCGATGGAACTCCCGGGCCATCGCAGAAACCTTGAGAATTCGGCCGGCGCCGGTGGTTGCTTTCGCGTGAGCCTCGGCCGATATCGCAGGGGAGCAAGACCAGAGCAGTGCGAGTGCCGCGCGGGACGCGAGAGACAGCGCGGGGCGTGCCGGCCGGGAAAGGACGTGGGCGAGCATGCCTTGGAGCAATCAGAGCGGCGGCAGCGGCGGCGGCAACGGGGGTGGTCCCTGGGGCAACCGCGGCGGCAATGGCGGCGGTCCCTGGGGCGGCGGTTCGGGCGGCGGGGGCGGTGGCCCCTGGGGCGGCGGCTCGGGTGGCGGCAACCAGCCGCCGGACCTCGAGGACCTGCTGCGCCGCAGCCAGGACCGGCTGAAGACCCTGATGCCCGGCGGCGGCTCGGTCGGCACCAAGGGCGCGATCCTGGCGGTGCTGGTCGTGCTGGTGCTGTGGCTGATGACCGGCTGGTACACGGTGCTGCCGAGCCAGGTCGGCATCAACACGGTGTTCGGCCGCTACACCGGCCAGTCCGGCGAGGGCCTGCGCTACAACTTTCCCTATCCGGTCGGCGCGGTGGTGAAGCCGAATGTCGGCGAGTCGCGCAGCATCCAGGTCGGCTACCGCTCGGGCGCCGGCACCCAGCGCTCGCGGGACGTGCCCGAGGAGAGCCTGATGCTCACCGGCGACGACAACATCGTCGACATCGACTTCGACGTGCAGTGGCGGGTGAACCCGGCCAAGGCCGAGGATTTCGTGTTCAACCTCCAGAACCCCGAGGGAACGATCAAGTCGGTGGCCGAGAGCGCGATGCGCGAGGTGGTCGGCCGGCGCCAGATCCAGGCGATCCTGACGACCGAGCAGTCGAGCGTGGCGCAGGAGGTCCAGCAGATCATCCAGAAGGCGCTCGATTCGTACGGCGCCGGCGTGCTGATCAACGTGGTCCAACTCCAGGGCGTGAGCCCGCCCGCCGAGGTGCGTCAGGCCTTCGTCGACGTGAACGCGGCCCAGCAGGACGCGGCCCGCGCCCGCAACGAGGCCGAGACCTATGCCAGCCGCGTCGTGCCCGAGGCACGGGGCCGGTCCTCGCAGGTGCTGCAGCAGGCCGAGGCCTTCAAGTCCCAGGCCACCGCCGAGGCGACCGGCCAGGCCGCGCGCTTCCGCGAGGTCTACGAATCCTACAAGCTCGCGCCCGCGGTCTCCCGCGAGCGGATGTTCCTCGACACGATGGAGAAGGTTCTGGGCGGCGTGAACAAGGTGATCATCGACCAGGGCGGTGCGGCGGGCGCCGGTGCGGCCGCGGCCGGCGTGCTGCCGGTCCTGCCGCTGCAGGACTTCGCCAATGCCGCCCGTCCGGCCCAGGGGAGCGCGCGATGAACGGCAACGTCCTTCGCACCGGCCTCGTGGTCCTCGGCGTCCTCGTCCTGGTGCTGATCTACGCCTCGGCCTTCACCGTGAGCCAGACACAGCAGGCGCTGGTGCTGCAATTCGGCCGGGTGCGCACCGTGCTGAACCAGGCCGGCACCGACAAGCCGGGCCTGTACTTCAAGCTGCCGTTCTTCGAGAGCATCACGCTGTTCGAGAAGCGGCTGCTCGACCTCGACCTGCCGGTGCAGACCGTGCTCTCGGCCGACCGGCAGAACCTCGAGGTCGACGCCTTCGCCCGCTACAAGATCAGCGATCCGCTGCGCTTCTACCAGTCGGTGAACAACATCCAGGTCGCCAACCAGCGCCTGTCGAGCTTCACCAACGCGGCGATGCGCAACGTGCTCGCCAGCGCCTCGCGGGACGCCATCGTGCGCACCCAGCGCGAGGCCCTGATGAACCGCATCCAGGAGGAGGTGAACCGGCAGGCGAAGAATCTCGGCATCGAGATCATCGACCTGCGCCTGACCCGCGTCGACCTGCCGGCGGCGAACTCGCAGGCCGTCTACCAGCGGATGCGCACCGAGCGCGAGCGCGAGGCGGCGGACCTGCGCGCCAACGGCGCCCAGGTGGCGGCCACCATCAAGGCCCGGGCCGACCGCGACGTGACGGTGCTCATCGCCGAGGCGAACCAGAAGGCCGACCAGCTCCGCGGCCAGGGCGAGGCGGACCGCAACCGCATCCTCGCCGACGCCTTCGGGCAGGACCCGGACTTCTTCGCCTTCTACCGCTCGATGCAGGCCTACGAGAAGGGCCTGAGCGGGAGCGACACCCGGCTGGTGATCAGCCCCGGCTCGGAGTTCTTCCGCTACTTCAACGATCCGCAGGGCCGGGCACGCCCCGCCGCGGCTCCGGCGGCCGGCCAGTAGGCCGGCGGCCTCCGCCGCGGCGGACCGACACCTGACGACACCCGAGCGCCCCGCCCCGGCGGGGCGCACTTTTGTGACGGCGGGCCTCGCGGCCGGCCGGGCGGCGGAGAACGAGACAATGCGACCGCAGGGGGGAACAGGGCCGCGGGGAACGGGGACCGAGTCGGGAATCGCCCCGGGGCGGCCGCGCGGTTTTCGGCCGTGAAGGAGATCCGGCCGTGAAGGATCTCGTCGCCGCCCTCGGCCTCGCGCTCGCCATCGAGGGCCTGCTCTGCGCCGCCTTCCCGGCGGCGATGCGCCGGGCGATGCAGGAGGCCTCGCAGACCCCGATGGAGCGGATGCGCCTCGTCGGCCTGCTCTCGGCCGCCGCCGGCGTCGTCGTGGTCGGCGTGGTGCGCCTGCTCCTCGGCTGAAGGCGGGCCTCGGCCCCACCCCCGGCCTTGACCGCCCGGATCGTGCCTTCGATGGACGCGATCGACCGGGACTTGAACCGACCGGCCGGGAGACGATCTTAAGGGACGCTCCCGGCCCGGTCGCCGGGGGCTGCCCGGGCGGGGCGGATGGCGGCGACACGATGCCTCGCCGCTCTCGCGCCGGGCCGAACCGTTATGACGACGATCCTGCCCAACGAGGTTCCCTGATGGCCGCTTCCTCGCGCCGTAACCCCGCCTTCGCGAGACGGCGCCTGCCCGCCCTCGCGGGGGCCCTCCTGGCCCTGTCGGTCGGCACCGCATCGCTGCCGGGCGTCGCCCTGGCCAAGGGGCCCGAATCCCTGGCCGACCTCGCCGACCAGGTGACCGACGCGGTGGTGAACATCTCGGCCTCGACCACCGTCGAGACGCGCAGCCGCACCCTGCCGCAGCTGCCGCAGGGCACCCCCTTCGAGGACCTGTTCGAGGAATTCTTCAACCGCCGCGGCCAGGGCGGCCAGGGCGGGGGCGAGAGCCAGCCGCGGGCGCCGCGCCGCTCGAACTCGCTCGGCTCCGGCTTCATCATCGATTCCTCGGGCATCGTGGTCACCAACAACCACGTCATCGGCGACGCCAACGACATCCAGGTCATCCTGCATGACGGCCGCAAGCTGAAGGCCGAGATCATCGGCAAGGATTCGAAGATCGACCTCGCGGTGCTGCGGGTGAAGCCCGATCCCGACCGGCCGCTGAAGTCGGTGCCGCTCGGCGACTCGGAGAAGATGCGGCCGGGCGACTGGGTGATCGCGATCGGCAACCCGTTCGGCCTCGGCGGCTCGGTCTCGGCCGGCATCGTCTCGGCCCGGGGCCGCAACATCGAGTCGGGCCCCTACGACAACTACATCCAGACCGACGCGGCCATCAACAAGGGCAATTCGGGCGGTCCGCTGTTCAACATGAACGGCGAGGTGATCGGCATCAACACCGCGATCCTGTCGCCGACCGGCGGCTCGGTCGGCATCGGCTTCGCGGTGCCCACCGCCACGGCCGGCCCGGTGATCGACCAGCTGCGCCAGTTCGGCGAGGTCCGCCGCGGCTGGCTCGGGGTGCGGATCCAGAACGTCGACGACACCACCGCGGAGGCGCTCGGCCTCAAGGGCGGCGGCCGCGGCGCGCTGATCGCCGGCGTCGACGAGAAGGGCCCGGCCAAGACCGCCGGCCTCGAGGTCGGCGACGTGATCACCAAGTTCAACGGCGCCGACGTCAAGAGCTCGAGCGACCTGCCCCGCATCGTCGCCTCGACCCCGGTCGGCAAGGTCGTCGACGTGACCACGGTCCGCAAGGGCCAGGAGCAGACCAAGCAGGTCACCCTCGGCCGCCTGGAGGACAGCGACAAGCCGCAGCAGCAGGCCAATCTCAGCCGGCCGCAGCCGGAGGCCGACGTCACCCGCCAGGCGCTCGGCCTCAACCTGACCGGCCTCTCCGACGAGTCGCGCAAGCGCTTCGGGGTGAAGGACAGCGTCAAGGGCGTGCTGGTCACCCGGGTCGACCCCAACTCCAACGCCGCCGACAAGCGCATCCAGCCGGGCGACGTCATCGTCGAGGTCGGCCAGGAGGCGGTGAATTCCCCCGCCGACGTCACCCGCCGCATCGACCAGATCAAGAAGGACGGCCGCAAGTCGGCTTTGCTCCTCGTCTCCAACAAGGAAGGTGAGGTGCGGTTCGTGGCGTTGAGCCTGGAGTAAGTGAGAGGGGCGCGGCGGGTTTCGACCCGCCGCGCCCCCGCTCTCGATCCCGATATTGATCCGCGCTCGATAATCTTGACACCGGCCGCGTCGTTCGGGGGCCGCCCAGCGGAGATTGGAATGACGAGGAGGGCTTGGATCCTCGAGGATTCAGGCGAGCGGGCTTTTATATGTCTGTCGATACAGAACCTAACCTGACCCACCCAGGACCTCATCCTGAGGTTCGTGGATGGGACAGTCCTCTGGACGGTCTTCGTCGGGACTTTGTGAAGGAGCCGGCCCGTCTCCGGGCCGGCCCTCCCCTCACTTCTGCGCGTCGATCAGCGGCGACCAGGTCGGGTCGGACGCGTAGGACGGGGTCGGGACCGGCTGCTCGACCTTGCCGGTGATGTCGACCATGTAGAGCTTGCCGCCGGCCTGGCCGCCGGGGTCGCGGAAGAACATCACGTACTGGCCGTTCGGCGCCCAGGTCGGGCCCTCGTTGTGGAAGCCTTCGGTGAGCACCCGCTCGCCGCTGCCATCGGGCTTCATGATGCAGATCGAGAACGAGCCCTTCCGCTGGCGGGTGAAGGCGATGTAGTCGCCCCGCGGCGACCAGGCCGGCTGCGAGGCCGAGCCGTCGCCGAAGGACAGGCGGCGCGGGTTCGAGCCGTCGGCGCCCATGACGTAGATCTGCTGCTGGCCGCCGCGGTCGGATTCGAACACGATCTCGCGCCCGTCCGGCGAGAAGGACGGCGAGGTGTCGATGGCGTTGGCGTTGGTGATCCGGGTCTGCGCCTTGGAGGCGAGGTCCATCACGTAGATGCTGGCATTGCCGCCGTCCTGGTCGCTCATCACCAGGCGGCGCCCGTCCGGCGAGAAGCGCGGGCTGGTGCTCATCTCGGCGTTGGTCGGGATCACCTGGCGGGAGCCGGTCGAGAGGTTGATCACCTGGACGCGCGGCTGCTGGCCGGTGACCTGGGACATGTAGGTGATGTCCTGGGTCGAGGGCGAGTAGCGCGGTGCCACCACCGAGGCCTCGCCGCTCGTGAGATACCGCACGTTGGCGCCGTCCTGGTCCATGATGGCGAGACGCTTGCGGCGGTGCTCCTTCGAGCCGGATTCGTCGACGAAGGCGACGCGGGTGTCGAAGAAGCCGCCGATCCCGGTGATCTTGGTGTAGACCGCGTCCGAGATCAGGTGGCCCATGCGGCGCGCATTGGCGCCGTCACCCGCGTATTGCTGGCCGATCATCTGCTGGCCCGACAGGACGTCCCACAGGCGGAACTCGGCCTTGAGCCGGCCCGACCCGTCGCGGGTGACCCGGCCGGTGACGAGGCCCTGCACGCCGGTGTCCTTCCAGGCGGCGAAGTTGGGCGCGGCGTCGAAGTTCGGATTCTCGGGGAAGCGCGCCTTCTCGACCGGCGTGAAATAGCCCGAGCGCTTCAGGTTGTTGGTCACGATGCCCGACAGGGTGGGGCCGAGGCTGGAATCGCCGGAGAAGTCGGCGATGGCGATCGGCATCGGCTGGAAGGCGCCGCCGGGGCCGATGCGCAGGTTGAGCTGCGCCTGCGCGGGGGCGGAGAAGCCCGAAACGAGGCCGGCGGCGAGGCACAGCCACAGGAGCGCGGCGAGCGCGTGACGCAATCGCGAGGGGGAGTGCATGAAGGGGACGTCCGTCTTGGGTGAAACAGGCGGCCGGAGCGGGCCGTGTCAGGCCCGCGGCAGCTCGAACTCCGCGTTGATGACCCGCCAGTCGTTGTAGAACGGGGCGTACTGGGACGGGATGCGGAAGGGCGCGCAGCGTCGCACCGCCCGCACCGCGGCCTCGGCGATCGAGCGGTCGACCGCGCTGCCGCCGGCGCGCAGGATGCGCGGATCGGTGGTGAGGGAGCCGTCGGGGTTCAGGCGGATGTCGAGCTGCGGCAGCACGATCCCTTGCGCGGCGCCGGGGGGCGCCGAGTAGCAGCGCTCGATCTGCTGCTGCAGCAGGCCGACCAGGGCGTCGCGCTGGCTCGGGTTGAGGCGCTGCGACGTGCCGGTGGCCGCGCCGAGGGCCGCCGTGCGCTGCACCTCGCGGCCTGTGGCGCCGGTGGCGTGCGACGGCCCGTGCGCCGCCAGCACGTCGCGGATCGCGCCCGAATTGAACTTGGCGGCGAGTTCGGCCTGGTGCCGCGCCTTGGCTTCCGCGGCGGCCTTGGCCCTCGCGTCCGCCACGGCCTTGGCCTTGGCGGCGGCCTCGGCCTTCGCCTTCGCTTCCGCAGCGGCATGGGCCTTGGCTTCGGCGTCAGCCTTGGCCTGCGCTTTCGCCTCGGCTTCGGCCTCGGCCTTGGCTTCCGCCTCGGCCTTCGCCTCGGCACGGGCCTTCGCTTCGGCCCGGGCCTTGGCCTCGGCCTGCGCCTTCGCCTCGGCTTGAGCCTTGGCCTCGGCTTTCGCTTCCGCCCGCGCCTTCGCCTCAGCCTGAGCCTTGGCTTCCGCCCGGGCCTTCGCTTCGGCTTGGGCCTTCGCTTCAGCCTCCGCTTCCGCCTTGGCCTCGGCCTTCGCCTTGGCGTCGGCCTTCGCCTTCGCGGCGGCCTTCTCGGCAGCCGCCTTCTCGGCGGCGGCCTTGGCCTCGGCCAGTTCCTCGCGCCGGATCGCCTCGGCCTCGGCCTTCTCGGCGGCGGCCTTCTCAGCAGCAGCCTTGGCGGCTTCCTTGGCGGCTTCCTTGGCCGCGGCGGCCTTGGCGGCAGCCTTCGCAGCCTCCTTGGCCGCCTCGCGCGCGGCTTCCTTCGCGGCCTCCTTGGCCGCCTCCTTGGCCTCGCGCTCCGCCTCGGCCTTGGCTTCGGCGCGCGCCTCGGCGTCCGCCTTGGCCTTCGCGGCCGCAGCGGCGGCCGCGGCGGCAGCCCTCTCGGCGTCGGCCTTGGCGGTGTCGGGGCGCGCGGGCGGGAGCGGGGCGGGCTCGGGCTGCTCGAGGGCCGGGCGCAGCGGCGGCACCGGCATCTCCTCGGCGTTGGCGACCTTCATCTCGGGCGGACGCGTCGGCGGCGTCGGCACGTCGGACTTGGCCTCGCCGGGATCGTTCTCCTGCTGCTTGTCGGCGACCCGGTCGGCGCGCGGGCTCTTGGCCGGGGCCTCGCCGTCGCGCTGGCCCTTGGTCAGCTCCGAAAACTGGTTCTCGGTGATGACCTCGACCGGCACGCCCTCCTCGGCCTGCGGCAGCACGTGCGAGGCGGCGGCGAAGAGCGCCAACCCGATCAACACCACGTGCGCGCCGGCCGAGACCCAGACGCCGGGTTCGGACCTGTCGAAGGGAAACACCACGGCGAACCCCGCCCTCTACCGCTGGTCGGGCTCGGTCACGAGGGCGACCTTCTTGAAGCCGCCGCTCGTCACGATCGCCATCACCTGGGCGACGCGGCCGTAATCGACCCGCTTGTCGCCGCGCACGAACACCCGCTCCTCGAAACCGTCCTTGGCGGTGGCCGAGATCCTGGCGACGATCGCGTCGTCGGTGAGCTCGTCCTCGCCGAGGAAGACCTGGCCGGTCTGGCGGATCGAGAGGGTGATCGGCTTCGAATCCTGGTTGAGCGGGGCGGCCTTGGTCTGCGGCAGGTCGAGCGGCACGCCGACGGTCATCATCGGCGCGGCGACCATGAAGATGATCAGCAGCACCAGCACGACGTCGATGAACGGCGTCATGTTGATCTCGTTGATCGCGCCGCCGCCCCGCCGGCCGCGCCGACGGCGCCCGCCGCCCTGTGCCGCTCCGGAGGCCATGCCCATCGCTCAATCCTTTTCAAAGAGGCTTAAGGTCAGGCCGCGAGCGCCATGCGCTCGTCGATCTGGCGCGACAGGATCGCCGAGAACTCGTCGGCGAAGCCTTCGAGGCGCCCCTGGGACTTGGCCACCGAGGCCTGGAGCTTGTTGTAGGCGAGCACCGCGGGGATCGCCGCGAACAACCCGATGGCGGTGGCGAACAGGGCCTCGGCGATGCCGGGCGCCACGACCGCGAGCGAGGTGTTCTTCGAGGCGGCGATCGACGTGAAGGCGGTCATGATGCCGAAGACCGTGCCGAACAGGCCGATATACGGTCCGGCCGAGCCGATCGAGGCGAGGAACAGGAGGCGCGATTCGAGGCGCTCGACCTCGCGCTGGATCGTCACGTCGAGCACCTTGTCGATGCGCTGGCCGAGGCTGCGGATCGAGCGGCCGGAGCCCTCGTAGGAGCGGCGCCACTCCCGCATCGCGGCGACGAACAGGGCGGCGAGCCCGGTCGCCGGCTTGTCGTTGTAGGCGCGGAAGAGCTCCTCCAGCGGCCGGCCGGACCAGAACTCCTCCTCGAACGCGTCCATCTCCGCCTTGGTGCGGCGGAAGAGCAGGGTCTTGTCGATGATGATCGACCAGCACCAGATCGAGGAACCGAGCAGGCCGAGCATCACCACCTTGACGACGAAGTGGGCCTGCCAGAACAGGCCGAACATCGTGATCTCGGCCACGGGCATCGCCTGGGCGGCATCGGCGGGATTCATGCGGCTTATCCTCGCGTCCCGGGCCGCTGAACGGCCCGCGGGCACTCCAACCGGGATCGGGGCTTTTCGTATGGTGGTTCGATCGCGCCCGAATCTGTCGAAAGTATGGGCCGCCGCTCCGGGACGGAGCATTCGCCCGGCCCGAGTTAAGCTCCCGCCAGGGTTAAGGAATGGTGAGCGGGATCGCTCAACGCCGCGTGAGCGTCCGGCGCAGGGCCTCCGGCAGGCGCACGGCGCGGCCCTCGCGCACGCAGGCCACGACGACGTCCGCCCGCACCAGGGTCTCGTCGCCGCGGCGCACCTCCTGGTCGAGATGCATCGAGGCGCCGCGCAATTCGCGCGTCGCGGTGAGCACCGTCAGGGCGTCGTCCATGCGGGCGGGCTTGAGGTAGTCGAGAGTCATGCGCCGCACCACGAAGACGAGCCCGTCCGCTTCCCGGTGCAGGTCGGACTGGTCGCCGGCGAGCCCGCGCAGGAGCTCGGTCCGGCCCCGCTCCATGAAGCGCAGGTAGCTCGCGTGGTAGACGAAGCCGGAGAAATCCGTGTCCTCGTAGTAGACGCGCACCGGAAGGGCGTGGGCGTCCGGGGGCATGGTCTCGGTCACGCAGGGTCAGTCCTCGATCTCGTCTGCTCGCGCCTCGAATAGTCTTCGCCGAGATGAGGCTTCGACCAGTCACGCGCTTCCCTCTCCAGGCGATGCCGGGCAAGGATCTCTGGCAAGCCCGGCATCGCCTGGAGAGGGGATCCCGCGCCTTTTACTTCAAACGGGATCGGCTGAAACGTGCGTTACGCCACCGCCCCCGTCCCCAGCTCCACCACCACGATCTCCGGCGGCACGCCGAGGCGGATCGGCGCGACGCTCAGGCCCAGGCCGCCGGAGATCACGAGGTCGCTCGCCTCCCGGACATGGCCGTAGACGTAGCGGCCGGGATAGCGCGAATTTACCACCGGCGACCAGCCGAAGAGCCGCACCTGCCCGCCATGGGTGTGGCCCGACAGGGTCAGGGCGACCCGCGCCGGCACCTCGGCGAAGATGTCGGGCTCGTGCGCGAGCAGGATCATCGGCGCGCCGTCGGGCACCGCCGCCAGGGTGGCGGGCAGGTCGTGCAGGCCGACCCGTCCGCGACCGGTGCGGCGCCGGGCCGGCAGCAGGGCGAGCTGGTCCTCGAGCCCGGCGAGCCAGACCGGCCCGGCCCGGGTCGCGAGCGGCACCGCCTCGTTCGACAGGACCCGGATGCCGACCTGCGTCAGCGCCGTGCCGGCGGCGGTCGGGCCGGCGCCGCGGCGCAGGGCCTCCGGATCCTCCCACCAATCGTGATTGCCGAGCACCGCGTAGACCCCGAGGGGCGCCGTCAGGCCGGCGAGGACCGGTGCCCATTCGACCGCCGGAATGACGCGGGTGACGTAGCGCTGGCCCACCATGAAGTCGCCGACCAGCACCACGAGGTCGGCCTGGAGCGCGTTGGTGGCGGCGACGATGCCGGCGATGCGCTCCAGGCTCATCCAGGGATCGCAGGCATGGATGTCGGTGAGCGCGGCGATGCGAAGGCGCAATCCCGCCGGCCAGGGCGCGGCGGGGTTCGGCTGGATCGCGTAGCGCGTCGCGACCTGCCGGAACGGCTCGATCCCGGTGGCGTAGGCGCCGGTGCTGACGCCGGACAGCGCGACGGCGCCCGCCCCCTGGAGCACCCGGCGGCGGGTGAACAGGCGGTACCCCCTCCCCTCCTCACGCATCCTCGTCACCGGGAAACAGCCCGAACTGCACCGTGGGATCGCGGTTCGGCTCCGGCAGGCCGAGATGGCGGAAGGCGTGGGCGGTGAGCACCCGGCCGCGCGGGGTGCGCTGCACGAAGCCCTTCTGGATCAGGTAGGGCTCGATGATCTCCTCGATCGCGTCGCGCGGCTCGGAGAGCGCCGCCGCGATCGTCTCGACACCCACCGGTCCGCCGTTGAACGAGTGGGCGATGATGTTGAGGTACTTGCGGTCCATCGTGTCGAGGCCGGCGGGATCGACGTCGAGGAGCCGCAGGGCCCGGTCGGCGATGGCGCGGGTGATGGTGGGGGCGTCCTCCACGATGGCGAAGTCGCGCACCCGCCGCAGCAGCCGCCCGGCGATGCGCGGCGTGCCGCGCGCGCGCTTGGCGATCTCGTTGGCCCCGTCCGGCGCCATGCCGATGCCGAGCACCCGTGCGCCGCGGCTGACGATGAGCTCGAGCTCGTCGATGTCGTAGAATTCGAGCCGGATCGGGATGCCGAAGCGGTCGCGCAACGGCGTCGTCAGCAGGCCCGCCCGGGTGGTGGCGGCCACCAGCGTGAATTTCGGCAATTCGATCTTCACCGAGCGGGCGGCCGGCCCCTCGCCGATGATCAGGTCGAGCTGGTAATCCTCCATCGCCGGATAGAGGATCTCCTCCACCGCCGGGTTGAGGCGGTGGATCTCGTCGATGAACAGGACGTCGCGCTCTTCGAGGTTGGTGAGCTGCGCCGCCAGGTCCCCGGCCTTGGCGATCACCGGGCCGGAGGTCGAGCGGAAGTTCACCCCGAGCTCGCGGGCGACGATCTGCGCCAGCGTGGTCTTGCCGAGGCCGGGGGGGCCGACGAACAGCACGTGGTCGAGGGCCTGTCCGGTCTTCTTCGCCGCGTCGATGAACACCTGGAGATTGGCGCGGGCGGCGCGCTGCCCGGTGAAGTCGGCGAGGCTGAGCGGCCGGATCGAGGCGTCGGCATCGTCCTCGCGGCGCTCGGGGGTGAGGAGGGATTTGGGCTTGCTCAAGCGGGACCTGACGGGCTCTCGACGGACGGCGCGAGGCCGGCGGCACCCGCTCCCCGGATGTAATCGCTGCGTTCTGTCGCACAACGCGACCGATCGCGCTACGCTGCGGCGCACCCCGACCGGAGAGCCTGCCCTCGTGACGACCCTTGAGCCCGCGACGCTTGACCGGGCGCCGCCCCGGCCCGTCACCCTGGCAGAAAGCCTGCCGGTCTGGCTGCGGGTCGCCGCCCTGTCCTTCGGCGGGCCGGCCGGGCAGATCGCGGTGATGCACCGGGTGCTGGTCGAGGAGAGGCGCTGGATCTCCGAGAACCGCTTCCTGCACGCGCTCAACTTCTGCACCCTGCTGCCCGGGCCGGAGGCGCAGCAGCTCGCGACCTATGTCGGCTGGCTGATGCACGGGCCCCGCGGCGGCCTCCTCGCCGGCGGGCTGTTCGTGCTGCCGGGGCTCCTCGCCATCATGGCCCTGAGCTGGATCTACGTCCTCTACGGCGAGGCCGGCCCGGTCGCCGGCCTGTTCTTCGGCCTCAAGGCCGCGGTGCTGGCGATCGTGCTCCAGGCCGTGATCCGCATCGGCAAGCGGGCGCTGAAAGGGCCCGTGATGGTCGGGCTCGCGGCCATGGCGTTCGTGGCGATCTTCCTCCTCGACGTGCCCTTCCCGCTGATCGTGCTGGCCGCCGGCATCGTCGGCTGTCTCGGCGGGCGGGCCGGCCTGCCGCAGTTCAGGGCCGGCGGGCACGGGGCCGGGGGCAAGACCGTCGAGGGCCCGTTCCTGCTCGACGACCACGAGCTTCCCCGGGAGCGGGCTGCCGCCGGTCACACCCTGCGGATGCTGCTCGTCTGGGGTGCGATCTGGCTGGTGCCGGTCGCCGCCATCCTGCTCGCCCTCGGCTCGGATAACGTCTTTTCCCAGGTCGCGGTGTTCTTCTCGAAGATGGCGATGGTGACCTTCGGCGGCGCCTACGCGGTGCTCTCCTACGTCGCCCAGCAGGCGGTCGAGCATTACGCCTGGCTCAAGCCCGGCGAGATGCTGGACGGCCTCGGCATGGCCGAGACCACGCCGGGGCCCCTCATCATGGTCACGCAGTTCGTCGGCTTCCTCGCCGCCTACCGGGCGCCGGGCGCGCTGCCGCCGCTCCTCGCCGGCACGCTCGGCGGGTTGCTCACGACCTGGGTCACCTTCGCACCCTGCTTCCTCTGGATCTTCGTCGGCGCGCCTTACGTCGAGCGCCTGCGCGGCCACCGTGCGCTCGCCGGCGCACTCTCGGCGATCACCGCGGCGGTCGTGGGGGTGATCCTCAACCTGGCGGTCTGGTTCGCCCTCCACACGCTGTTTCGCGAGTTGCACCCGGCGGCGGTCGGGCCGGTGCGGCTCGACGTGCCGGTGCTCTCCAGCGTCGATCCCTACGCGCTGGCCCTGGCGCTGGCGGCGACCGTGGCGGTGTTCCGGTTCAGGGTCGGGATGATCCCGGTGCTGGGGGCTTGCGCGGCGGCTGGAGTGGGCTTGCGGCTGGCGGGGCTGATCTGAACCCCGAGTTCCATCCGACTCGCGTTCACGCCGCCGCCAGCAGATCGGCCCGATACAATCCCGCGGCGTCCGGCCCCGCGCCCGCCTCGACATGCCCCGCCTCGACCTGCCCCGCCGCCGCCATCTCGGCGAACAGCCAGCCGAGGGCGGCCGGATCGGGGATCAGCTCCGCCTCGCCGAGGGCGATGTAATTCCCGACGGCGACCACCGGGCCGCCCGGCGCGAGCCGCAGCGATCCGGACAGCCCGCGCAGGATCAGCGCCGGATCGAGCCCGAGATGGCGCGGATGCCCGAGGAGCGCGGCCAGCGCCTCGCGGTTTCCCGGCTCGCCGCACCAGCGCGCCGCCCGCCTCACCGCGCGCAGGAGCGGCGCCGCCCGATCCTCCATCTCGGCCGGCAGCGCCAGCACCTTCTCCGGGCAGCCCGGGGCGATGGCGACCCCGAGGGCCGCGATGCGCCCGACCCCGGCCTCGACCGCGACGCTGCTCCACGGCGCGCCGACGCAGAAGCCGTCGATCAGGCCGCGCTCCAGCGCCTCGACGGTGCGGGGCGGCGGCACCACGACGAGGCGCACCGCCGAGAGCGAGCTGCCGCCCAGGGCCAGCAGGCGCCGCCACTGGTAGGTGTGGCTGGAGAACGGGTGGACGGTGGCGAGCGTCAGCGGCCGCCCCTCGCCCGCGCGCGCCTCGGCCACCCGGGCCAGCGCCCGGGCGACGTCGGGCACGGCGTCGGAAGCGGCATCGAGTGCCCGCCAGAGCGGCAGCGACAGGGTCACGGCGTTGCCGTCGCGGGCGAGCGCCGCGGGCGCGATCAGGCGGGCCTGCGGCCCGGAGAGGCCGAGATGGCAGGCGAGCGCGAGCGGGGCCAGGATGTGGGCGCCGTCGAGGAGGCCGAGGGCCAGGCGGTCGCGCAAGGTGGCCCAGGACGGCTCGGCGACGAGGTCGACCTCCAGCCCCTCCTCCGCCGTGAAGCCGCGCTCCACCGCGGCGACCAGCACCGCGGCGTCGGTGAGCGGGACGTAGCCGAGCTGCAGCCTCATCCGAGCAGGTCCGCGGCGGTGACGATGGCGCGGGCGATGTCGACGATCTTGCGCTTCTCGTTCATGGCCTTGCGGCGCAGCTGCTTGTAGGCCTCGTCCTCGGTCAGGCCCTTGGCGCTCATCAGGATGCCCTTGGCGCGCTCGATCAGCTTGCGGTCGGCGAGCTCGCTCTTGGCCTCCGAGAGCTCGCGCTGGAGCCGCGCGAAGGCGTTGAAGCGCAGGATCGCGATCTCGATGATCGGTTTGATCCGCTCGGCGCGCAAGCCGTCGACGATGTAGGCGGAGATGCCGGCATCCACCGCCGCCTGCATCATCGGCGCGTCCGAGCGGTCGACGAACATCGCCACCGGGCGTTCGACGAGGCGCGAGACCCCGAACATCTGCTCCAGGAGGTCGCGGCTCGGGCTCTCGAGGTGGATCACCACCACGTCGGGCGAAAGGGCGGAGAGCCGGTCGAGGAGGTCGGCGGTGTCGGGGATCACCACCACCCGCGCGCCCTCGACGGCGCGCAGGCCCTCCTCCAGGATCGCGGCCCGGGCGCGGCTCGGGTCGACGACGGCGATGACGAGGCTGTTGTCCCCGGAGGACGGGGCCGAGGGGGTTGCGCGGTCGGGCATGTCGGCGTCGGATCACGCAAATGTCGGGCCTGAGACGGTGCTCGGCCCCGGGACGGACAAGAAGCGGCAGGACCGAACCTTACCCCGGGGGAGGTTCGGGCGACACCCCCGAAAGGCACGGATCGGCCCGTCGACACGAAAGCGCAAAGAAACGGCCCCGCTTCGGCCCGAAACGCAGGCTTCACTCCCGCCATGATCGAGCGGGAGGTTCGGATGCGGCAGAACGGGCGGACGCGCAAGCCGGCGGAGACGAGCGCGATCGGCAACCTGCCCGGCGCCTCGCGGGGCTACCTGCCGCTCCTGCCCACCGCCTGCGTGGCGGCCTGCCTCGCCGCGGGCTCGCTGTACTGGCGCGAGGCCCCGCCGCGGGCGCCGGAGAGCCACGTCGCGGCGTTGCAGCCGCTGCCGGGCGGCGACCTCTTCCGCATCGTGCCCGAGGCCGACGGACGGGTGCGCGCGTCCTACCCGCTCGAATTCGAGCAGCAATTCCCGCTGATCGCCGGCCTGCCGGCCGAGGCCCCGATGCCGGTGCTGCCGCTGCTGCCGAACCAGGAGGCGAAGGAGACCAGGCAGGAGAAGGTCCTGCGCCGCACGGCCACCCATCGCCCCCGGGCGGTGCCGGCCCTGGCGGATCTGCGCCCGCCGGTCCGGCCCGACGACCTCAAGGTCCGAACGGCGACCGCCGAGAAGCCGACGCCGGCGACCCGCACGGCGAGCGGCGGGGCGGAGCCGGAGCGCGCGCCCTGGCTGCCCTTCGCGCCGACCGGCGGGCTGGTGACGCAGACCATGGTGGCGCTCGGCGACGGCGTGACCAATGCGGGCGCGGCGATGATCGACCTGATCGACCGCCGGCGCTGAGCCCGGCTCGCATCCCGGAGGGCGGAGCCCGGGTTGGACCAGAAGAAAGGCCGCTCTAGCTAACCGCGTCACGGCACTGTTCGGGACGCACCATGGCGCTGCTCATCGAGGATTACGCACTCGTCGGCGACGGGCGCAGCGCCGCGCTGATCGGGCGCGACGGCAGCGTGGACTGGCTGTGCTGGCCGCGCTTCGATGCCTCGGCGTGCTTCGCGGCCCTGCTCGGCACCCGCGAGGATCACGGCCACTGGCGCATCGCGCCCGCCGAGCAGGCGACGACCACCCGGTGCTACCGCGAGAACACCCTGGTGCTCGAGACCACCCACGAGACCGCCGAGGGCGCGGTGCGGGTGATCGACTACATGCCGGTCGAGGACGGCACCCACCTGGTGCGCCTCGTCGAGGGCGTGCGCGGCCGGGTGGCGATGCGCATGGACCTGGTGGTGCGCTTCGATTACGGCTCCGCGATTCCCTGGGTCTCGCGCAGCGAGAACGACGATCTGCGGGCCATCGCCGGCCCCAACAAGCTCGTCCTGCGCACCCGTGCGCCTCTGAAAGGCGTCGGCCAGTCGACGGTGTCGGATTTCACCGTCGAGGCGGGCAAGAGCGTGTCCTTCGTGCTGAGCTACGGCCTCTCGCACGAGGAGGACCCGGCCCCGATCGAGCCGCGCAAGATGCTGGCCTCCACCACCGCCTGGTGGCGTTCCTGGTGCCAGCGCTGCCACGGCGGCACGCCCTGGGACGCGGTGCTGACCCGCTCGCTCCTGACCCTGAAGGCGCTGATCTACCGGCCGACCGGCGGCATCGTGGCGGCGCCCACCACCTCGCTGCCGGAGGAGATCGGCGGCGTGCGCAACTGGGACTACCGGTTCTGCTGGCTGCGCGACTCGACCTTCACGCTGCTCGCTCTGATGGATGCGGGCTACATCGACGAGGCCCGGGCCTGGCGCGACTGGCTGACCCGCGCGGTGGCCGGCAGCCCGGAGCAGGCCCACATCCTCTACGGCATCGCCGGCGAGCGGCTTCTCCCCGAGATCGAGCTCGACTGGCTGCCCGGCTACGAGGGCTCGCGCCCGGTGCGGATCGGCAACGCAGCGTCGCAGCAATTCCAGCTCGACGTCTACGGCGAATTGTTCGACGCCCTGTTCCAGGCCCACCAGCGCGGGATGCTCGCCGACGAATCGGGCGTCAGGGTCGGGCGCGCCCTGCTCGACCACCTGGAGCGGGTCTGGAGCGAGCCCGACGAGGGCATCTGGGAGGTGCGCGGCGGACGCAAGCACTTCGTCCACTCGAAGGTGATGGCCTGGGTCGCCTTCGACCGGGCGATCCGCTTCTACGACGCGCAAATTTCCCAGGTTCATCCGGCCGACGAGCCGACCGCCGGCGACGCCAAGGCGGTCGAGCGCTGGCGCGGGGTGCGCGACCGGATCCACCGCGAGGTCTGCGAGAAGGGCTTCGACAAGGAGCTCAACAGCTTCGTGCAGTACTACGGCTCGAAGGACCTCGATGCGAGCCTGCTGCTGATCGCCCATATGGGCTTCCTGCCCCAGGACGACCCGCGGGTCGTCGGCACCGTCGAGGCGATCGGCCGCGACCTGATGCACGAAGGCTTCATCCTGCGCTACGACACGAGCGGCAAGAGTACCGACGGCAGCTCGACCGACGGCCTGCCCGCCGGCGAGGGCGCCTTCCTGCCGTGCAGCTTCTGGTACGCCGACAACCTGATCGGCCTCGGCCGGCGCGACGAGGCGCGGGCCCTGATCGAGCGGCTGCTCGCCCTGTGCAACGATGTCGGGCTGCTGGCCGAGGAGTACGACCCGGTGCGCAAGCGCCAGGTCGGCAATTTTCCGCAGGCGTTCAGCCATGTCGCGCTCGTCAACACGCTTCTGAACTTCAGTCGGACGATCGGACCCGCTAAGGAGCGCGGCGGAGACCCCGACCCGTCGGGCCATCCGGGCGAGGCGCCCGCGATGCACCCGCAGGCGGCCCAGAGCGCGGCGTCGTGAGGCGCCCCGGCACCCCTACTGTCACGAGGCCCTGAGATGAGCGCAGCCGACACCAAGCCGAAGGCCGGCACCAGCGAGATCGACCAGCGCAGCATCGACACGATCCGCACGCTGACGATCGACGCGGTGCAGAAGGCGAATTCGGGCCATGCCGGCGCGCCCCTCGGGCTCGCCCCGGTCGCCTTCACCCTGTGGAACCACTACCTGCGCTACGACCCGGCGCATCCGCACTGGCCGAACCGCGACCGCTTCGTGCTCTCGGTCGGCCACGCCTCGATGCTGCTCTACAGCCTGCTCCACCTCGCCGAGGTGGCGGAGAAGGACGGGGGCAACGCCCCGGCGGTGAGCCTCGAAGACATCAAGAAGTTCCGCCAGCTCGACAGCCGCACCCCGGGCCACCCGGAATACCACTTCACCACCGGCGTCGAGGTGACGACCGGACCGCTCGGCCAGGGCGTGGCCAACTCCGTCGGCATGGCGATGGGCGGCCGCTTCCTCGGCGAGCGCCTGGCCTACGGCGACCAGCCGCTCTTCGACTACAACGTCTACGCCCTGTGCAGCGACGGCGACCTGATGGAGGGCGTGGCGTCGGAGGCCGCCTCGATCGCCGGGCACCTGCGCCTGTCGAACCTGTGCTGGATCTACGACAACAACACCATCACCATCGAGGGCCACACCGACCTCGCCTTCAGCGAGGAGGTCGCCGCCCGCTTCCTGGCCTATGGCTGGCAGGTGCTGCGCGTCGCCGACGCCAACGACACGGTGGCGGTGTCCCACGCCCTCGAGACCTTCCTGCAATCGGGCGACCGCCCGACGCTGATCATCGTCAACTCGGTGATCGGCTACGGCGCGCCGACGAAGCAGGGCACCCCGAAGGCCCACTCGGACGCGCTCGGCCCCGACGAGGTCAAGGGCGCCAAGCGCGCCTATGGCTGGCCGGAGGACGCCCAGTTCCTGGTGCCGGACGGCGTCTACGACAATTTCCGCAAGGGTATCGGTGCCCGCGGCAAGGCTTTGCGCGAGGAGTGGCTGGCTTTGGTCGAGGAGGTGAAGGCCGGGGACGCGGCCCTCGCCAAGGACCTCGCGGCCTATCTCGACGGTGAGCTACCGGAGGGATGGGACGCCGACATCCCGGTCTTCCCGGCCGACGCCAAGGGCCTCGCGACCCGCGAATCGTCGGGCAAGGTGCTGAACGCGCTCGCCAACCGGGTGCCGTGGCTGCTCGGCGGCTCGGCCGACCTCGCGCCCTCGAACAAGACCAAGCTCGAGAGCCCGGAGGCCGGCACCCTCGGGCCGTTCACGCCCGGCGGCCGCAACATCCATTTCGGCGTGCGCGAGCACGCGATGGGCTCGATCGTCAACGGCCTCGGCCTCGTCGGCCTGCGCGCCTACGGGGCGACCTTCCTGGTCTTCTCCGACTACATGCGCCCGCCGATCCGGCTCGCCGCCCTGATGGAGCTGCCGGTCTTCCACGTCTTCACCCACGATTCGATCGGCGTGGGCGAGGACGGGCCGACGCACCAGCCGGTGGAGCACCTGCTGGCGCTCCGCGCGATCCCCGGCCTCGTCACCTTCCGGCCGGCCGACGCCAACGAGGTGGCGGAGGCGTACCGGGTCATCATGACCCTCAAGCACCAGCCGGCGGTGCTGGCGCTGAGCCGCCAGCCGCTCCCGACCGTCGACCGGGACAAGTACGCCCCGGCGTCGGGCACCGCCAAGGGCGCCTACGTGCTCGCCGGCGCCGAGGAGGCCAAGCCCGACGTGATCCTGATCGGCACCGGCTCGGAGGTGCAGCTCTGCCTCGGCGCCTACGAGACGCTGAAGGCCGAGGGCGTGAAGGCCCGGGTGGTGTCGATGCCGTCCTGGGACCTGTTCGAGCAGCAGGACGAGGCCTACCGCAACAGCGTGCTGCCGCCCGAGGTGACCGCCCGCGTCGCGGTCGAGCAGGGCTCGGTGATCGGCTGGGACCGCTACGCCGGCAGCACCGGCACGATCCTCGGCATGCACACCTTCGGCTCCTCGGCACCGATCAAGGATCTGCAGAGCAAGTTCGGCTTCACGCCGGAGAAGGTGCTGGAGGCCGCGCGCGCCCAGTTGGCGAAGAAGAGCTGAGACAGGTGTGCAGGAGCCCGTCGGCATCGCCGGCGGGCTCTACACCCCCATGGTCGTCCCGGGGCCGCGCAGCGGAACCCGGGACGACATCGAGGGCTTCAGAATCCGTCGGGAGAACGGGACGGGCGCCCCCTACCGCACCGCCAGCACCGCCACCGGCGGTCCCTGCTCGTCGGTGAACACCCCGGCCGTCAGCGGCCCGCCGAACACCGCGCCCGTGTCGAGGTTGGTGCGGTGGGGAAGCAGCTCCGGCCGGCCGTCCCGGGTCGGGGTGTGGCCGTGCACGACGTGGCGGCCGAAATCGTGGCCCGCGGACAGGAACGGCTCGCGCATCCACAGCCGGGTCTCGCGGTCGCTCGCCTCGGCATCGCGCGCCGGGTCGAGGCCGCCATGGACGTACCAGCGCAACGAGTCGCCGTGCAGGGTCGGCAGGGCGGCGATCCAGGCCACGACCTCCGCCGGCAGCTCGCCCGGATGCGCCGCGCCGTAGGAGGCGAGCGCCGCACCGCCGCCGTTGATCCGCCACAGGTCGCGGTTCGTGCCGGCGGCCGCGTCGAGCAGCATCGCCTCGTGGTTGCCCATTAGGCAGGTCACGGCGTCCGGCTCGCGGGCCTGGAGGTCGCGCAAGGTGGCCACCGCCCCGGCACTGTCGGGCCCGCGGTCGATCGCGTCGCCGAGGAAGACCAGGCGGCGCGGGCGCCCGGCGCGGTGCTCCTCGATCCGGGCGAGCAGGCGGGCGAGGAGGTCGGCGCGGCCGTGGACGTCGCCGATCGCGTAGGTGAGCATGGACCCTGTCTCCCCTCCCGGGGCGCGGGGTGCCCCCGGTCAGGCGACCGCCTGGACCGGCCGGATGGCCCGCACCGCCTCGGAATCGAGGTAGCGCAGGGTGTCGGGGAAGGCCATCGGCCGGCCGAAATGGTAGCCCTGCATCAGCACGAAGCCGAGCTCCTTGAGCAGGCGGGCCTGCTCGTCGGTCTCGATCCCCTCCACCACGCAGTCGAGCGTCAGGTTGCGGGCGAGCGCGGCGATCGACGTGATGATGTCGCGGCTGGCCGGATCGGTGGTGACCTCGCTGACGAAGCTGCGGTCGATCTTGAGCTTGTCGAGGGGCAGGCGGTGGACGTAGCTCAGGGACGAGTAGCCGGTGCCGAAATCGTCGAGCGCGATGGCGATGCCGCTGGCCTTCAGGGTCTCGAGCACGGTCTGGGCCTGCGCCACGTCCTGGATCAGCGCGGTCTCCGTCACTTCCAGGATCACCCGCTCGGGCGGAAGGCCGCTCGCCCGGATGGCCGCGACGAGGGCGGCGGCCGCTTGCGGCGAGGCGATGTCGGCCATCGACAGGTTGAAGGACAGGGCGACCCGCTCGGGCCAGGCCCGGGCGGCGGCGAGCGCCTGGCCGAACAGCACCGCGGTGATGCGGGTGATGAGGCCCGCGCGCTCGGCGATCGGGATGAACACCGCCGGCGAGATCGGCCCGAGTTCCGGATGGGTCCAGCGCGCCAGCGCCTCGAACGCCACCGTGCGGCCGCGCCGCGCATCGACGATCGGCTGGAAGACCAGGTTCAGCTCCCGCGCCAGGTCGGCGTGGCGCAGGGCCTGCTCGATCACGCTCTGGGTGCGCAGCAGCCGCTCGTGCTCTTCGGTGAAGAGGATCGCGGCGCCGCGGCTGTGCGTCTTGGCGTGATAGAGCGCGAAATCCGCCCGCTCGACCAGTTGGGCGGCCTTGTGGCCCGCCTCCGGATAGGCGGCGAAGCCGATCGAGGCGCCGATCTGGGCGGTGCCGCCATGCGGCAGCCGGAACGGCATCGCCAGGGCGCCGCAGATCGCCTCGCCCGTGGCCGCCAGCGCGGTCGCGCCGCGCAGGACGAGGCCGAACTCGTCGCCGCCGAGGCGCGCCACCACGCCGGCCCCGCCCACCACGGCGTGCAGGCGCCGGGCGGCCTCCTGCAGCACGGCGTCGCCCGCGCCGTGGCCCTGGGCGTCGTTCACCGGCTTGAACCCGTCGAGGTCGACCAGGCCGACGACGAACGGCTGCCCCCCGGCCCCCGCCTCGGCCGCGGCCTGGTCCAGGGAGGCGAAGAAGCTGCGGCGGTTCGGCAGCTCGGTCAGCGTGTCGAGATTGGCGAGCCGCAGGTTCTCCCGGCTCAGGCGCTCGAGCTCGACCTGCTGCCCGATCAGGCGGGTGAAATCGCGGTAATAGGCGACGATCACGAAGGCCAGGGCGGCGCTGACGATCACCAGGTTGAGGCCGATCGCCCGCATGATCTGGTTGTCGAGGCGGCTGACATGCAGGCAGAACAGGATCGTGACGATCGCCGTCACCAGGAGCGCCGCGGCGCGCAGGTGCACGAGGCAGAGCACGCAGGCGATCGTTGTGGTGCCGACGTAGAACAGCATGTGGGCCTGCGCGTAGGCGTCGCCGTAGCCGAAGAGCGCGCAGCTCCAGGCCATGAAGCCGACCGCCAGCGCGCCGGCGAGCCCGACCGTGAGCCGCAGCTTCGCGGCGAGCCGGGTCTCGTCCAGCGGCTGCCGGCGTCCGCGCAGCCATACCCCGAAGCGCAAGGAACACAGCGCCAGCAGGCCGCCGAGCGGGTAGACCGTGAGCCAGTTCGGCGCGACGCCGAGATAGGTGACGGCGATCGCCGTCGAGTTGATCGCCAGGATGACGTAGAGCAAGGGCACCTGGTTGCGCAGGGCCCGCATCTGCGCCCGCATCAGGTCCGTGTTGGCGGTCTCGATCCGGAACAGATCGACGATGGCCTGCATCCTGCGCACAGCGCGTTCACCCCATCCGGTCCGGCCGATCATGGCACCGCACTCTCGAGCCAGAAATCACGTGCGCTTGAATCAAAGGTTACCTTGCTAACCCAAGCCAGCAGATGACGGTTAGTCCCGACCGGAATCCCCGCGCCCGTGGCAAAGCCGGTCGGGTTCGGCCTGTGTCGGGGCCGCCGCCGCGGCACCGGGCGAGGCCCGGCCCGGCCCGATATCCACGCGAATCCTATGCGCCGTGCCGCCGCTTTGCTATGGCGGTTTCATCACTGCTAGGAATTTGCCCCCAGGACACGCCATCCGCCGCCCCGGCACCCCGGTGATCCGGCGGCACGATGCGGTCGTCCGGGCCCCTTCCCCCGCTTTGCCCCGCGGGTCCGGCCGCTATGTAGGCCTTCCGGAGCGCGGGCCAGCCGCGGCCCGCTCACCACGCCGGTCTCCGGCAGCGACGGGAGACGCGATCCCTTGACCGACACAGCCTACGCCCTCTTCCTCGACTTCGACGGCACCCTCGTCGAGATCGCGCCGCGCCCCGACGGCGTCGTGGTTCCCCCCGCCCTGCCGCCGGGGCTGGCGCGGCTGCGCACCCGCCTCGGCGGGGCGCTGGCCCTGGTGACCGGGCGGCCGATCGCCACCATCGACGGGTTCCTCGACCCGGAACGGTTCGACACCGCGGGCCTGCACGGCGTCGAGCAGCGCCGCGACGGCCGGATCCTCGGCGGCGATCCGGCGGCGCATCCCGCCCTGCGTGCGGGCGTCGCCACGCTGCAGCAGGCGACGGCGGACCTCGACGGCGTGCTGATCGAGGACAAGGGCTGCTCGGTCGCGGTGCATTGGCGCCTCGCCAACGCCGCCGACGCCGCCCGGGCGCAATCCGCGGCCGCGTCGGTCGCCGGCATCCTCGGCGAGGCCTACCGGCTGCAGCAGGGCAAGGCGGTGGCCGAGATCCTGCCCGCCAGCGCCACCAAGGGCCACGCCATCCGGGCCTTCCTGCGCGAGGCGCCCTATGCCGGCCGCCGGGCGATCTTCATCGGCGACGACCTCACCGACGAGAAGGCCTTCGTGCCGGTGAACGAGGATGGCGGGATTTCGATCCGGGTCGGGCCCGGCGAGACGGTCGCCCGCCACCGCCTCGCCGACCCGGCGGCGGTGCGGGCGCTGCTCATGGGCTGGGCCGAGGGCGGCACGATCGAGCCCGAGGCGCTGCCGCCGGCCTGATGGCCTGTCCGCCGGCCGGGCAATGCCCTAACTGGGGTCCCGACGTCACGCACAGGAACGATCCCGTCGATGCGCCGTTCGCCCTTCTACCTTGTCGGAGCCCTCACGATCGCCATGACCGCCTCAGCCTCCGCCGATTCGTTCGTCACCGCCCCGTCCGGTCTTCAGTACAAGGACACGGTCGCCGGCACCGGTCCGCAGCCGAAGACCGGCCAGACCGTCAACGTCCACTATACCGGCTGGCTCTACCAGGACGGCCAGAAGGGCAAGAAGTTCGACAGCTCGCTCGACCGCGGCCAGCCGCTGAGCTTCGCCGTCGGCACCGGCCAGGTCATCAAGGGCTGGGACGAGGGCCTCTCGACCATGAAGGTCGGCGGCAAGCGCACCCTGGTGATCCCGCCCGAGCTCGGCTACGGCGCCCGCGGCGCCGGCGGCGTGATCCCGCCGAACGCGACTCTGATGTTCGACGTGGAGTTGCTCGGCGTGCGCTGACACCTTCCATTGTCATCTCGGGGCCGCGACAGCGGAGACCGTAATGACGAGCAGGATGTCGGTTCGCGGACCGGATGAATCTCCGACTTCCGCTTGATCTGCGCGAATAGAAGTAGAGCGCGTCTCCCCTCTCCCGTGTGGGAGAGGGGCCGTGGGGATCGAAGATCCCGCGTGAGGGTGACACGTTTCAGTGTGAAGCGCTGAAGGTCGTGCTGGCAGCGGGACGGTTCAGCCTTTCCCTGAAGCGCGCCACCCTCGCGCGATCTTCGATCGCCCCTACCCCGCTCCCACACGGGAGAGGGGATCCCGCGCTTTATTTTGTCTGAACAGGTTGATCGGAAGTCGTATTACACCTCCAGCCACTCCCGCCGCACCGCCTCGTTGGCGGAGAGCGCCGCCGGCGTGCCCTCGAACACCACGTGGCCGTGGCCCATCACGTAGAGGCGCTGCGACAGCTTGAGGGCGATGGTCAGCTTCTGCTCGACCAGCAGCACCGACACGCCGCGGGCGGCGATCTCCCCGATCATCTCGGCGACGCGGGCGACCATCTGGGGCGAGAGCCCCTCCGTCGGCTCGTCGATCATGATGAGATCCGGGTCGCCCATCAGGGTGCGGCAGATCGTGAGCATCTGCTGCTCGCCGCCCGAGAGCACGCCGCCGGGCGTGTCGATCCGCTCCTCCAGGCGCGGAAACAGCCGGAAGATGTCGGCGTAGGACCAGCGCCCGCCGCGCTTCCCGCTCTTCTCGCCCAGCGCCAGGTTCTGGCGCACCGTGAGCTTGGGGAAGATCGCCCGCTCCTCCGGCACGTATCCGAGGCCCCGGCGGGCCACCGCGTAGGGTTTCAGGCCGGCGATCGGCTGGCCCTTGAAGCGGATCTGGCCGCGGGGCGGCACGTCGCCCATGATCGCCTTGAGGGTGGTGGAACGGCCCACCCCGTTGCGGCCGAGGATCGACACGATCTCCCCGGCCCCGACCCGGAAGCTCACCCCCTGGAGGATGTGGCTCTTGCCGTAATAGGCGTGGAGGTCCTCGACCTCGAGGAGGGGGGACGCGGCCGAGGCCGCCGGCATCGCGAGGGCGGCGCTCACGCGGCCTCCTCCCCGGTGGCGACGCCGAGATAGGCTTCCTGCACGGCGCGGTTCTCCCGGATGCGGGCGGGCGTGTCGGTGGCGATGATGCGGCCGTAGACCAGGACCGAGATGCGGTCGGCGAGCCCGAACACCACCGCCATGTCGTGCTCGACCATCAGCAGGGTGCGGCCCGTCGTGACCTCGCGGATCAGCTGGGTCGCGTGCTCGCTCTCGCTGTGGCTCATCCCGGCCATCGGCTCGTCGAGGAGGATGACCCGCGCGTCGCTCGCGATGGCGATGCCGATCTCGAGCGCCCGCTGCTCGGCATAGGCCAGCAGCCCCGCCGCCACGGAGGCGCGGTGGCCGAGGCGGATGCGGGAGAGGATCTCCTCCGTGCGCTCGGCGACGCCCGGCAGGCTCTCGACCCCGCGCCAGAAGGACGGGCCGTGGCCCATCGCCCGCAGCACCGCGCAGCGCACGTTCTCCCACACGCTGAGCTTGGGGAAGATGTTGGTGACCTGGAAGCTGCGGGCGAGGCCGGCCCGGTTGATCGCCGCCGGGCGCCAGCCGGTGATGTCCTGGCCCTCCAGCCGGATCGTGCCGCTCGTCGGCGCGAAGCGGCCGCTGATCAGGTGGAACAGGGTCGACTTGCCGGCGCCGTTCGGCCCGATGATGGCGTGGCGCTCGCCCACCGGCACGGAGAGGTCGACGCCGTTGATGATCTTGGCCGGGCCGAAGCTCTTGTTGACGCCGGACAACTCGATCGCGGGGCTGGGACCGACGGGATTCATGCTGACGGGATTCATGCTGACGGAATTCATGCCAGCTTCTCCTTGGCGGCGTCGGAGGCCTCGTGCCAGGCGGCCGCGACCCGGGGCAGCACGGTGCGCAAGGCCAGCCCGCCGCCGACCGCCATCGCGCCGGCGACGACCCAGGGCAGGACATGGGCGGCGTCGAAGGGAATGCCGACGAGGCTCATCTCGGTGCCGTCGCTCGCCTTGACCAGCACCCGGAACGCCATCTCGATCACCGCGATGAGGCCGGCCAGCATGACCAGGAAGGGACCCAGAGCCAGGAGGTAGGCCGGCAGCAGCCGGTGGGCGGTGCCGGCGCGCAGGAGCGGCCCGTGCATCAGGGCGAGGCCGGCGATGCCGCCGGGGGCGAACATCACGATGGCGATGAACAGAAGCCCGAAATAGAGCTGCCAGACCTCCGTCAGGTCGCTGAGCGAGACCTGGAGCAGCGTCACCACCACCGCGCCGACGACCGGGCCGACGAAAGTGCCGATGCCGCCGATGAAGGTCGCGAGCAGCACCACGCCCGACTGGTGCACGCCGAGATAGGCCGAGTTGGCGATCTCGAAGTTGATGCCCGCGAGAGCACCGGCCACGCCGGCGAACAGTGCCGAGAGGCAGAAGGCGGTGATGCGGATCGATTGCGGCTCGTAGCCGAGGAACTCGACCCGCTCCGGGTTCTCCCGCACGGCATTGCACAGGCGCCCGAGCGGCGTGCGGGTGATCGCGTACATCGCGATCGCGCAGATCAGGCACCAGGCGGCGATGAGGTAATAGACCTGGATCTGCGGCCCGAAATTGAGGTCGAACAGGCGCAGCATCTTGGTCCGGTTCGCCGTGATGCCCTCCTCGCCGCCGAAGAAGCTGTGCAGGATGTGCGAGCCGGACGAGACCAGCTCGGCGATGCCGAGGGAGATCATGGCGAAGACGGTGCCGGCGCGCCGCGTCGAGATGACCCCGAACAGGATCCCGAAGGCGAGGCCCGCGAGCCCCCCGACCACCGGCATCAGCGGCAGCGGGATGGGCAGGCGCAAGGACGCCACGAGGTTCATCGCGTGGACGGTGAAGAAGGCGCCGAGCCCGTAATAGACCGCGTGGCCGAAGGACAGGAGACCGGTCTGCCCGAGCAGCATGTTGTAGGACAGGGAGAACACCACCATGATGCCCATCAGGCTCATCATGGTCAGCGCCGTGCCGCTGGTGAAGACGAGGGGCGCCGCGACCAGGATCGCGGCGGCGGCGAGCCAGGGCAGGACCTGGGCGGCGAGGCTCGCACCCCGCGGGCGGATCGACGGGCGGGCGGCGGCCTGCGCGAAGGACCCGGACGGCGCGATGTCGGCAAGGTCGCTCATGCTTCGCGGTTCCCGAGCAGGCCGGTCGGCCGCGCGATCAGCACGAGGACCAGCAGGAGGTAGGGGATGATCGGCCCGACCTGGGCGATCGTCACGTTCCAGAGGTCGCCCAGCACGCCGCCCGACGGCGCGGCGTCGATGCCGATCGCCTGGAACACGCTGGCGACCGAGACGTCGAGCGAGATCGCGAAGGTCTGGACCAGCCCGATCAGCAGCGAGGCCGCGAAGGCGCCGGTGAGCGAGCCGAGGCCGCCCACCACCACGACCACGAACAGGATCGGCCCGAGCAGGCCCGCCATGTTGGCCTGCGTCACCAAAGCCGGCCCGGCGATGACGCCGGCCACCGCCGCGAGCCCGGTACCGACGCCGAAGACCAGCATGAACACCTTCGGCACGTCGTGGCCGAGCATCGCCACCATGTTGGGATGGGTCAGCGCCGCCTGGATGATCAGCCCGACCCGGGTGCGCGTCAGGGCGACGAGCAGGGCGATGAAGATCGCCACCGAGATCACCAGCATGAACAGCTTGTAGGCCGGGTAGTTGGTGCCGAACACCGTGAAGGCCGGGAAGTCGAGGATCGCCGGCACCCGGTAATCGACCGGCAGCTTGCCCCAGACCATCTGCACCACCTCCTCGATCACGTAGGCGAGGCCGAAGGTGAAGAGGAGTTCCGGCACGTGGCCGTGGCGGTGGACGTTGCGCAGGCCGTAGCGCTCGACGAGCGCCCCGATCCCGCCGACCACCAGCGGCGCGGCGACGAGGCCGATCCAGAATCCGGTGAACTTGCTGATCTGGTAGCCGAAGAATGCGCCCAGCATGTAGAAGCTGGCATGGGCGAAGTTGAGCACGCCCATCATGCTGAAGATGAGGGTGAGGCCGCTCGCCATCAGGAAGAGCAGCATCCCGTAGAGCACGCCGTTCAGCGTCGAGACGATGAGGAGTTCGAGCACGCGGGGGCTCCTGCCGGTGCGGGGCGCCGAAGGGGCGGGGCCCGGCAAGGGGCACTCGCCGCGGCCTCAAGACTTGATCAACCCCGCCCTTTCCCGGACGACTGAAGCGTCAGCGGAAAGAGATCCGGGATCCAGCGTTAAAAGTCGCGAAGCGTCCGTTTGTCTGCAACGGTGCAAAGAGAGAGCCGCTTCGCGGCACTTCTCTCCTGGATCCCGGATCTCCTTCCGCTTCGCTCCAGTCGTCCGGGAAAGGGCCGTTCAGCTCATGTCGTTCGCGACGCGTGATGCGGCACCCCATATCTCGTGGGACGCCGCCCACTTCGCCTCAGCTCGGCCGATCCATCTTGCAGGTGGTCGGCAGCAGGGTGTCCTTCGCCTCGACCACGCCGTCGCCGGTCCAGCCCCAGCCGGTATTCTCGCTGTCGAGAACCTTCGACGTGTCGACCGGCCCGAAGCGCGAGATGTAGATCGGCTGGAAGATCTGGTGGTCGTCCGGGCGGATGAAGCTGTCCTTGCCGTAGAGCGTGTCCTGGTGGATCGAATCCATCGCCTTGGCGATCGCCTTCGGGTCGGTCGACTTGGCGGCCAGCGTCGCCTTGGCCAGGATGTTCATCAGGTTGACCACCCGCGGGTAGGTCAGCTCCTGGCCGGTCTTGGCGCGGAAGGCGGTCTCAAAGTCGTGGCCGGGCTTGTAGTCGATGTTGGCGTAGCCCTCGGAGATCTGGAAGACCCGGTCGGGGAGGTTCGCCTGCTTGATCGCCGTCGGACCGCCGCTGCCGCCGCCGTAATAGGTGTAGAAGTGGGCCGGCAGCCCGGCATCGCCAGCGGCCTTGAGCAGCAGGGCCATGTCCTGTGCCCAGTTGCCGGTGATCACCGTGTCGGCGCCCGAGGCCTTGATCTTGGCGATGTAGGGCGAGAAGTCGTTGACCTTCTGCAGCGGCGCCACCTCGTCGCCGACGATCTGGATGTCGGGCCGCTTCTCCTTCAGCATCGCCCGGGCGGCGGCGCGCACCGCCTGGCCGTGCGAGTAGTCCTGGTTGATCAGGTAGACCTTCTTGATCTCCGGCTTGCCCTTGATGTAGTTGGTCAGAGCCTGCATCTTGATGTCGGAATTGGCGTCGAACCGGAAGTGCCAGTAATTGCACTTGGCGTTCGTCAGCGCCGGATCGACCGCGGCGTAGTTGAGATAGATGATCTCTTTGCCGGGATTGCGATCGTTGTACTTGCCGACGAAGTCGATCAGCGCGGCGCCGACCGAGGAGCCGTTACCCTGCACCACCACCCTGGCGCCGGAATCGATCGCCTTCTGGAGCTGGACCAGGCTCTCCTGCGGGTTGAGCTTGTTGTCGTAGCCCATCACCTCGAGCTTCAGGTCCGGGTTCTTGGCGTTGATCTGCTCGGCCATGAACTGGAAGGTCTTGAGCCCGGCCTCGCCGGTGCTGGCCCCGCCGCCGGAGAGCGGATCGACGAAGGCGATCTTCAGGCTCATCGGCGCGGCGAGCGCGGTCGAGGCCGCCAGGGCCACGAGGCCGGCGGCCGTGATGCGCGCGAGGGTCTTGACCAAGGCGTCCTCCTGGAATGGCGTTCCATCGTTCTTGGGGCGCGCCGCGTTCGGCGTCGCCGACGGGTCCTCGCCCGCCTTGGGCAGACACTGCCTCCGCGTCCGGGACGGGTCAAGACGCGAAATGACGATCCGCATCGCGAAACATGTTGCCGATCCGGCGCCGGATCGGCACCCTAGGGCGGCCCGGGACGAGCACCAGACGAACAGGGCGCGGGAGGGAGGCGGCAGCATGGCACAGGCGGTGGCGGCACGCGCCGGCGCGATCACGCAGGACATCGTGGAGCCGGAGGACGGCGACCGGCAATTCGTCACCGCGCTCGCCCGCGGCCTGCAGGTCCTGCGCGCCTTCCGGGACGCGGCCGAGATGCTGGGCAACCGCGAGATCGCGGCCCGCACCGGCCTGCCGAAGCCGACCGTCTCGCGCCTGACCCACACGCTGCTCTCCCTCGGCTACCTGGTGCACGACCCGGAGGGGGAGCGCTACGGCCTGGGGCCGGCGGTGCTGGCGCTGAGCGCCGCCTTCCTGCGCCAGAATTCGTTCCCGCAGATGGTGAAGCCGTTCCTGCAGGATCTCGCCACCGCGGTGCAGGCCCACGTGGCCCTCGGCCTCCTCGACGGGCTGTCGAGCGTCTACGTCCAGCTCTGGCGCGGCCAGGGCCAGCGCATCGTCCTGTCGAGCGAGGTCGGCTACCGCCTGCCGCTCGCCCGCAGCGCCATGGGCATGGCGACGCTGACGAGCCTCGGCGAGGCGGAGCGCACCGCGCTCATGACCCGCCTGCGCCGCGACGGGACGGATGCGGCCCGCCTCGACCAGACCTATCGCCGCTGCGCCGACGAGATCGCCCGGCACGGCTTCTGCGTCGGGGTCGGCATCTGGCACCAGGACATCAACGCCGTCGCGGCGCCGATCCACGCCCCCGGCGGGCGCGGCCGCTTCGCGCTCAACATCAGCGGCCCGGCCTTCCTGCTCACCGAGGAGGTCCTGCGCAAGGACACCGGCCCGAAGCTGATGGAGACGATCGGGCGCATGCGCGCGCTCGGGATCGTCGATTGACGGATCACTCGCTCGCGAGCCCGGCGAACCACTCCGCATAGGGCGTGTTGCGGGCGAGGTGCCGGTTGAAGTCCGGCGCCCCGTCCGTCCACCAGGGCGGGCCGCGCTCGCCGAGGCCGTGCTTGGCCGCATCGACGGCGGCCCTCGCCGCGGAGAGCGCCGCCCCGCCCTCCCCCTTCGCGGCGCGCACCGCGCGGCGGGCCCGCATCAGGTCCTGCACCAGGGCTTCGCGCACGCCATCCGGCAGGCCCGGATTCGCGCGGCGCCAGAGCCGCCCGCGCACCACGATGTAGCGCCCGTCCGGCGTGGTCGGCACGGTCTTCTCCGGCATCACCGTAAGCCCCGCGATTGCGCGCCGCGCCTTGAGGCGACGTTAAACCTTCGCGCGCAACCTCGTCGCGGGAAGCGGGAGTTGGTCCTCCTGCCGGGGGGCGCCATGCACATCGTCGTCGTCGATCCGAGCCGGGTGGTGCTCAAGGTCATCAGCGGGCTCCTGACCCCCCGCGGGCACACCGTGGACACGTTCACGGATTCGCGCGAGGCCCTCGATTTCATCACCGACAACGCGTCGGTCACCGCGATGATCACCAGCCTCGAGGTCCGCCCCTTGAGCGGCCTCGAACTGTGCTGGTCGGCCCGCCTCCTCGCGGACGCGCACCGGCCGCTCTACATCATCACCATGTCGTCGGCCCGCAACGCCCGCAACCTGGCGGAGGCGCTCGACAGCGGCTCGGACGACTTCATCGACAAGCCGCCGGGCCCGGAGGAGCTCTATGCCCGCCTGCGAGCGGCCGAGCGGATGACCGGGATGCAGCGCGAGCTGATCCGGCTGGCCGAGGCCGACGCGCTGACCGGGCTCCTCAACCGTCGCGCCTTCCTGCAGCGGGTCGGCGACGTCGCCGACCGGGCCGGCGCCCATGGCCGGCTGTCGATGATCCTCGTCGACGTCGACCACTTCAAGGCCCTCAACGACCAGCACGGCCACGAGCTCGGCGACACGGCGATCCGCGGCGTCGCCGGCGAGCTGCTGACCGAGGCCGGCGGCATCGCCGGGCGCATCGGCGGCGAGGAATTCGCCCTGGCGCTCCCCGGGCGCACCCTGGAGGAGGCCGAGGCCGCCGCCGGGCGCCTGCGGCTGCGCTGCACGCAGCTGCGCTTCAAGGGCCAGCGCGGCCCGGTGCAGCTCACCGCGAGCTTCGGCGTCAGCACCTGGTCGGAGGGCGAGACCGTCGGCGGCCTGCTCAAGCGCGCCGACATCGCCCTCTACGAGGCCAAGAGCACGGGGCGCAACCGGGTCGTCTCGGCGGCCACCGACCTGATCCTGGCGCGGGCGGGATAGCCTCAGGGTTCCGCGGGCGCGTAGATCGCGAGCTTGAGCGCGGGATCGCCGGTCGCCTGGAAGGTCGCGTAGTCGAAGACGAGCCGGCCGCGCCCCGGATGGTGCAGCACCTTGCGCCCGCCGCCCCCGCCGCGCACCTCGTGCGCGCGCCACCACCCGGGGAAGAGCGGGCAGCCCTCGGTGAGGCGGCCGAGGAGATCGAGGAACGCCGGATCGGCCGCCGAGAGGTCGTGGACGGCGCGGAACTGCGCCACCATACGCTGCGCCTCCTGCGCCCAGGCCGGCCCGAACAGGGCCCGCGCCCGAGCGTCGGTCAGGACGAAGTGGAGGATGTTGCGCTCCCCCTCGGCGAGGTCGTCGAAGCCGAACAGGTCGGCGGCGGCCTGGTTCCAGGCCAGCAGATCCCAGCGCCGGCCGGTGACGTAGGCCGGCTGCGGCAGGCCGCGGACGAGGCGGGCGATCGTCGGCGGCACCACCTCGCGCATGAAGGCCGACGGCCGGCCGCGGCGGGCCAGGGCGCGCAGATGCGCGTGCTCGGCCTCGCTCAGGCACAGCGCCCGAGCGAGGGCATCGATCGTGGCGGCCGATGGGCCGACGTCGCGCCCCTGCTCCAGGCGCACGTACCAGTCGATGCCGATGCCGGCCCGCTCGGCGACCTCCTCGCGGCGCAGGCCCGGGGTCCGGCGCCGCCGCAGGGACGGGATCGCCAGGCGGGCCGGATCGAGCTGCTCGCGGCGCGAGCGCAGGAAGTCGCCGAACGCCTTCTGCCGGGGATCGCTCATCCGTACCTCCCGCGCGACGGTGGGTCTCCTCAATCCCAGGATAATACCAGGCCTTCCGGCCCCCGTCTCAGGCGCCATCCTCCGCGCATCCCGCAGAGGAGGCGAAGAGATGAAGGCTGCCGTGCTCAAGGCGTTCGGGTCGCCGCTGGTCGTCGCGGAGGTCCCGGACCCGGTGATCGGGACGGGCGAGGTGGTCGTCGACGTCGCGGCCGCTCCGGTGCTGCCCTATACCGGCGAGGTCCTGTCCGGGGCGCGCCGCTACCTGCTGCCGGCGCCGGTCATTCCCGGCTGCGGGGCGGTCGGCCGGGTGCGCGCGATCGGCCCCGACGCGACGAAGCTCGCGGTCGGCGACTGGGTGTTCTGCGACCCGACCGTGCGTTCGCGCGACGACGCCGCCATGCCGGACATCGTGCTCCAGGGCTGGAGCGCCCGGGGCGAGGGCGGGCAGAGGCTCCAGGCCTACCACCGGGACGGCGCCTTCGCCGAGCGGGTGCGGGTGCCGACCGAGAACGCGATCCGCATCGGCCCGATCGCCGAGGCGCAGGCCGGGCACTGGTGCGCGCTCAACACCCTGCTGGTTCCCTATGGCGGCCTCTTGGCGGCGAACCTCCGGGCCGGCGAGACGCTGCTGGTGAGCGGCGCGACCGGCCATTTCGGCAGCGCCGCCGTCGCGGCCGGCCTCGCCATGGGGGCGGCCTGCGTGGTCGCCCCGGGCCGCAACGAGCGGATCCTCGCCGATCTCGTCCGGCGCTTCGGCGCCCGGATCCGTCCGGTGACGCTGACCGGCGACGAGGCGGCGGACCGGGCCCGCATGATGGCCGCCGCACCCGGCCCGATCGATTGCGTGCTCGACATCCTGCCGCCCTCTGCCGCCGCGACGGTGGTGCGGGCGGCGGTGATGAGCGTGCGCCCCTACGGGCGGGTGGTGCTGATGGGCGGCGTCGGCATGCTCGGCGGGGACGACCTGGCGCTGCCGTACCCGTGGATCATGCGCAACGACATCACGGTGCGGGGCCAATGGATGTACCCGCCGGACGCGGTCGGGCGGATGGCCGGGCTCGTCCGCGCCGGGCTGCTGCGCCTGGAGGAATACGCCGTGACGGCGTTCCCGCTCGAGGAGGCGAACGCGGCCGTCGCCCACGCGGCGGCGCAGGGCGGGCCGTTCCGCCAGACCGTGCTCAGGGTCGGGGAGCCCGGCTGATCGCCCGGCCGGACCATCGGACCGTTCCGGCCGCGGCCGAACCCGGCTACCCTCAGCGGACGAAGCGTTGTCAGGCCAGCGCTTCGTCCGCTGAGGTTCTTGTTTTGTCGCAGATTTTTTTTCGCAAAACCGGCAACCGCTGTTGCGCAATCCCCTGGGCGTCATGACGACGGCCGTGACCATCCGGGTCGAGACACCCCTGCAGGACGACGTGCCGGCGCTGCTGTCGCTGGCGGATGCCGTGGCGGCGCGGCTCTATCCGGACGCGCCGCGCCGCCCGATCACACCCGAGAGCCTGGCGGTACCGGGAACTCACCTCCTCGTGGCGCGCGTCGCCACCGAAGCGGTCGGCCTCTGCGCGGTGATCGAGCGCGGCGACGGTATGGTCGAGCTGAAGCGCCTGATCGTCGCCGCGCAGGCGCGCGGGCGCGGCGTCGGATCCGCCCTGGCGCGGGGCGCCGAGGCGCAGGCCCGGGGGCTCGGCGCCCGGGTGATCGTGCTCGAAGTCGGCATCCGCAACGAGGAGGCACAGGCGCTCTACCGCCGCGCGGGCTTCACGCCCCGCGGACCGTTCCCGCCCTGCCGCGCGCTTCCGGTCAGCCCGTTCCTGGAGCGCGCCGTCCCGGCTTGACCCAATGCGGGAAAGTACCGAGGCCCGCGTTCCAAACTGGACCGGACGCCCGGGCCCCGCCGCTCCCCCGCGCGGCTCCCCGAGCTCCGAGATTCGCGACATCCTGCCGCGGAGTCGGTCTACCTAGGCACTTCTCCCCTCGGGCGCACCCTTGCAAAGGCCCGCAGCCGGACGGGACACGCCCGCGGCCGCCGACGTGGAACGGAGATTGATCAGTCTCCTCCATGGACACCGCGCCTGTATCGCGCTGGGACGGAGGGCAAGCGGCATGAGTGACGCCGTGAAGGTTCTGATCATCAACGAGCCGTCGGATCTCGGCACCGCCTTCCGGGCGACGCTGGAACACACCCCGACCTTGCGGACGGTGGGCGAGGAGGAGCTGCGGGACTCCGGCTCGACTTGCGTCGTCCTCGCCTTCGCGCCCGAATACGATCCGGCGGCGGTGGCGTCCTTGCGCGAGCGGGCGCCGGACGTCCGGATCCTGGTCGCGTTCCAGGCCGCCGACGCGGCCGAGATCGGCCGGTACGCGGCCGCGGGGGCCGACGCCTTCGTGGCCCGCTGCGCGGCGCCGCGCGACATCTGCACGACGATCCTGGCGCTGGCCCACGACCTGCCGCTGCACGAGGGCGAGGCCGAGACCCAGGACCCAGAAGCGGTGGCCGAGAGCCTGGGGCTCACCCCGCGGGAGGCCGAGGTGCTGCGCTTCCTCTCGGCCGGCTTCAGCAACAAGGAGGTGGCACGCCGCCTCACGGTGAGCGTGCGCACGGTCGAGACCCACCGGCTCAACCTGCGCCGCAAGACCAAGACCGGACGGCTCAAGGACCTGGTGCAGCTCGCCCGGCAGATCGGCCTGGCGCCGGTGCTCGAGGGCGAGGCCCGGCCGCTGCGGCGCATCAACCACGAGGCGCATCGCGTCGTCCCCCATTGAGGGACGGCGCGGGATCGGGCGGTCCTCCTCTGGGACCGTCTCTCGGGACCGTCCCTTGGGACCGCCCTGTATCGGCCGGATCAGGCAGCCTTGCGCGACGCCACCTTGCTGGAGCGCGCCGAGGCGGCCGAGGAGGTCTTTCCCTCCTTGGCCGAGCGCGTCTTGCCCGGCTCCGTCCCCGTCTTGCGTCCCTTGAGGGGCCCGGCCGCGGTCTTCGCCGCCTGCTCGACCTTGGCGAGACGCCCCCGGAGCAGGCCGAGCACCGCCGTCTCCTCCGGCCGCAGGGACGCGATGTCCTCGCGCAGAGCCGCCTCGACCTCGTCCTTGACCTGGAGCAGCAGCTCGCCCTCGAGGTAGCAGCCCAGGATCTCCGGGTGGATGTAGCACTTGCGGCAGATCGTCGGCGTGTTGCCGAGCCGCTCGGCCACCCGCTCGATCGCCTCCCGGACGTTGCGCTTCGCCTTGGCCTCGCTGTCGAAGGCCTCGAACTCGCGCAGAGCCATCGCGGCCAGCACCGTACCGGACCAGGTCCGAAAGTCCTTGGCGGTGATGTCGCGGCCGGTGATCTCGCGCAGGTAAGCGTTCACGTCGGCCGAGGTCACGTCGCGCTGCTCGCCGTCCTCGTCGAGGTACTGGAACAGCTCCTGGCCCGGCAGGTCCTGGCAGGCCTTGACGATCTTCGCCACCCGGCGGTCGTGGACCGCGAGCTCCCAGACCTTGTTGCTCTTGCCCTTGAAGCGGAACTTCAGCTCCCTGCCCTCGATCGTTACGTGCGGGTCGCGCAGGGTGGTGAGGCCGTAGCTCTTGTTCTGCTTGGCGTAGTCGTCGTTGCCGACCCGGATCAGGGTGGTCTCGAGCAGGTGCACCACCGTCGCCAGCACCTTCTCGCGCGGCAGCCCGCGCCGGCCCATATGCTCCTCGACCGTCGCGCGGAGACCCGGCAGCACCTCGGCGAAGGTCATCATGTGGGCGAACTTGGTGCTCTCCCGGGCCTGGCGGAACTCCGGGTGGTAACGGTACTGCTTGCGGCCGCGGGCGTCGCGCCCCGTCGCCTGGATGTGGCCGTTGGCGTGGCGGCAGATCCACACGTCGGTATAGGCCGGCGGGATCGCGAGCGATCGGATCCGCGCCAGAACTGCTTCGTCCCGCACCTTCGCGCCCTTGCCGTCGACATAGGCGAAGCCGCGGCCGTTGCGCTTGCGGCGATAGCCCGGCTCCTCGTCGCTGACGTAGCGAAGGCCCGCCTCGCGGGCGGCGTCGCGGGTGTCGACGCGATCCTCGGCGGCCGATTCCGCCATCTCGGGATCCGACAGCATGGGCTTCACGACCTCACGGGTTCCGGTCGGACTCAACCGGCGCGAGCCCGTCCCGGTTCCTACGGGCGCGGAGTATGGCCCGGCGGTATCCCGGCGCCGCGCCAGGCTGTAGGGAGGGCGTGACCTCGAGCGGGAGAGACGACGGTGCAGCCACAGGACGCGGGCGGAGAGGGACGACGGCCGCACGTCGCCTTCGTGGTCACCGAGGACTGGTTCTTCGCCTCGCACTTCCTGCCGATGGCCCGCGCCGCGGTGGCGGCCGGGCACACCGTCTCGGTCGTCACCCGGGTGCGGGCGCATCGCGAAACCATCGCCGCCACCGGCGCCCGGGTGGTGGCGCTCGAGGCCGAGCGGTCGAGCCTCAACCCGATGGCGGCGGGCTACGCCGCAGGCCAGCTCGCCGGGATCCTGAAAGAGCTCAAGGCCGACATCGTCCACTGCATCGCGCTGCGCGGCATCCTGATCGGCGGGACGGCGGCCCTGCTCGCCGGCATCCCGTCGCGGGTCTATGCGCTCACCGGCCTCGGGCTGATCGGCGCCCGCCAGGACCGGACGGGGCGCCTCGCCCGCACCGCGCTGCGGCTCCTGATCCGCGGCCCGCTCGAGACCGCCCGCACCCGCTACCTGTTCGAGAACCCGGACGACGCGCGGCTCCTCGGCCTCGACCCGGACAGCCCGAAGGTCGCGGTGGTCGGCGGCGCCGGCATCGACCCCGAGGTCTGGGTGCCGAGCGCCCTGCCGCCGCAGCCGCCGCTGCGGATCGCGCTCACCGCCCGGATGCTGTGGTCGAAGGGGATCGACACGGCCGTGGAGGCCGCCCGTCTCGCCCGGGCCGAGGGCGCGACTCTCGAACTCGCCCTCCACGGCGCGCCCGACCCGTCGAACCGCCGCGCCATCCCGGAAGCCACGTTGCGCGAATGGTCGCGCGACGGAATCGTCTGGCACGGCCCCACCGACGACGTCGCCGGCGCCCTCGCCCGCGCCCACGTCGCCTGCCTGCCCTCGCGCGGGGGCGAAGGCCTGCCGCGGGCGCTCCTGGAGGCCGCCGCGAGCGGCCGGGCGATCCTCACCACCGACGTGCCGGGCTGCCGGACCCTGGTGCGGGACGGGATCGAGGGGCTGGTCGTGCCGCGGGACGACCCGAAGGCCCTCGCCGCCGCGATGGTGCGGCTCGCCGCCGATCCCGCCCTCGTCGCCCGGATGGGAGCGGCGGCCCGCGCCCGGGTCATCACCGGCGGCTTCACCGAGGCCGCCGTGACGGCCCAGGTCCTGCGCCTCTACGAGGAGCTCGCCTGATGGATCCGGTCGACTTCGTCCGCGCCCATACCGCTTTGCGCCCGGTGCCGCACGCGCCCGCGATCCGCCTGCACGTCGCCGACGAGGCGACGGAGCTGTGGGGCCGCACCGAGGAGGAACTCGGCGAGATCGGCCTGCCGCCGCCGTTCTGGGCCTTCGCCTGGGCCGGGGGCCAAGCGCTCGCCGCCTACGTGCTGGAGAATCCCAGGACCGTGGCTGGCGCCCGGGTGCTCGATTTCGCCTCCGGCTCCGGCCTCGTCGCCATCGCGGCGGCGATGGCGGGTGCGGCCTCGGTCGAGGCGAGCGATCTCGATCCCTTCGCCCTCGCGGCGATCGGCCTCAACGCGGCCGAGAACGGCGTCGCGGAGCGCATCGCCGCGACGGGCGCCGACCTCATCGGCCGCGACGAGGGCTGGGACTGCGTACTCGCCGCCGACATCTTCTACGAGCGCGACCTCGCCGCCCGGGTCGGCGACTGGCTGGCGGGCCTGCACGCCCGCGGCGCCCGGGTGCTGCTCGGCGATCCCGGCCGGGCCTACCTGCCGAAGGACCGGCTGGAGTCCCTCGCGACCTACGCGGTGCCGGTGACCCGGGCGCTGGAGGATGCCGAGATCAAGCGGACGGGGGTGTGGCGGTTCCGGGGGTAGGACCGGCGGCTCGGGTCGGAGCCTGACCGGTTCGGCGACGGGAGGGGCTGCTTTTTCGACCCCATTCGCACCTTCAACGGCAGCGTCTCGAGTGTCCGCAAGGGACCGCGATCCAGGCTCGTGACCGTGCGAGGGAACACAGACGACCGAGCCCACCCGCGTCAAACCGTAGCCATACGGTTCCGGCCGGTGCGATCCGACAGCCGGGCTCCTGCGAGACATCCATGGCCATCGTCGACGCCACTCCATCCCAGCCGCTCACCTCCGCCGGGACCGCCACCCGCGGCCTCGACCGCCGCCGCTTCGGCGCCATGGTGCTGGCGGCCGGTGCCGGAAGCCTGCTCCCAGGACGGCCGGCCCTGGCGCTGCCGGCGTCCGACGAGGCTCAGGTGATCGACTTCGAATGGGTCGACACGGCCCGCGACCGTGTGGTGCCGGCCCGGCTCTACTGGCCGGCCGCCTCGACCCGGACGGGTCCGGTCCCGCTGATCGTCTTCTCCCACGGGCTCGGCGGCTCCCGGAAGGGCTACAGCTACCTCGGCGAGGGATGGTCGGCACGCGGTGTCGCCAGCCTGCACATCCAGCACGTCGGCAGCGACGAGACGCTGTGGCAGGGCAACCCCCTGTTGCTCCTCGACCGCCTCGGCGACGCGGCGGACGAGCGCGAGGCCATCGAACGGACGCGGGACGTGAGCTTCGGCCTCGACCGCCTGCTGCAGCGCGACAGCCCCTTCCATTCCGCCATCGACCGCAAGCGCATCGTCGCGGCCGGGCACTCCTTCGGGGCGAACACGACCCTGATCCTCACCGGCGCCCAGGTGATCCGCGACGGGAGACCCTTGGGTTTCCGGGACCCGCGGTTCACGGCGAGCATCGTGATCTCGGCGCCGCCCTTCTACGGCGAGACCGACCTCGCGGCGGTCCTCGCTTCGGTCGACGTCCCGACGCTCCATGTCACCACGACGGAGGACACGATCCGCATCCCGGGCCGCTATTCGCCCGTCCAGGACCGCATCGACGTCTACGCGGCGATCCCGACTCCCCGGAAGGCCCTGGTCGTGTTCCAGGGCGGTCCGCACAACGTCTTCACCGACCGCTCCCTGCGGAACGGCGGGCCGCTGAACCCCCTGGTGAAGCGGGCCACCGCCGAGGTCGGGCTCGCCTTCCTCGACTTGGTCCACAAGTCCGATCCCACCCCCCTCGAAGACTGGAGCGCGACCTGGAAGCCGATCCTGGCCGCGGCGCCGACGCCGTTCCAGGTCGGCACGCGGCGATCGGGCCGGAAGCGACGCGCCTGAGGGTCGGCGGCGTCGAGACGGGAATGCCCGCGGCCCCTGACCGACGGCTCTCAGCACGTTGCCGGCAACCGATACTCGGGACCGTCCGCCTTCCGCCCGGTCCGGACCCTCGCACGGACGAGTCGATCGGGTTCGTCCCCGAAGCCTCGCCTGGATCAGATGCTCGGGTCGCCCCCCTCAATGCGCCCCCTGCTGCTTCGCCCTTGCGACGATCTGCGTCGGATTGACGAAGCGCAGCGCGATCACCAGCCAGACCAGCGTGACGGCCATGTAGACCACCGCCATCGCGTCGATCGACTGCCCGGCCCGTACGCCGGCGGCGAAGACCGCGTAGTAGAGCGCCACGACGAGCGTCTGGCTCGTCGGCCCGGCGACCAGGAAGGTCAGCTCGAACATCGCGATGGTGCGCACCAGCACCAGCAGCAGGGCGGCCAGGATGCCGGGGATGAGGAGCGGCAGCAGCACCCGCAGGAAGAGCTGGCGGGTGCCGGCGCCGAAGACCCGGGCCGCCGCCTCGATGCGCGGGTCGATCTGTTCGATGAACGGGATCATCACCAGCACCACGAAGGGCACGCTCGGCACGAGGTTGGCCAGAACCACGCCCCACAGCGTGCCGGCGAGCCCCGCCTGGTAGAGCACGGTGGCGAGCGGGATGCCGTAGGTGATCGGCGGCACGAGCAGCGGCAGCAGGAAGACCAGCATCACCAGCCGCTTGCCCGGGAAGTCGCGGCGCGCCAGCGCGTAGGCCGCCGTGACCCCGAGGAGCCCGGAGAGGAAGACCACCAGGAACACCACCTGGAGCGTCACCACCAGCACGTCGCCGAGCTGGAACTCGTCCCAGGCCGCGGCATACCAGCGGGTGGTGAAGCCGAGGGGCAGCCAGGTGCCGAGCCAGCGCGTGGCGAAGGAGTTGAGCACCACCGCGGCGATCATCGCCAGGAGGTTGAGGCAGAACAGCAGCGTGACGGACCAGACCGCCATCCGCCACAGGCGCGAGCCGAGGCCGGTGTCGCGGATCATCCCTTGGTGCCTCCGACCGGGCCGGTATAGAGGAGCGTGCGGCCCCAGAGCAGCAGCCCCACGATGGCGAGCTGGACCGCCGCCATGATCATCGCGATCGCCGAGGCCAGCGAGTAGTCGTACTCCTCGAACGCCGCCTGGTAGGCCGCGATCGAGATCACCCGCGTCGCGCCCGCCGGCGCGCCGAGCAGCACCGCGGACGGAAATACGGAAAAAGCCTGGACGAAGGACAGGCAGAAGGTCACGGCGAGGCCGGGCAGGATCAGCGGCAGGATGACCTTCGTGAAGCGCTGCCAGGCATTGGCGCCGTGGGTCGCCGCCGCCTGCTCCAGCGCCGGATCGATGCCGGTGACCGAGGAGAGCGTCAGCAGGAACGCGAACGGGAAGCCGGTGATGAGGAGCGAGGCGAACACGCCCCAGTAGTTGTTGGTGAGCTTGAGCGGACCGCCGATCAGACCGAGCCAGACCAGCGAGCGGTTGAACCAGCCTTGAGGCCCGAGGAAGTTGAGCAGGCCCTCGGCCACCAGCACCGTGCCCAGCGTGATCGGCAGGACCAGGATGGTGGTGAGCAGGCGCTGGCGCCGCATCAGCCGCACGCGGAGCGCGATCGGCACCGCCAGCGCCAGGTTGAGCAGCGTGACGGGCAGCGCGAGGCGCAAGGTGGCGCCGATGGTGTCGTAGAGGAACGGGTCGGAGAAGAAGCGGGCGTAGTTCGCCCACCAGGCCCCGGCCTTCGGCTGCAGCGACAGGACGAGGCCGTAGGCGAAGGGGTAGACGAACAGGCCGAGGATCGCCAGCAGCGCCGGCAGCACCAGGAGCGTGGTGCCGTCGAGGCCCCGGGCGGCGAGCCGCACCGAGAGGGGCGGCGTCTCGGCCCGGGGCGCCGTCGGGGCGGCCGTGGGAAGCGAGGCCGAGGTCACGCGGCCTCCCCGGGAAACACCAGGACCCGGGGCGAGGCGGCGGCGAGGCGCAAGGTCTCGTCCTGCGCCACCGACCGGTCGGAACGGAAGAACAGCTCGGTCCCGTCCTGCGCCACCGCGGTGCCGAAGAAGGCCCGGCCGCGATACTCGATGCTGGCGACCCGGACCGGCACCCCCTCGGAGGCCGGCGTCAGGTCCTCCGGGCGGATCGCCGCGACGGCGGGCGCGCCGGGGCTGATGCTCTCGCGCAGGGTGCCGGCGAGGCGGGTGCCGCAGACCTCGACCTCGGCCCGCGCGCCGTCCACCGCGACCGCCCGGCCGCGCAGGCGATTGCGGTAGCCCATGAAGTCGGCGACGTCGGGATGAGCCGGGCGCTCGTAGAGATCCTCCGGCGTGCCGACCTGGCGGATGCGCCCGTCGCGCATCACCACGATCCGGTCGGCCATCGACAGGGCCTCGTCCTGGTCGTGGGTGACGTAGATCGTGGTCGAGCCGATGGCGTCGTGGATGCGGCGGATCTCGGCCCGCATCTCCAGGCGCAGCTTGGCGTCGAGGTTCGACAGCGGCTCGTCCATCAGCACCACCGGCGGCTCGATCACGATCGCCCGGGCGATGGCGACGCGCTGCTGCTGGCCGCCGGACATCTGGCCCGGGAGCTTGGCGGCTTGCGATTGCAGCCGCACCAGCGCCAGCGCGTCGTCGACCCGGCGCGCGGCCTCTTGGCCCTTCACACCCCGCATGGCGAGGCCGAAGCCGACATTCTTCGCCACGTTCATGTGCGGGAAGAGCGCGTAGCTCTGAAAGACCATGCCGAAGCCGCGCTCCTCGGGCTTCAGCCGGTCGATGCGGCGCTCGCCGAGATGGATCGACCCGCCGGTGAGCGGCAGGAGCCCGGCGATGCAGTTGAGCGCCGTCGACTTGCCGCAACCGGACGGCCCGAGGAGGGCGATGAACTCGCCGCCCCGGATCGTCAAATCGAGCCCGTCGAGGGCGGTCATCGCGCCGAACCGGCGGCTCAGGCCGCTCAGCCGCAGGTCCTGCGGCGCCTCGTGATGGCGTGCCATCCGCTTCCTCTCCTCCCGCGGGACCTCTTTCGGGCTCCGGCGCGGTGCTAGAGCGCTTCACGATCGCTCCGCAATCGCGAAGCTTCTCTAGGTCTTTGGTTTTGCCGCATTGTCTGCGACGAACCGGTATCCACTTCGTCGGAAAATGCTCTAGCGCTTCTTGCCGGAGCCGACCTGCTCGTCCCAGCGGCGGAAGGCCACCACCAGCTTGTCGGGATCGAGCGGCATCTCGATCGGGTGCTCGGCGATCATCCGGTCGTATTCCGGCCGGCCGAATTCCTTGATCGCCGCGCGGCTCTCCGGCGGGGCCATGTCGAGGGTGACGCCCTTCACGGCCGGGCCGGGATAGAAGTAGCCCTCGTCGTAGGTGTAGGCCTGCTGCGCCGGCTGGAGCAGGAAGGCCATCAGGTCGAGGATGACGGCGAGCTTCTCGTCCGGCACGCCCTTCGGCACCGCCATGTAATGAGCGTCCGCGACCCAGCGGAAGTTCTTCAGCGTGCCGACCTTGGCCTCGGCCGGCACCACGCCGAGGACCCGCGGGTTGATGTCCCAGCCGGTGGTCGAGACGATGATGTCGCGGCTGCCCTCGCCGAGCTCCTTCATCGTCTGCGAGGTCCCACCCGGGTAGTAATCGACGGTCTCCCCGATAGCCCGCAGGTAGTCCCAGGTCTTGTCCCAGCCCTTGTCCGGATCGGTCGGATCCTTGTCGCCGAGGATGTAGGGCAGGCCCATGATCCAGGTGCGGCCGGGGCCGGAATTGGCCGGGCGGGCATACATGAACTTGCCCTTGTTCTGGCGCGCCCAGGCCAGAAGCTCCTCGGCGCTCGTCGGCACCGTCTTCACCCGCTCGGGCATGTACTCGATCAGCGGCCCGGACGGGTACCAGGCGACGCACAGGCCCTGGCCCTGCGCCAGGCCGTTCAGCCGGAGCGCCGCGGGCTGGTAGATGTCGTCGGGCTTCGGCAGCTGGCCGGCGTGGGGCTTGAGATCGACCCAGAGCTTCTGCTCGATGCCGGTGGCGATGCCGTCGGTGCCGGTGAGCACGAGGTCGATGTCGACCCGGCCGGCGGCCTGCTGCGCCTTGAGCTTCGAGGGCAGCTCCGGAGCCGGCGCCTTGGTGAAGGCGAAGCGCGAGACGATGCCGGGCTTCGCGCGGCGATAGGCCTCGATCGCCTTCTGGGTCAGCGCCAGGTTGCCGGCGACGTCGACCACCGTGACGACGACCGGCGATTTCGGCAGGGCCAGCTCGGCCCGGGCCCGGCCCGTGAGAGCGAACCCCGCTCCGGCCGCGAGCCCCGCGACCGCGTTGCGGCGTGTGATCGTCATGTTTCCCCCGTTTTCCGTCTGGGCTCTGCCGGCCCTCGATCGGCCACGGATCGCTCCGCGCTTTCCATCCATTGGTGCACTAATATTTTAGCGCGTCAAGTCTAACGGGGGGAAGGGCTGGACGCGCCTGCGAGAACCCTCCCCCTCTGCGGGGAGGGTGGCCCCTGCGTCAGCAGGGGTCGGGAGAGGGGACGACGCTTCCGAAAATGACTGAACCGTTCTGACAGGCGCCGACCTGGATCGGCGTCGCGCTGCCCCTCTCCCGGCCTGCTCCGCAGGCCACCCTCCCCCGCGGAGGGGGAGGGCTCAGGAGGGGTCGCGCCTCAGGTATACATCGCCTTCAGGTCCAGCGTGCTCTCGCGCCCGACCGCGTCGTAGTTCTCCGCCAGCCACGCCTTCGCGGCGTCCCGCCCGGCATCGCGCAGGTGGAGGAAGAACGGCCACTGCGCCGTCAGCCGCGAGGAGGCCGAGGCGTCGTCGAGCGCCGAGCCGCTGCCGTCGATGCGGTGGAGCAGCACCTGCTTGTAGGCGTTCGAGCGCCCGAGCACGCCGTCGGTGATCAGGTCGTCGACGAAGTCGATCGCCCGCAATTCGCGCAGCAGGTTGGCGTTGAAGGTGATCTCGTTGAGCCGGTCGCGGATCTCGGCCGGGCTGCGCGGTGTCTCGCGGCGCTCGACCGGGTTGATCTGGACGAGCAGGATGTCGGGCGAGCGGGCGCCGTGATAGAGCGGGTAGAGCGGCGGGTTGCCGAGATAGCCGCCGTCCCAGTGCGGCACCCCGTCGATCTCCACCGCCTGGAACACCGTCGGCAGGCAGGCCGAGGCCATGACGTGGTCGGCCGTGAGGTCGGGCCGCTCGAACACCGCGAGCTTGCCGGTCCAGACGTTGGTGGCCGAGATGAACAGGTCGGCCGGCCCGTCCCGGCGCAAAGCCTCGAAATCCACCGTGTCGGAGAGCGCCCGCTTCAGCGGATTGATGTTGAGCGGATTGGTCGCGTACGGGCTGGCGACGGCGTTCCAGAACGCCCCGACCGGGGTCTTCTTCCAGAAGCTCATCACCCCGTCGACGAAGGTCTGCTGCGCCTGCGGCAGGTCGGCGTCGAGGCTGACCTCGCGCCAGAACGCCTCCAGGCGCTCTCGCGCGCCGTCGGGACCGCCGCGCAGCCAGCCGTCGACCATCACGACGGCGTTCATGGCGCCGGCGCTGGCCCCGGTGATCGCCTCGAAGGCGAGGCGGCCGTCCTCGATCAGGGCGTCGAGCACGCCCCAGGTGAAGGCGCCGTGGGCGCCGCCGCCCTGGAGCGCGAGCGCGATCGGCTTCTCGGCCCGGGGCCCGACGAGGCCGCGCCCGAGCGGTCCGGAGGCTGCCTGACGCGAGCCGGCGGAGTCCGGGAGAGTGCCGCAGGCGGCACGGCCGGCGATGTCGGGAGCCGCGTCGGGGACTGTCGCCCCGCGGGACTCCGCTTGCTGGGGTAGGGTCGTGTCCGTCATGTCCCGGGATGTGGTGTGCTGCATTGCAAAAGCAAATGGTGCGCCGCAACGTCGCGCCGGGTGGCCCTGCGTCACGCGCTTGACGCGTCGGATCGTCACCCTCAGCTAAGACGGTGCTCCAGGCCGGGATAATCCCGTCGGTGGCGCTCCCGGGAAGGGTTTGGCAAGGATGTCGCAGCATTCCGGGACCAGCCGGTCCGGGCCGTCGATCGCGGCCGCCGTCTTCAGCGGAACGAAGCGATTTCCACCCCGCCCGGAAATGCTCTAGACGGTTGTCACGCCGCGACTGAAGCGACCCTCAAGACTCTAGCGAACGACCCCCGAAGGTATCCGATGGAAGCCATGGAAGCCCTCGCCGCGACCGCCCCGGCGGACGCCGCTCCCGAGATCGCCGGCCCGAGCCCCCGGCACCGCACCGTCGGCGTCCGGATCGGCGAGGGCGAGGGCGCGGTGGTGATGGGCGGCGGCGCCCCGATCGTCGTGCAGTCGATGACCAACACCGACACGGCCGACATCGACGCCACGGTGGCACAGGTCGCGGCCCTCGCCCGGGCCGGCTCCGAGGTCGTGCGCATCACCGTCGACCGCGACGAGGCGGCGTCCGCCGTGCCGAAGATCCGCGAGCGGCTCGACCGCATCGGCGTCCACGTCCCGCTCGTCGGCGACTTCCACTATATCGGCCACAAGCTCCTCACCGACCATCCGGCCTGCGCCGAGGCGCTGGCGAAGTACCGGATCAACCCGGGCAATGTCGGCTTCAAGGAGAAGAAGGACCTGCAGTTCGGCACCATCGTCGAGCAGGCCGCCCGCTACGGCAAGGCCGTGCGCATCGGCGCCAACTGGGGCTCTCTCGACGAGGCGCTCCTCACCCACATGATGGACGAGAACGCCAACTCGGCCCGTCCGCGCGACGCCCGCGCGGTGATGCGCGAGGCGATGGTGCAATCCGCCCTCCTCTCCGCCGACCGGGCGGTGGAGATCGGCCTGCCGAAGGAACGCATCGTGCTCTCGGCCAAGGTCTCGGCCGTGCAGGACCTGATCGCAGTCTACCGCGAGGTGGCGCGGCGCTCGGACTACGCCATCCATCTCGGCCTGACCGAGGCCGGCATGGGCACCAAGGGCATCGTGGCGGCCTCCGCGGCGATCGGCGTGCTGCTCCAGGAGGGCATCGGCGACACGATCCGCTACTCCCTGACCCCGGAGCCGGGCGGCGACCGCACCGTCGAGGTGAAGGTGGCCCAGGAGCTGCTCCAGACGATGGGCTTCCGCACCTTCGTGCCGCTCGTCGCCGCCTGCCCGGGCTGCGGCCGCACCACCTCGACGGTGTTCCAGGAGCTGGCGCGCGACATCCAGAACTGGATCACCACCTCGATGCCCGAGTGGCGCAGGACCTATCCGGGCGTCGAAGGCCTGAACGTCGCCGTGATGGGCTGCATCGTCAACGGTCCGGGCGAGTCGAAGCACGCCGATATCGGCATCTCGCTCCCCGGCACCGGCGAGACCCCGACCGCCCCGGTCTTCATCGACGGCAAGAAGGCGATGACCCTGCGCGGTCCGACGCTCGCCAAGGACTTCGAGGGCATCGTGATCGACTACATCGAGCGCCGCTTCGGCCAAGGTCGCCGCAGCGCCGCCGAATGACGCATGAGCGCGGGGTGAAGGCCGGCTGACGGAGGGGCAGGCGCGCACCGCCTTGCGCCCCTCCGGGCCCGTGCTACAATCCTGCCACAATCGGGTCCGGCGGACGCGCCGGGCCGCTGACTCTGAATTGCCGCATTTTCTGCGACGAACCGATGCCCACTTCGTCGGAAGATGCTCAAGGATCAGGCCCGCCACCCGGCCCATCAGCGCGCTTGGCGGCCATCCCGGCCGCTCGCGGGCACATCCCCGAACAGACATGACACAGTCAGCCGCACCCACGGGCGGACCCGTCGCGCCGCCCGAATCCCTCACCCCGCCGAGCGGCGGCCCGCCGACCAAGGCGGGCAGCGTCGACGAGGCCGAGGGCCACGGCCACGCCCAGGCGAGCTTCTGGACCCTGTTCCTCGGCTCCGTCGGCGTCGTCTACGGCGATATCGGCACGAGCCCGCTCTACGCCTTCCGCGAGGCGCTCAGCCCCGGCCGGGCCGACGGCGTGCTGACCGGCGAGGAGGTGCTCGGCACCGTCTCTCTGCTGCTCTGGGCGCTCGTGCTGATCGTCACCATCAAGTACGTCCTGCTGCTGCTGCAGATGGACAACAAGGGCGAGGGCGGCATCCTCTCGCTGATGGCGCTCGCCCGCAAGGCGCTCGGCGGCTCGCACATCGTGTTCATGCTCGGCCTGTTCGGCGCCGCCCTGTTCTACGGCGACGCGATCATCACCCCGGCGATCTCGGTCCTGTCGGCGGTGGAGGGCCTGAAGCTCGTCACCCCCGCCCTCGACCACTACGTCCTGCCGATCACCATCGCGATCATCCTGCCGCTGTTCCTGGTCCAGAGCCGGGGCACCGCCAAGATGGCGACGTTCTTCGGCCCGATCATGCTGGTGTGGTTCTCGGTGCTGATGCTGGCAGCGCTGCCGCACATCGCCCGCACGCCGCAGGTGCTGTGGGCGCTCAACCCCTGGCACGCGGTGCATTACCTGCTCGGCCACGGCACCGGGGCGCTGGTGGCCCTCGGCGCGGTCTTCCTGGCGGTGACCGGGGCCGAGGCCCTGTTCGCCGATCTCGGCCATTTCGGCCGCCGGCCGATCCAGACCGCCTGGATCGCCCTCGTCGGCCCGGCGCTCGCGGTCAACTATCTCGGCCAGGCCGCCCTGGTGCTGGCCAATCCCGACGTCACCGATCCGTTCTACCAGCTCGTCCCCGAATGGGGCCTGCTGCCGATGGTGCTGCTCGCGACCGCCGCCACCGTCATCGCCAGCCAGGCGGTGATCACCGGCGCCTTCTCGCTCTCGCGCCAGGCGGTGCAGCTCGGCCTGCTGCCGCGCCTCGAGATCCGCCACACCTCGGAATCGCATTCGGGCCAGATCTACCTGCCGCAGATCAACACGCTCCTGATGCTCGGCGTGGTGATCCTGGTGGTGCTGTTCCGCTCCTCCTCGGCCCTCGCCTCGGCCTACGGCATCGCCGTCACCGGCACGATGCTGATCACCGCCGGCCTCGCCTTCCTGGTGCTGTGGCGGGTGTGGAAGTGGTCGCCCCTCGCCGCCGGCGCCGCGATGGTGCCGTTCATCGCCGTCGAGCTGCTATTCCTGGTCTCGAACCTGCTCAAGGTGTTCGAGGGCGGCTACATGCCGCTGATCCTCGCCGGCTGCCTCGTCGTGCTGATGTGGACCTGGGTGCGCGGCGTCACCATCCTGTTCAACAAGACCCGCAAGACCGACGTGCCGCTGACCGAGCTCGTTGCGATGCTGGAGAAGAGCCCGCCGCACCACGTCCGCGGCACCGCGGTGTTCCTCACCAGCGATCCCGAGACCGCGCCGGCGGCGCTCCTGCACAACCTGAAGCACAACAAGGTGCTGCACGAGAAGAACGTCGTGCTCACCGTCAAGACCATCGACCTGCCGCGCCTCAACGATTCCGACCGGGTCCGGATCGAGCCGATGGGGCCGCATTTCTGGAAGGTCGTGATGAAGTTCGGCTACATGGAATCGCCGAACATCCCGAAGGGCTTGGCGCTCCTGCGCAAGCAGGGCTTCAAGTTCGACATCATGGCGACGTCGTTCTTCCTGTCGCGGCGCTCGATCCGCCCGGCGGCGCAATCCGGCATGCCGCTGTGGCAGGACCGGGTGTTCATCACGCTCGCCCGCAACGCCAACGACGCGACGGACTTCTTCCAGATCCCGACCGGGCGCGTGGTCGAGGTCGGCACCCAGGTCACGGTGTAGACGGATGGGCGCCCTCGACGGCAGACGGATCCTTCTCGTCATCGGGGGCGGCATCGCGGCCTACAAGTCGCTCGACCTGATCCGGCGCCTGCGCGAGCGCGGCGCGTCCGTGCGCTGCGTGCTGACCAAGGGCGCGCAGGAATTCGTCACCCCGCTCGCCGCCGCCTCGCTCAGCGGCCAGCGCGCCCATACCGACCTGTTCGACCGCGCCGACGAGGCCGATATCGGCCACATCAAGCTCGCGCGCGACGCCGACGCCGTGGTGGTGGCGCCGGCCACCGCCAACACGCTCGCCCGCATGGCCGGCGGCCACGCGCCGGACCTCGCCTCGACGGTGCTGCTCGCCACCACCCTGCCGATCCTGATCGCCCCGGCGATGAACGTGCGGATGTGGCTGCACCCGGCGACGCGGCGCAACCTCGCGCTGCTGACGGGCGACGGCGTCGCGGTGGTGGGGCCGAATGTGGGCCGGATGGCCGAGGCCGAGACCGGTCCCGGCCGGATGGCCGAGCCGGACGAGATCGCCGACGCGGTGGAGGCCCTGCTGGGCGCCCCGTCGGTGGACAGGATTCAGGGATCGCGACCGCTCTCGGAACGCCACCTGCTGGTGACGTCCGGGCCGACCCACGAGCCGGTCGACCCGGTGCGCTACCTCGCCAACCGCTCCTCCGGCAAGCAGGGCCACGCCATCGCGGCCGCCGCGGCCGCCGCCGGCGCCCGGGTGACCCTGGTCTCGGGCCCCGTCACCCTGCCCGACCCCCCCGGCGTCACGGTGGTGCGGATCGAGACCGCCCGCGAGATGCTGGCGGCGGTCGAGGCGGCCCTGCCTGCCGATATCGCGGTCTTCGCCGCCGCCGTCGCCGACTGGCGCCCGGCCCGCCTCGGCGAGGAGAAGATCAAGAAGGGGCCGGAGGGCCCCCCTCCCCTCGCGCTCACCGAGAATCCCGACATCCTGGCGACGGTCGCCCGGCGAACGGAGGGACGTCCGCCCCTGGTGGTGGGCTTTGCTGCCGAGACCACCGACGTGATCGCCCATGCCCGGGCCAAGATCGCCCGCAAGGGCTGCGACCTCATCGTCGCCAACGACGTCTCGGCGGCGACCGGCGTGATGGGAGGCGACAGCAACGCGGTCCACCTGATCGGCCGCGACGGCAGCCTCGAGACCTGGCCGAGCCTGCCCAAGGACGAGGTCGCCCGCCGCCTCGTCGCGCGACTCGCCGAGTTGACGCCCTCCCCCTGAGGCAAGATAGCGCCGCTCCCGCAGTGGGCGCCTGCCGATCCGGCCTTATCTCTCCGCCTCCCGCTCCCGGGAGGTCCGCCTTGCCCACCATCCTCGTCGTCACGCTGATCTGCGCCTCCTCCCTGGCGGCACAGGATTGCACCCGCGACACCGCGCAGGACGTCATCACCCACCCCGCCCACTCGCCGCAGGAATGCCTGCTGCTGGGCCCCACCATCGCCGCCGGCTCGGGCCGCGGCACCGAACCGGGGACCTACGTCAAGACCCTGTGCGAGCGGCGGCGCTAGGCCGCAAGGCCCAGGCGCACGCCTTCTCGATACTTGAATGCCCCTTGTCGGCGATGCCCCGGCGAGGAAGAAAGTCCATGAAGCGCGAAGACCTCACGGACACGACCCTCAAGATCGGGGGCGAGAAGAGCTGAACCTGGAAGTACATCCAGTTCGAAGGGATCGATCTGAGTTCACCGCTCATGACGCGGGAGAGCGCCTATGCGGCTCGCCTGCACGGCCTGATCGTGCAGTTGAGCGAGGCACGGGCCACGCCCGAGCCGATCTTTCGCATGATCGAGCGGCTCGCGGAGACGGGCGGCGCCGAGGAAGCGGACCGGACGGTCGCACGCTTCCTCGACTGCAACACTGATACGAAATCCGGAAGATCACTTCCGGATTTCGTATCACCAGCCCGCGCGGCGCCTGAACGAAGCCGATTTCTGCATCACGAAAGCGATCCCGTAGGGATCGCCTGAAGCGATCAGCCGGAAATCGTGTGACACCCTGGCCAGGGTTCGTGCCGCGTATACCGCGCTCCACCACCGGCAGAGGCATGCCGGGTCGAGCAACCCGGCTCCGGCCAGAACCGAGGTGCTGCCTAAGCTCTTCAGGGCCTCGGAGGACCAGGCCCCTTCCGAACAGGCGCGGCTGAGACTCCCGGTCGACGTCGATCCCCCGACCGATCTCAACGAGATCAGGACGATGATGCGCGCGATGCCGATCACGCGCGTCCACCTGCAAGCCTATGGCGGCCGCGAACACAAGGCGGCCCACCACGCCGTGCTCGGAGCGCACGGCTATCAATACGCTTTCGTGAAGGCGAGCCGGCAGGTGAGCAATGTGGTCCAGGGGCCGCTGCGGTGGTGATCGAGGATGGCGCGAGAAGGGCCTCGCGCGCGGGACGATGTGGAGGTATAGCTGCGCCGAGCTAGACCACGGGGTCGATTTCAAATCCGAGGTACTGAATGAGAATCGGCGAATGGGGAAGAAAATGTCTGGCGGACGTCGCCAAACGGTTAAGATCCACTTCCTCGCAACAAAACCGTGATGTATCGGAGTTTCAGCAGCGTAAAAATTTTACAATGAATGCGTCAGTATACAAACACAAGTATAGCGTCCTTGGACTGGCGCGCTGGGAGACGCAAAATATAGCTGAATGGGTCGCTTACTACAAGTACCTTGGCTTCGACCATATTTATCTGTATTGCAATGACGACGATCCAGGCGATCTCTACACGCAAATATCGCCTTATGTAGATGGACCAGATCCCTACGTGACATTTGTTCACTACCCATATCAGGGCCACCAATGGTGGATGTGGATGCATTTCTTTAGAAATTATAAAGATGAAACAGAGTGGGTCGGAATATTCGATGTCGATGAATTTCTAAATCTTCCGGAAGATCGATCTATTGTTAAATTCATGCAAACCCGCTCTGAAAATGCGGACTGCATATATTTTTATTGGACTTTTTTCGGCACTAATGGGTACGAAGAGCAGCCGATTGGGAGCGTATTGCGCAACTACACTCGCCGACAGGATGGACTCGACCCGAATACGAAGACTCTCACGCGAACCGCTTGTATTGATCACGGTCGTCTCAGGCATGAAATGCGCCATGAGGCTGGATTCGTATACCCGAACCATGGCTGGCGACCGCTGACTTCATCGCCTATGCGAATGATCGATGTGCTAGGCAACGATATGTCGAGCTATTACGAGGATTTTCCCGCGCAATTCCAACAAATTACTTCGAGCAAAGAAAATATTGACCGTATTTTTAGAACGGGTGTGCTTCATCATTATGCGTTCAAGGCAAAGTCGCATTTTATGCGCAGGGTGCAGCGGGGCACTAGAGGGAGTCACTCCGCACAGACGATCTGGCAGCAACAGTTCGAGAGCGGTGACTACAAAGGATTCTTGGATAACATAAATGCATATGAAGATAATTCATTGAAAAATATCTGGTCAGAATATTTGCGGAAGGTTAACGATCAGCATTTGATGATCTCGATTCCAAAGGAAGAATTGATCTCGCTAGGTAAGCATGCTCTCCAGAGTTCAATTTGGCCGGTGGATGCAAACGCGAGTCTTGCAGATGCTGCTGCCAAGGCCGTCAACGGTGATCACACAGGAAGCTGCAACGTTCATACGGATTTTGAGCCGAACCCGTGGTGGAAGGTCGATCTCGGCGCCTCGTACACGATCAGCGAAATTCGAATTTATAATCGCGTCGACGTTTCATCTCTGATGGGACGAAATAGATTTTTTACTCTATCAGTTTCGAATGATGATAAGACTTGGAGTACCGTTTACAGGCGAGAGAGCGAAATTCCATTTGGGGGCATAGATGGAAACTACTTTACTTGGCGACCCGACGGGCAGGTCGTGGCGAAGTGGGTGAGGGTTTCGCTCGATTACAATGAGGCTTTGAATCTCGATCAAGTGGAAATCTACGGCAAGCCAGAGACTTAGAGCGCCTAACAGAACCGTTCGATCTAGCTGAGTGTGATGAGGCCGGCAGCGAGGCTTGTGAAGACCTCGTAGATGTCGGCGCGTCGCCCGTAGCGGACCGGCAAGCGCCGGAAGCGATTAAACCAAGCGTGCGATCCGCCACCCATCGGTGGCAGCCCAGTCTCTCGCTGCTCTCGATGCCACGGCATGCGATGCGCGGTACAATCTAACGTGCCCGGCACTCGTGTCGGCGCGGTCGAGCGTCGTAGGCTTTGTCGGCGTGCAGTTTGTCTGGGCGGTGTCGCGGCCGGCCGCGCCGACCGTTGATGGTCACGGCTGCCGCGGCCGGCCGGATCGGCAGATGCCGCGCCCGATCGCACCGCCTTGCCATCCCACCCCCGATCGGATAAAGGCCCGCCCATCCCACACGCGGAGCCGGCCTCATGCCTGAATGAGGCGTTTCCGGTGGCCGGTCGCCTGAAGGCGCCGGTCGCTCCTCCGCGGCGGATGAACCGGAGAGAACACAGACCATGGCCCTTCCCGACTTCACCATGCGCCAGCTGCTCGAGGCCGGCTCGCATTTCGGCCACCAGGCGCACCGCTGGAACCCGAAGATGCAGTCGTACATCTTCGGCACCCGCAACAACATCCACATCATCGACCTCGCCCAGACCGTCCCGGCGCTCGCCCAGGCGCTTCAGGCGGTGAGCGACACCGTCGCCAAGGGCGGCCGGGTGCTGTTCGTCGGCACCAAGCGCCAGGCGGCCGACACCATCGCGGACGCGGCCAAGCGCTCGGCCCAGTACTACGTGAACTCGCGCTGGCTCGGCGGCACGCTGACCAACTGGAAGACCATCTCGGGCTCGATCCAGCGCCTGCGCAAGGTCGACGAGACCCTCGCCGGCGGCGGCCAGGGCCTCACCAAGAAGGAGCGCCTGATGCTGTCCCGCGAGAAGGACAAGCTTGAGAAGGCGCTCGGCGGCATCAAGGACATGGGCGGCGTGCCCGACCTGCTGTTCGTGATCGACACCAATAAGGAGCAGCTGGCGATCAAGGAGGCGAACCGCCTCAAGATCCCGGTGGCGGCCATCGTCGACACCAACTGCAACCCGGACGGCATCACCTACGTGGTCCCGGCCAACGACGATGCCGGCCGCGCCATCGCGCTCTACTGCGACCTCGTCGCCCGCGCGGCGATCGACGGCATCTCGCGCGGCCAGGGCGCGCTCGGCATCGACCTCGGCGAGTCCGAGGAGCCGATGGCCGAGGAGCTCCCGGCGCTCGCCAACGAGCCCGAGGTGGTGCCGGTCGACGTCACCGAGCCGTATGTCGGCGAGCCCTTCGAGCTGCTGGCCGCCCCCCGCGGCGCGCCGGACGACCTGACCAAGCTCACGGGCGTCGGCCCGCAGCTGGTGCAGAAGCTCAACGACGCCGGCATCTACCACTACTGGCAGATCGCCGCGATGTCCCCGGAGGACGTCGCCAAGGTCGACGGCGACCTGAAGCTGAACGGCCGCTTCGAGCGCGACGGCTGGGTGAACCAGGCCCGCGGCTTCGTCGAGGCCGCCGCGGCCGCGTGATCCCGGCACGGATCGCAGGCGGGGCGCGTTAGCGTCCCGCGAACCTGACGCCTTTCAAAAGCCCGGCGCCGCCACGGCGCCGGGCTCCCTTTATCAGCCGACCGGCGCCGCCCCCGCTGCGGCACCGCCCCTCCAGGGGCGCCGGGGCGCCAATCGAGAGGATCCCACGATGGCCAACATCACGGCAGCGATGGTCAAGGAGCTGCGCGAGAAGACCGGCGCGGGCATGATGGACTGCAAGTCGGCCCTCAACGAGACCGCCGGCGACCTCGAGGCGGCCGTGGACTGGCTGCGCAAGAAGGGCCTCGCCAAGGCCGCCAAGAAGGCCGGCCGCGTCGCCGCCGAGGGCCTGGTCGCGGTCGAGTCCGCCGGCCACCACGCCGCGGTGCTCGAGGTGAACTCCGAGACCGACTTCGTCGCCCGCAACGACGGCTTCCAGGCCTTCGTCCGCGAGGCCGCCAAGCTGGCGCTCACCGCCGGCGACAGCATCGAGGCCCTCGAGGCTGCCCGCTTCCCGGGCGCCGAGACGACCGTGAAGGACAAGCTGCAGGAGCTGATCGCCACCATCGGCGAGAACATGACCCTGCGCCGCGTCGCCAAGCTGCAGGTCGAGAAGGGCGTCATCGCGTCCTACGTCCACGGCCAGGTCTCCGAGGGTCTCGGCAAGATCGGCGTGCTCGTCGCCCTCGAATCGGCCGGCGACGTGACGGTCCTGAGCCAGCTCGGCCGCCAGATCGCCATGCACGTCGCAGCGACCAACCCGGTGGCGCTCGACGCCTCGGGCGTCGATGCCGCCACGGTCGAGCGCGAGAGCAACATCCTGCGCGAGAAGAACGCCGGCAAGCCCGACCACGTGATGGCCAAGATCGTCGAGAGCGGCCTGAAGAGCTACTACAAGGAAGTCACCCTCCTCGAGCAGCCCTTCGTGCACGACTCGTCGAAGACGGTCTCGCAGGTGCTCAAGGAGGCCGAGGGCAAGGCCGGCGGTCCGGTCAAGCTCACCGGCTTCGTCCGCTACGGGCTGGGCGACGGCATCGAGAAGGAAGAGGCCCCGGACTTCGCCGCCGAGGTCGCGGCCGCCGCCAAGGGCTGAGCGGCGATTGCCCCCGCATCGCGCGAGGCAAGCATCACAAGAGAGTTGAGGAAGGGGGTCCGCCTTGGCGGGCCCCTTTCTCGTGACCGGCGTCCCGTGCGTTGGACCGCGGATTCCGGTCCGGCGGCGCCTCGACGGGCCGGGATCGACAGGCTAGAACCCGGCCGACTCGTCACGACACTCGACGCCGACAGCCGTCGCCTCGCGGGCGGCCAGAGGAGCGCCCATGCCCGAACACGCCCTGCCGGAGCCAGGCCCGGCCCCCTTCCGCCGCGTGCTGGTGAAGCTTTCCGGCGAGGCGCTGGCGGCGCCCGACGGCTACTGGCTGCACCCGCCGACCCTGGCAGCGCTCGCCGACGACCTCGCCCGGGCGGTGGGCGCAGGCTTCCAGATCGCCCTCGTGGTCGGGGGCGGCAACGTGATCCGCGGCGCCCGCGTCTCGGCCGCCGGCTGGATCGACCGCGCCACGGGTGATTCGCTCGGCATGATGGCGACGGTGATGAACTCGCTGGCGCTCGAGACCGCGCTCAACGCCGCCGGCGTGACCGCCCGCACCATGTCCGCGGTGTCGATGCCGACGATCTGCGAGACCTATGCCCGCCAGCCGGCCCTGCACCACCTCGACAAGGGCCAGGTCGTGGTGCTGGCCGGCGGCACCGGCAACCCGTACTTCACCACCGACACCGCCGCGGTGCTGCGCGCCGCCGAGCTGAAATGCGACGCGGTGCTGAAGGCCACGCAGGTCGACGGCGTCTATTCCGCCGATCCGAAGACCAATCCCGACGCGGTGCGCTACGAGCGCCTGAGCCACGACGAGGCGATCGCCCGCGACCTCAAGGTGATGGACACCGCCGCCTTCGCGCTCGCCCGCGACGGCGGCCTGCCGCTGATCGTCGGCTCGGTCCACGCCCCGAGCTCGGTGACGGCGATCCTCACCGGCGCCGCGCCCTCGACGCTGGTGGCGCCTTAGAGCATTTTCCGACGAAGTGGATACCGGTTCGTCGGAGAAAATTCGACGAAACAGAGACTTAGAGAGCCTTGTGGTTGCAGCGCAATCGTGGAGCGCTCTAAGGCGGCGCCGCACCCGGGCCCCTGCCGCGCCTGACGATTTGCGGCAGGTCGGGTTTTGGTTCATTGAAGCCGGATCAGGGCGGGCCCGGCACGGGCGCGCCCTAATTCCCATTCTCCTCAAAAACGCCTCGGGACGCGCAGGAATGGCCACTCCTCCCCCTTTCGATCTCAACGACATCAAGCGGCGCATGCAGGGCGCGCTGAATTCCCTGAAGCACGACCTCGGTTCGCTGCGCACCGGCCGGGCCACCCCCTCGCTCCTCGACCCGATCCAGGTCGATGCCTACGGCGCCGCGATGTCGATGGCGCAGGTCGCCACCATCAGCGTGCCGGAGCCGCGCCTGCTCAGCGTCTCGGTGTGGGACCGCGGCATGGTCGCGGCGGTCGAGAAGGCGATCCGCGAATCCGACCTCGGCCTCAACCCAATGACGGAAGGCCAGACCATCCGCCTGCGCATCCCCGAGATGAACGAGCAGCGCCGCAAGGAGATGGTCAAGGTCGCGCACAAATACGCCGAGGAGGCCCGCGTCGCGGTCCGCCACGTCCGCCGCGACGGTCTCGACCACCTGAAGAAGCTCGAGAAGGACGGCGCCATCAGCCAGGACGACGAGAAGCGCCAGGCCGACCAGGTGCAGAAGGCGACCGATCAGCACATCGCCGAGGTCGACCAGACCCTGGCGGCCAAGGAGAAGGAGATCATGCAGGTCTGACACGGACCGGCATGACGGAAACGAGCGCGTGGGGAGCGCGGAGCCGGAAGACGGCTCCGCCGGGGTCGGGGCCAGCATGGCAGGCGACAGCGAGACGGTGACCCTGCTGGAGGCAGGCCGGGACCAGTCCCAGGATTACGGCCGCCCGGCGGCCTGCCCCGACCCGACGGGCGGGCCCTCCTCCGGCGGGACGATGCCGCAACACGTCGCCATCATCATGGATGGCAACGGCCGCTGGGCCGCCCGCCGCGGATTGCCGCGGGTCGAGGGCCATCGCCGCGGCGTCGAGGCGGTGCGCCGCGCCGTGCGCTCGGCGATCGACCTGCGCATCCCCTACCTCACCATCTACAGCTTCTCCTCCGAGAACTGGCGCCGGCCCGCCGCCGAGGTGGCGGACCTGATGGGCCTGCTCAAGCTGTTCGTGCGCCGCGACCTCGCCGACCTGCACGCCAACGGCGTCCGGGTGCGGATCATCGGCGAGCGCGACGGCCTGCCGGGCGACATCGCCGGCCTCCTGCGCGAGGCCGAGGAGCGCACCGCCCGCAACACGAAGCTGACCCTCGTGGTGGCGTTCAATTACGGCGGGCGCCAGGAGATCCTGCGCGCGGTCCGCACGCTCGCCGTGGCGGTCGCCGAGGGGCGCCTGGCGCCCGACGCGATCGACGCCGCGGCGCTCACGGGCGCCCTCGACACCGACGGCATCCCCGATCCCGACCTCGTCATCCGCACCTCCGGCGAGCAGCGGGTGTCGAACTTCCTGACCTGGCAGACCGCCTATTCCGAGTTCGTGTTCGTGCCGGATTTCTGGCCCGACTTCGACCACGCCACCTTCCTCGCGGCGATCGGCGAGTTCCAGAACCGCGACCGCCGCTTCGGCGGCCTCAGCGCCCGGGCGGGGTGATGGCGGGCGACGGCACGAAGCTACCCGGGACAGGCCGCCCGGCCTGGCCCGCGACGGAACTCGGCGCCCGCACGGTCTCCGGGATCGTGCTCGGCCTGCTCGTCCTCGGCGCGACGCTGAACGGCGGCTGGATCTTCGCGGTCATCTGGTTCCTCGCCGGCCTCGCGGTGGTGGGCGAGTGGATGGCCATCACCCGCACGGGCCCGCACCGGCCGCTGCTGGCGATCGCGGGCCTCGTCCTCCTCGGCGTCGTGGCGGGAGCGCGGCTCGCCGTGCCGCTGCCCTGGCTCATCGGCGGCGTGATCGCCGGTCTCGCATTGCTGGTGGCCCTCGCCCGGCCGGCCTCGGGGCGGATCTGGGCGCCGGCGAGCCTCGCCTGCGCCCTCGTCGTCGCCCTGGTGCCGGTGCTCCTGCGCGACGATCCGCGCATCGGGCTCGCCGGCCCGCTCTGGCTGTTCGGGGTGGTCTGGACCACCGACATCGCCGCCTACTTCACCGGCCGCACCCTCGGCGGGCCGAAGCTGTGGCCGGCGGTGAGCCCGAAGAAGACCTGGTCGGGCTTCTGCGGCGGCCTTCTCGCCGCGACGGTCGTCGGCGGCACGGTGGCGGCCGGCGCGCGCCATCTCGGCGCCACCGAGGCCCTGTCGATCCCCCTCGCGGCCGGTCTGTCGGCCCTTGGCTCGGTGATGAGCCAGGGCGGCGACCTCGCCGAATCGGCCCTCAAGCGCGCCTACGGCGCCAAGGATTCCGGCCGCCTGATCCCGGGCCATGGCGGCGTGATGGACCGCCTCGACGGCTTCTTCGCCGCGGCCCTCCTCGCCGGCCTCCTGCTCGTCGGCCTCACTCTCACGGGATCGTCATGACCCTCACAGTCTCCGTCCTGGGTGCGACCGGCTCGATCGGACGCTCCACCGCCGACCTGCTCGACCAGCACCGCGACCGCTTCCGGGTCGGCGCCGTGGCGGGCGGCCGCGACGCGCAAGCCCTCGCGCGCGTCGCCCGCGAGCTGAACGCCGACTTCGCGGCGATCGCCGACGCGGATGCCGGTCCGGCCCTGCGCGACGCGCTTGGCGGCTCCGGCATCGCCTGCGGCGCCGGCCCCTCGGCGGTGATCGAGGCGGCGACCCGGGAGGCCGATCTCGTGGTGGCGGCGGTGAGCGGGGCGGCGGGCCTGAGCCCCACCTGCGCGGCGATCCGCCAGGGCCGCACCGTGGCGCTCGCCAACAAGGAGAGTCTGGTCTGCGCCGGCGACGCCTTCATGCGCGACGCGAAGAAGTACGGCGCCCGCATCCTGCCGATGGATTCCGAGCACAACGCGCTCGAACAGTCGATCGGCACCGGCCGGGTCGACGACATCACCCGCATGACCATCACCGCCTCGGGCGGCCCGTTCCGGACCGCGAGCCGCGAGCGGATCGCGGCGGCGAGCGCGGCGGACGCCGCCGCGCACCCGACCTGGTCGATGGGCATGAAGATCAACATCGATTCGGCCACCCTGATGAACAAGGGGCTGGAGCTGATCGAGGCCCACCACCTGTTCGGCATCGAGGCCGAGCGCCTCGATGCCGTGGTGCATCCGCAATCGATCGTCCACGCCCTCGTCACCTGGCGCGACGGCGCGGTGACGGCGGGGCTCTACGTCCCCGACATGCGGGTGCCGATCGCCCATTGCCTCGGCCTCGGCGAGCGCCTGTCGATCGCCCGCGGCAAGCCTCTCGACCTCGCGGCGACCGGCAGCCTCACCTTCGAGCGCCCGGACGAGGAGCGCTTCCCCTGCCTGCGCATCGCCAAGGCCGCGCTCGCCGCCGGCGGCGCCCAGCCGACGGTGATGAACGCGGCGAACGAGATCGCGGTCGCGGCCTTCATCGCCGGAAAGATCGGCTTCTACGACATCGCCGCCCTGGTCGAGCGGGCCTGCGAGCACTTCGCGGCGCGTTTCCCCGCCGCTCCCGCCGACGTCGAGGAGGCGCTCGCCATCGACGACGAGGTGCGCGGCTGGAGCCGGGAGGCCCTGGCCGCCTGACCGGGAGCTTAGCCTTCCGTTAAGTTAACCCTCGGTCGTTTCGCGCTCTGTTCGCCGTCCCCGGGACTCTGTATGAAGGGGGGATCGGCAAGGCGGCCGCGCCGGGCCAGGGAGGGCCCGCCGCGCCGCATCGAGGTGACCATGGATCTGCTCAACGTCGTCGGCGGCGCGACGACGAACCTGCTCGGCTACATCGTGCCGTTCCTGTTCGTCCTCACCGTCGTGGTGTTCATCCACGAGATGGGCCATTTCCTGGTCGGGCGGTGGTGCGGCGTCGGGGTGACGAGCTTCTCGATCGGCTTCGGGCCCGAGATCGTCGGCTTCAACGACCGCCGCGGCACGCGATGGAAGCTGTCGGCGATCCCGCTCGGCGGCTACGTCAAGTTCGTCGGCGACATGAACGGGGCCAGCGTGCCGGATGCGGACGCGATGGCGCGCATGAACCCGGCCGACCACGCGATCAGCTTCCACGCCCAGAACGTCTGGAAGCGGGTCGCCATCGTGGCGGCGGGGCCGATCGCGAACTTCCTCCTCGCGATCGCGGTCTTCGCCGGCGCCGTCTACGCCACCGGCCGCTACGAGGTGGCGCCCCGGGTCTCGGCGGTGCAGGCCGGCAGCGCGGCCGACCGGGCCGGCTTCCAGGCCGGCGACGTGGTGCTGACGATCAACGGCAGCCCCATCGCCAACTTCGCCGACATGCAGCGCACCGTCTCGGGCGCCGCCGGCGACCGGCTCGACTTCACGGTCGAGCGCGGCGGGGTCACCACCCCGCTCACCGCGACGCCGGACGTCTACGAGGACAAGACCCCGTTCGGCACCCAGCGCATCGGGCGGCTCGGCATCCAGGGCCCGCGCGACGCCGCCGACGTGAAGCTGGTGCACTACGGCGCGCTCGATTCGCTGAAGATCGGCGTCTACGAGACCTACTTCGTCGTCGACCGCACCTTCAGCTACATCGGCAAGCTGGTCACGGGGCGCGAATCCGCCGACCAGCTCTCGGGGCCGATGGGCATCGCCCGGGTCTCGGGGCAGGCCGCCAAGGTCGGCGGCATCGGGGCGCTCGTCGGGCTGATCGCGGTCCTGTCGGTGTCGATCGGGCTCATCAACCTGTTCCCGGTGCCGATGCTCGATGGCGGCCACCTGATGTTCTACGCCGTCGAGATCGTGCGCGGCCGCCCCTTGAGCGAGCGGGCGCAGGAGATCGGCTTCCGCATCGGCCTCGCCCTGGTGCTGATGCTGATGCTGTTCGCGACCTGGAACGACATCCTGCACATCGGCGCCGCGTTCAACCGCGGCACCTGACACGATCTCCGCATCGCGAACGCGATCCGACAGGATCGCCTGAAGCGATCAATCGGAGATCGATGACATCCCCTACCCCTCCGGAAGCCCTCTTCCACAGGCCGGCGAGAGCCGCCCGCACCGCGCGGGCGGCTCTTTTCGTGGATGCCGTCAATTTTCTTAAAATGCGTGCCATTCCGGGCCGTTGGCCCAGCTGAGTCGTTCATCGCGCGCTGACTCTGACCGGCGAAAGGCTTGGATGGCGCCCGTGACCGGAAGGCAACGTGTGGGCAAAATCCCCTTCGGCCGGGAGCGTGGCGTTTGCTTCGCCGGGGATTCCCGATAGAAGCGAGGCTAGGACCAGGGGCCTTCGCACTCGCGAGAGGGTGATCGTCCGCGGGTGTGAATCCGCGCCGGTAAAAAATGAGACGGGCCATTTGATGATGTCGATGACGGGTAAGCGCCGGCGTGCGTCGGCGAGAGGCGCCATTGTCATGGCCGCCACCATCGCCGCCAGCGGCAGCGCCTTCGCGCAGCAGATCGTCGTTCAGGGCAACAGCCGGATCGACGCAGAGACGGTCCGTTCCTACGTGGTCGGCGTGTCGCCCGAGGAGGGCCGCCGCAACCTGATCGCCAGCGGGATGTTCTCCGACGTGCGCGTGGCGCACAATGGCGGGCGCATCGTCGTGTCGGTGCGCGAGAACAACACGATCAACCGCGTCTTCTTCGAGGGCAACAAGAAGGTCGAGAAGGGCACGCTCGAGAGCGTCGTCGAGTCGAAGGCGCGCGGGCCCTACAGCCAGGCGACGATCAACTCCGACCTCGAGCGTATCCGCGAGGTGTACCGCCGGGCCGGCCGCGGGTCGGCCAAGATCTCGGTGCGCACGGTCGACCTGCCGAACGGCCGCGTCGACGTCGTCTACACCATCGACGAGGGTGACAAGACCGGCGTCAAGGAGATCCGCTTCGTCGGCAACCAGGTCTACTCGGACGGCCGGCTGAAGGACCTGATGACGCTGTCGGAGATGAACCTCCTCAGCTTCGTCAAGACCTCGGACGTCTACGATCCCGACCGGCTCGCCAACGACCTCGACCTGATCCGGCGCTACTACCTGAAGAACGGCTACGCCGACTTCCGGGTCGCCTCGGCCGATTCGCGCTTCGACGACGCCGCCGGCGGCTGGATCATCACCATCACGGTCGAGGAAGGCCAGCAGTACCGCGTCGGCGCGGTCTCGGTCGATTCCCGCATCCCGGGCGTCGACGGCACGGTGCTGCGCGACGAGCTGCGTACCGGCGTCGGCGACGTCTACAACGCCGAGGACGTCGAGAAGACGCTCACCGGCGTCACCACCTCGGTCGCCCGCGCCGGCCACCCCTTCGCGCAGGTCCGCCCGACCGGCGAGCGTGACCGCGCCACCGGCACCGTCGCCCTCGGCTACATCGTCGAGGACGGCCCGAAGGTCTACATCGAGCGCATCAACGTGCGCGGCAACACCCGCACCCGCGACTACGTCGTGCGGCGCGAACTCGACCTCACCGAGGGCGACGCCTACAACCGCGTGCTGGTCGACCGGGCCGAGCGCCGCCTGAACGGCCTCGGCTTCTTCAAGAAGGTGCGGTTCTCCAACGAGCCCGGCTCCGCCCCCGACCGCGTCGTCGTCAACATTGACGTCGAGGATCAACCGACCGGCTCGTTCTCGGTCGCCGGCGGCTACTCGACGGCGGACGGGATCATCGGCGAGGTCTCGGTCTCGGAGTCGAACTTCCTCGGCCGTGGCCAGTATGTCCGCCTCGCCGGCACCGCCGGTCAGTACACCCGCGGCGTCGACTTCTCGTTCACCGAGCCGTACTTCCTCGGCTACCGCCTGGCGGCCGGCTTCGACGTCTTCAACAAGTACAGCGACCAGACCCGCTACTCGCGCTACGTGACCGACGTGGTCGGCGGCCAGCTCCGTCTCGGCCTGCCGATCACCGAGGAGTTCGGCATCACGCTGCGCTACTCGATCTACAACACCGACCTGAAGATCCCGAACACGTTGAAGCGGCCGTACAACGACTGCTCGTTCCCGATCGCCGGCTACACGGCAGTGAACGCGACCGGTCAGGCGCTCTATCCGAACTGTGCCTATGACGGCGAGGCCTCGATCGCCCTCAAGGAAGCGGTTGGCTCGACGCTGACCTCGCTCGCCGGCGTCACCCTGGCCTATTCGACCCTCGACAACCTGCAGCTGCCGCGCAACGGCTTCTACGGCGAGGTGAAGCCCGAATATGCCGGTCTCGGCGGCGACTCGAAGTTCTTCCGCGTCACCGGCGAAGGCCGGTACTACAAGGAGCTGTGGGAGGACGTCGTCGGCTTCGTGAAGTTCCAGGGCGGCCACATCCTGCCGACCGAGGGTAACTCGCTTCGCGTCACCGACCAGTTCTTCCTCGGCCCGTCGCTGGTGCGCGGCTTCGCGCCGAACGGCATCGGCCCGCGCGACGTCGGCTCGGGCGACGCCCGCTCGAACGCGATCGGCGGCACGACCTATGTCGGCGCCTCGGTCGAGGTGCAGTTCCCGATCTGGGGTCTGCCTCGCGACCTCGGCCTGAAGGGCGCGGTCTTCGCCGATGCCGGTACGCTGTTCGGCTACAAGGGCCGGCGCGCCTTCGACGTCAACGGCGACGGCTTCATCAACGGCTTCAGCCCGGTCGGCGGCTGCAACTTCTCCGCCATCGGAGCGAACGCGATCACGGTCGAGCCGGAATGCGTGAACGTCCGCGACAAGCAGACGATCCGCTCGTCGGTCGGCGCCTCGATCCTGTGGAACTCGCCGCTCGGCCCGATCCGCTTCGACTACGCCTACGCTCTCAGCAAGGACGAGGGCCAGAAGGTCTTCGGCGCCGACGGCACCTATTACGGCAGGGTCGGCAAGGACCAGACGCAGGCCTTCCGCTTCTCGGGCGGCTCGCGCTTCTAATCCACCCGGGGGCGCAGCCGGCGCCCCCGTTTCGACCGACGGCCGCGGCGCGTGCAGCTCCGCGGCCGTTTTCGTTTGTGCCCTCCGCCCCGACCGGTTAGTCCGGGCGCCCTCCCCTCGACGGGAGGATGGCGGTCCGGCTCGAGCCGGCCCGCCGGGGCTCAGGCGGATGCAGGCGATGTCGGAACCGGTCTTCTTTCCCCTCGCGGGTCCCGTCTCCTTGCGCGAGGTCGCGGCACTCTCCGGCGCGGCGCTGCCGGCGGGCATCGACGGCGAGGCGACGATCCGCGCTGCCGCCCCCCTCGAGAGCGCCGGTCCCGACGACCTCGCCTACATGGACAATGCCAAGTACGCCGACGCGCTCGGCGCCACCCGGGCGCGCGCCTGCCTCGTCACCCCGCGCTTCGCCGCCCGGGTGCCGGAGGGCACGGTCGCCCTCGTGACGCCGCAAGCCTACCGGGGCTTCGCGACGGTCCTGGCCCGGCTGTTTCCGAGCGCCGCCCGCCCGACCTCGCTCTTCGGCGCCACCGGCGTGTCGCCGGGCTCCTTCGTCCACCCGACCGCCCGGCTCGAACCCGGGGTGGTGGTCGATCCCGGCGTGGTGATCGGGCCCGAGGCCGAGATCGGCGCCGAGACGGTGCTGGCGGCGGGCTGCGTGATCGGCCCGCGGGTGCGGATCGGCCGGGGCTGCGCCATCGGGCCCAACGCCTCGGTGCTGCACGCCTTCTTAGGGAACCGGGTGATCGTCCATGGCGGCGCCCGCATCGGCCAGGACGGGTTCGGCTTCGCCATGGGGCTGGGCGGCCACCTCAAGGTGCCGCAGGTCGGCCGCGTCATCATCCAGGACGACGTCGAGATCGGCGCCAACACCACCATCGACCGGGGCGCCAGCCGCGACACGGTTGTGGGCGAGGGCACCAAGATCGACAACCTGGTGCAGATCGCCCACAACGTCGTCATCGGCCGCCACTGCGTGATCGTCGCCCAGGTCGGCATCTCGGGCTCGACGACGCTCGAGGATTACGTCGTGCTCGGCGGCCAAGTCGGGGTGGTGGGCCACCTGCGCATCGGCATGGGCGCCCAGATCGCCGGATCGAGTAACATCAACAAGGACGTGCCGGCGGGCGCCCGCTGGGGTGGCACGCCGGCCAAGCCCGTGCGCGAGTGGTTCCGCGAGATGACGACGCTCAAGAACCTCGCGGCGCGTGCCCGCGACGAGGGCGGCGAGGGCTGAGGCCGCGGAGCGAGGGCGGTCCGCCGCGCTCCCGCCGCAAATCGCTTGCATCCGCGCCGCTTCTCGCCAAAGACGGCGCACCGACGACCGGATCACGTCCGGGGCAGCCATGAGGGAGCCTGACACCATGACCGAGATGCCTGCCGAGCTGGGTACGGCCGACATCCTGCGGGTGATGGAGCTGCTGCCCCACCGCTACCCGTTCCTGATGATCGACAAGATCGTGCAGATCGACCGGGACGAGAGCTGCATCGGCATCAAGAACGTCACGATCAACGAGCCGCACTTCACCGGCCACTTCCCGGCCGCCCCGGTCTTTCCCGGCGTTCTGCTGATCGAGGGCATGGCCCAGACCGCCGGCGCGATCTGCTGCGCCCACAAGCTCAAGGGCGACGCCAAGCCGAGCAAGGTCTTCTTCATGACCATCGACAAGGCGAAGTTCCGCAAGCCGGTCGTGCCGGGCGACGTGGTCGAGTACCACATGCGCAAGACCAGCAACCGCCGCTTCATGTGGTGGTTCAAGGGCGAGGCCAAGGTGAACGGCGTGCTGGTGGCCGAGGCCGAGATCGGCGCGATGCTGGTGACGGAATGAGCGACGTGGCCGAAACCCGGATCCATCCGAGCGCGGTGGTCGAGGACGGCGCGGTGATCGGCGCCGGCGTCGAGATCGGCCCGTTCTGCCATGTCGGGCCGCAGGCCGTGCTCGGGGACGGGGTGCGGCTGGTCAGTCACGTCGCGGTGGCGGGCCGCACCACGGTCGGGCCGCGCACCCGGATCTACCCCTTCGCGTCGATCGGCCATCCGCCGCAGGACCTGAAGTTTCGCGGCGAGGACTCGACCCTGACGATCGGCGCCGATTGCCAGATCCGCGAGGGCGTGACGATGAATCCCGGCACCGCCGGCGGCGGCCTCGCCACGGTGGTGGGCGATGGGTGCGCCTTCCTCGCCAACAGCCATGTCGGCCACGATTGCCGAGTCGGCAACCACGTCGTGTTCTCCAACAACGTGATGCTGGCCGGTCACTGCCAGGTCGGCGACTACGCGATCCTCGGCGGCGGCGCGGCGGTGATCCAGTTCGCCCGGGTCGGCGCGCATGCCTTCGTCGGCGGCCTGTCGGGGCTGGAGAACGACCTGATCCCCTACGGCATGGCGGTGGGCAACCGCGCCCACCTGTCGGGGCTCAACATCATCGGGCTGCAGCGCCGCGGCTTCTCCCGCGAGGAGATCCATGCGCTCCGCAAGGCCTATCGCCTGCTCTTCGCCCTCGAAGGCACGCTGATGGAACGGGTCGAGGACGTGGCGACGGAGTTCGACCAGCACCCGATCGTGCAGGAGATCCTCGCCTTCATCCGCGAGGGCGGCAAGCGCTCGGTCTGCACGCCGCGCGAGGCACCGGGGCCCGCGTGACGAGTCCCGCCTGATGGCCGCCGCGGCGGCGCGGCCTTCGACCGCGACGGGCCCGGTCGCGATCGTGGCCGGGGCCGGCCGGCTGCCGCTCCTCATCGCCGCCTCCCTCGATCGGGCCGGGCGCTCCTGTCGCGTGCTGGCGATCCGGGGCTTCGCCGATCCGGCGACGCGACGGCGGGCCGACGCCACGGTCGACCTCCTCGACGTGCGTGGCGCCCTCGACACCTTGGCCGCCTGGGCGCCCGCCGGGGTGACGCTGGCCGGCGCCGTGGCGCGGCCGAGCCCGGCCGCCCTCCTCAACACCCTAGCCGCCTACCGCAACCGGGAGACCCTGCGCTCGCTGGCGTCGGGCGGCGACGACCACCTGCTGCGCGGCGTGCTGGCGCTCTTGGAGGAGCACGGGTTGCAGGTGCTCGGCGTGCGCGACCTCGCGCCGAACCTGATGGCGCCTCAGGGCCGTCTCGGGGCCCGCGAGCCGGACGAGGCGGCGGAGGCCTCGGTCGCGGCCGGGCGGGCGCTGCTCGCCAGCCTGTCGCCGCACGATGTCGGCCAGGCCGCCGTGGTGGCGAGCCGTCGCGTGCTCGCGGTCGAGGGGCCGGAGGGCACCGACCGGATGCTGGCCCGCGCCCGGACGCTCGCCCGCCGCCCCTTCGGCCTCGGGCGCCCGCCCGCCGGGATGGTGCTCGTCAAGCGCGCGAAGGACGGCCAGGACCTGCGCGTCGACCTTCCGGCGATCGGCCCCCGCACGGTCCAGCGCGCGGCGGAGGCGGGCTGCCTCGGCATCGCGGTCGGGGCCGGCGACACCCTGGTGCTCGACCGGGCGGAGACGGTGGCGCTCGCCGACCGGCTCGGCCTCTTCCTCCTCGGTCTGCCCCCTGATCCTTTGCCGCCCGATCCGGAGCCCGCCCGTTGAGCGCGCATCCCGACACCGAACGTCCGCTCACCGTGTGGCTGGTGGCCGGCGAGGAATCCGGCGACCAGCTCGGCGCCAAGCTGATCCGCTCCCTGCGCGCCCTCTCCGACCGGCCGCTCGTCCTCGCCGGCGTCGGCGGCGATGCGATGGCGGCCGAGGGGATGGCGTCGCTGTTTCCGCTCGAGGACGTGGCGGTGATCGGCTATCTCGCGGTCGCGGCGCGCATCCGCCTCCTGATGCGCCGCATCCGCCAGACCGTGCGGGCCTGCGTGGCGGCCCGTCCCGACGTGCTCGTCATCATCGACAGCCCGGGCTTCACCCACGCGGTGGCGAGCCGGGTGCGCCGGCAGGTGCCGGACCTCCCCGTGGTCGATTACGTCAGCCCGAGCGTCTGGGCCTGGCGTCCGTGGCGGGCGAAGACCATGCGCGGCTACATCGACCACGTGCTCGCCCTGCTGCCGTTCGAGCCCGACGCCCATCGCCGCCTCGGCGGCCCGGCCTGCACCTATGTCGGCCACCCGCTGATCGAGCGCTTGGGCGACCTGCGGCCCGGCCCCGGCGAGGTCGCTTCCCGCCAAGGCCCCTCCCCGGTGCTCGCGGTGCTGCCGGGCTCGCGCCGCTCCGAGATCGAGCGGCTGATGCCGATCTTCGGCGCGACGCTGGCGCGCGTTCAGGCGCAGGGCCACGCCTTCACGGTCGAGCTGCCGGCGGTGACGCGCCACCGCGCCCTGATCGAGCGCCTCTCCGCCTCCTGGCCCGTGCGCCCGCGCCTGATCGACGGTGAGGCCGCCAAGCTCGCGACCTTCCGGCGGGCCCGCGCGGCGCTCGCCGCCTCCGGCACGGTGACCCTCGAACTGGCGCTTTCCGGCGTGCCGATGGTGGTGGCCTACCAGGTGCCGAAGATCGAGGAGGTGATCGTGCGCCGCCTGATCCAGGTGCCGACGATCGTGCTGCCGAACCTGATCCTGGGCGAGAACGCGATCCCCGAGCTGATCCAGGCCGAGTGCACGCCTGAGCGGCTCGCGGCGGCGCTGAGCCCTCTCCTGCCCGAGGGCCCGGCCCGGGCAGCGCAGGAGGCGGCGCTCGCCCGCCTCGACGCCACGATGCGGCTGCCCGACGGCGACGACCCGAGCCGCAGCGCCGCCCGGATCGTGCTGGCGGCGGCGTCTACCGGCTCTTCAGAGAGTCGAGCATCATCCCGGCCTCCGAGACCATGAGGCCGATGCCGGGCGGATCATCGCGAAAGCCGGGCTCGACGAACATCTTCCGGATCGTGCCGTCCTCGACGTGCATCGCGTAGCGCCAGCTGCGCATCCCCATGCCCTGGCGGCCGCGCCTGACCAGCATGCCCATCTGGCGCGTGAAATCGGCATTGCCGTCGGGCAGCATGAACACCTTCTCGATGCCCTTGGATTTGGCCCCCTGGACCATCACGAAGGCGTCGTTGACCGACAGGCAGACCACCTGGTCGATGCCGAGAGCGGCAAAATCGTCGGCGTGCTGCTCGTAGCCCGGCAGGTGGTCGTCGGAGCAGGCCGGGGTGAAGGCGCCGGGGAGCGCGAACGGCACGATGTTGCGGCCGCCGAACACCTCGGCGGAGGTGAGCTCCTTCCACGCGAACGGGTTGGGGCCGCCGAGGGCCTCGTTCCTGACGCGGATGTGGAAGGTCACGTCCGGGACGGTGACGGGCCGCATCGAAACCTCGCAGGCAAGCGAAACGGGCGCCACGAACCTGGCCCCGCGGCCGGTTCACCGCCACGGCAAACATCGTCCGGGATGCGGGACGAATCCGGGGCGGGGGCGAGGCCGGACCACCCGCCCTCCGGCTCTGTTCGATCGCAGACGAGGCGGACATCCGGGACTGTGCCGACCACGTCGTCCGAGACGAGACCGGTCCTCTCGGGCCGTCACTTCTCGCATCCATTCGTTCCGGGGCACCGCCGCGGCAAAGTCGCGCTGCCGGAAATCGTGCACTATCCTTTGGGGTCAGTTGATCTTCGCGGTCGGTGCCTATCTGATCGCGGGTGACCGAGGCCGGACCGCGTGCCGCGTGGCTCAGAAGCGGCATGGAGGTATCGGATGGCGGACATATCGGAGAAGCCGGATCTCGGCGGCCTCGGGCCCGCCGTCACCTCGCGCGGCCCGCGCGCCGTGCACGACACCCATTCGGACATCTTCTTCGCCGCCGTCGAGACGACGCGGATGCCGATGATCGTGACCGATCCGCATCAGCCGGACAACCCGATCGTCTTCGCCAACCAGGCCTTCCTGCGCATGACCGGCTACCGTCCGGAGGAGCTGGTCGGTACCAATTGCCGCTTCCTGCAAGGTCCCGAGACGGACCGCGAGACGGTGTCGGAGGTCCGCCGCGCCATCGCCGAGCGAAAGGAGATCGCGACCGAGATCCTGAACTACCGCAAGGACGGCTCGACCTTCTGGAACGCGCTGTTCATCTCGCCGGTCTACGACAAGAAGGGCGAGCTGGTCTATTTCTTCGGCTCGCAGCTCGACGTGTCGCGCCGGCGCGACGCCGAGCAGGCCCTGCACCAGGCCCAGAAGATGGAGGCGCTCGGCCAGCTCACCGGCGGCATCGCGCACGACTTCAACAATCTGCTCCAGGTCATCAGCGGCTACACCGACGTGGTGCTGGCGCTCGCCGAGCATCCGAAGATCGACGCGAGCCGGCTGACGGGCGCGGGCGAGGCGATCCGCGCCGCGACCGACCGGGCGGCGCGCCTCACCCACCAGCTCCTCGCCTTCGCCCGCAAGCAGCGCCTCGACGGCCGGGCGCTCAACCTCAACACCCTCGTGCGCGGCATGAACGAGATCACCGGGCGCACGCTGGGCGACCACGTCGTGGTGAAGACCGAACTCGCGCCCGACCTGTGGAACTGCCGCATCGATCCGACGCAGACCGAGGTGGCCCTGCTCAACGTGCTGCTCAACGCCCGCGACGCGATGCCGGGCGGCGGCACGGTGACGATCAAGACCGAGAACATCACCATCGACGATGAGATGGCCCTGCTGCTGCTGGTGCGGCCGGGGCCCTACGCGGTGGTGCAGATGCAGGATACCGGCCTCGGCATGCCGCCGGAGATCCTGGCGCGGGTGATGGAGCCGTTCTTCACCACCAAGGAGGAGGGGCGCGGCACGGGCCTCGGCCTCGCCATGGTTTACGGCTTCGCCAAGCAATCCGGCGGCACGGTGCGGATCACCTCCGAGATCGGCCAGGGCACGACCGTGCGCCTGCTCTTCCCGGCGACCGATCAGGCCGTCGCGACCGAGCGCCGCCCGGCCCCGCGGGCCGCCGACCGCACCGGCAGCGAGACGATCCTGGTGGTCGACGACCGCCCGGACGTCGCCGCCACGGCAAAGGTGATCCTGGAGGATTTCGGCTACACGGTGCTCGTCGCCCACGGCGCCCTGGAGGCGCTCGACCTCCTCGACAACAGCGGCAAGATCGACCTTCTGTTCTCCGACCTGATCATGCCCGGCGGCATGAACGGCGTGCTGCTGGCCCGCGCCGCCCGCGAGCGCCAGCCGCGGATCAAGGTGCTGCTGACCACCGGCTACGCCGAGGCCTCGATCGAGCGTACAGATGCCGGCGGCAGCGAGTTCGAGATCATCAACAAGCCGTACCGGCGGATGGAGCTGGCGCGGCGGGTGCGGCTGACGCTCGATGGGCCGACGGGGGTGGGGTAGCGCCCGGCCGCCGGCGCGAAGGCAGGCCCGGTACGAGTCCCGGGCCCGTCCGGTTCAAAGCGTCTTCGCCAGATAAACGCCGACCCCGCCGCGGAACGGCTCCTCACGCTCGACGGTAAAGCCCGCCCGCCGGTAGAAATCGACGTTGCCGGCGAAGGCCTGGTTCGTGGCAAGCCTGACCGCCGGGTGCCCGAGCGCCCGCGCGACGTCCTCGGCGTGACGCAGCATCCGGCGACCGAGCCCCCGCCCGTGATGGGCGGGCGAGACCGCGAGGTTCTCGATCCAGAGGTGATCGGCGCGCGGGACCATCTCGACCAGGGCGACGAGCGCGCCGTCCCGCTCGAGCAGGTCGAAGCGGTGCGTGCGAACCGCGAGCGCGTAATCGGCGGTCATCGGCACGGGCTCGCGGCCGATGACCGGGACCCACTTCGCATAAGCCGCCTTCACCAGCGCCGCGATCCTGGGCACGTCCTCCTTCGTGGCCGCGCGCAGCCGGCCGGGCTCGCGTCCCGCCGGATCGGCCGCGACGGCCGTCACCTCGACCTCGACCAGCGCGTCCAGCCGCGCCAGGCCCGCGACGACGAGGACGGTGACGGCGGCGGGCGCGTCGGACGCCCAGCGCGCCCGGCGCACCTGGCCGAGCACCGGCAAATCGCCGCTGCGGGTCAGGAAGAAGGTCGCTTTCGCGACGTCCGGCAGCCCCAGGCCGGCCGCGTCGAGCAGCGCCTCGACGTTGTCCATCGCCTGGCCCAGCTGGTCCGCGAAATCCTCGTGCATCCGCCCGTCCGGCGCGACGCCGAACTGCCCGGAAACAAAGAGGGTGCGGCCGGCCGGCGCCGCGCGGGCATGGGTGTAGATCGTGCGGAACGGCTCGGGCACGGTCCAGATTGTCGACGGGTTGAGAGTCGTCACGGTCATTCGCTCGGCTTTCGAGCCCCGGCCCCGAGGAATCGGGCTCCACCGCACGGGGCAGGTGAGGCCCCGCCGCGCCCACGGCCGCGAGGCTCGGGAGGACGCGATGTCGGTGTGGGGTGCCGAGCGAGCGGCGCGCGGGGCCGCTCTAGCTGGCTCGGAGCGACACGCCCCTGTCCCGCCGACCGCGTCGAACGCGGCGTCGGCCTCGGACGATCATCGTCGGGACGGTCTGGCTCATGCCATCATGCTAGCGGCCGCCTCCCGCTGCGGCAACCGAAACCTGTCGCGACCTCCCCGATCCGTCGCGTGTCAAAAATTGTAGCCGACGCGCAGGCGCATCTGGTGCCGGTCGAAGCTCGACAGGTCGAGGGGCCCCGGCTCGTCCGCCGCCCGGCCGGCGACCTGGAAGCTCCAGGTGAACGAGACCCAGGCCTGCGGCGAGAGGGTCGTATAGAGCGTCGGCCCGAGATAGACCGCCTCCCCGGCGAGCCGGCCGAGCGCCAAGCCCTCGTAGGTCCGGGCGTAGCGCGCCTCGGCCCCGGCGAAGAGGCCGGGCCGGACCTGGTAGGACAGGGCGGCGGCTGCCTCGATGCCCGATCCGCGGACCTGTTCGTCCAAGGCGCCGAGCCGCGTCGCAGCAAAGGCGAAGCCGAGATTCACCGCGGCGACCAGCTTGCCGGGGATCAGCTCGCGGTCGGCCAGGAGGCCGATGTCCGTCCCGAAGCTGCGCGCGGACGCGCCCGAGCCGCCATCGACGGTGCCGTAGGCGGGCACGATGCTGAGCGTGAGACCGAACGGCGCGGTGCGGCGGTCGAGCAGGCGCAGGCGGGTCTCGAGGAAGCCGCCGTTGAAACCGCCCGTGGTGCGGGCGGGGGAGCCGGCGGCGCCGATGTCGTAGGCGTTGAAGGTGATGCCCGGCGCGAGGCGGAAGTCGTTCGTCAGCGGCACCTTCAGGGCGAGGCCGCTATCGACGGCGAGGAAGCGGCCGAGGCGCTTGCCGAGCCGTCCGCTCGTCTCCCATTCCAACTCCGCCTCACCCGGCACGCCGAGGTCGCTGCCCTCTGTAAAGCCGAACAGATGCTCGCTGTCGATGTCGCCGGGGGTCAGGTTCTCGGCGGCTGTGGGAAGGGACTGGGCATGGGCGCGATGAACGCTCTGCCCGGTCGCCAGACAGGCCAGGACGAGGGCGGCAGCGCCGGGCGGGACGGGGGAACGGACAAGGCGCATCGCAACGGCTCATCATTATAGCTAATGCTATAACTGATAGGGCAGACCATTTCGTGCGTCAACGGCGTCGATCCGGCCGAGACCGTGGGTGCGGGCGGACCGGCGGGTGACCGCGAGGGTACTTCGCCAAGCAGGTTCGCCCGCCGGCCATGGTTCATTAGCAAGTTCCGTCCAGTCCCCTGCGACACCGTACGCGTACCGGCGGAATGTCGCGCTCGGTCCCGTACAGTCGTACGATTCGCCCAGGAACCTCCCATCCGGTCATATGTTATTGAAACACTCAACGCGGCACGCCGCAGATCACGGGAGATACAAACATGGCGGACAAGAAGCAGCAGTCTCAGTCGCACAATACTGACGACAACACCCGCCACAATCACAAGAACCCGGATGCGCCGAACCAGGGCACCGTGCAGCATTCGGATGACGGCCGACTGAAGGAGAACCGCGACAAGGGCATCCATCGCGGCGACAAGGAGTAAGGGTTTCCCCGATGGGGATGGGGGCCGCCGCGAGGCGGCCCTTTCTCGTTTGGCGCAACGGACCAGCAATCCTCCATCGTCATCCCGGGGCCCCGTAGCGGTACCCGGGATGACGTCGAGGAGTGCTGGTTCGACTGGTCAGGCGATCCGAGCCGGGGCTCACGCCGCCGGCCGGCCGTCGCGCCAGGGGCGCAGCGGGCCGGGAATGCGGAAGTCCCGCGGTACCGCGAAGTCGCGGGCGGCGCCGTGGGCGGCGGCGAGGCCGCGGGGGAAGCCGCTGCGGTTGTGGTACTCGTAGGAGCCCCGCGGGGCCGGGCGCTTGTCGGCCGTAAGACCCTGGACGCAGACGATGTCGGCGAGCGTCACGCCTGCCACCGCCGCGGTGGCGAGAGCCAGGGTGCCGGCGCGGGGGTTGTCGCCCTCGAAGCCGGTCGCCAGGGTGGCGAGGTCGAGGGCGTCGCCCGCGACCCGGCCCCAGATCCACGGGGTGGGGTCGTGGCTCATCAGGATCGCGGCGCCGGTGGCGACCTCGCGGGCGCCGTAGGCCTGGATCAGGGCCTCCCGGCCCTCGAGGCCGAGCGCTCGGCACAGGGCTCGGGGCGCCAGGATCTCGGCGAGGCCGAGGCCGATCGAGAACCAGCCGAGGCCGCGGGCGAGGGCGTCGTGCGCGGACCGGGAGCGGGGATCGACCGTGCGCTTCATGGCTCGATTGCTCATGGCTCGATTGCTCATGGCTCGATTGCTCATGGCTGGAGTGCTCATGGCCGGATCATCACCTTGATGCAGCCGTCCTGCTTGTCCCGGAACGTCCGGTACATCTCCGGCCCCTGCTCCAGCCCCACCGTGTGGGTGATGACGAAGGACGGGTCGATCTGCCCGTCCTCGATCCGCCGCAGGAGGTCGTCGGTCCAGCGGTTGACGTGGGTCTGGCCCATCCGGAAGGTCAGGCCCTTGTTCATCGCCGCGCCGAACGGCACCTTGTCGATCAGGCCGCCGTAGACGCCGGGGATCGACAGCACGCCGGCCGGGCGGCAGACCATGATCATCTGGCGCAGGACGTGCGGCCGGTCGCTCTCCAGCATCACCGCCTGCTTGGCCCGGTCGTAGATCGCGTCGAGCGAGGAGGTGGCATGCGCCTCCATCCCGACCGAGTCGATGCACTTCTCCGGTCCCTTGCCGTCGGTCATGTCGTTGAGCTTGGCGACGACGTTGGACTCCTCGTCGAGATTGATCGTCTCGGCGCCGCCGGCCCGCGCCATGGTGAGGCGCTCCGGCACCCGGTCGATGGCGATGACCCGCCGGGCGCCGAGCAGGATCGCCGAGCGGATCGCCATCTGGCCGACCGGGCCGCAGCCCCAGATCGCCACGGTGTCCTCCGGCTGGATGTCGCACTGCACCGCCGCCTGCCAGCCGGTCGGGAAGATGTCGGAGAGGAAGAGGAGCTTCTCGTCCGGGATGCCCTTGGGCACCTTGATGTGGGTGGCGTCGGCGAAGGGGACCCGCAGGTACTCGGCCTGACCGCCGGCATAGCCGCCGGTGAGGTGGGTGTAGCCGAACAGGCCCGCGGTGGTGTGGCCGAAGGCGGTCTCGGCGAGCGTCTTGTTGCGGTTGGTGCGCTCGCAGACCGAGAAGTTGCCGCGCTTACATTGGTCGCACTGGCCGCAGATGATGGTGAACGGCACCACGATCCGGTCGCCGACCTTGAGCGCCTTGTTGTCCCGCCCGACCTCGACCACCTCGCCCATGGTCTCGTGGCCCATGATGTCGCCCGACTTCATGCCCGGCATGAAGTGGTCGTAGAGGTGCAGGTCGGAGCCGCAGATGGCGCAGGAGGTCACCTTGATGATCGCATCGCGCCCGTCCTCGATCGTCGGATCGGGGACCGTGTCGCAGCGGATATCCGCAGTGCCGTGCCAGACGAGGGCCTTCATCGCTGATCGTCTCCGGGGCTCGTCGTGCCGCGGAGGACCGGGATTGGCCGTTTCGCGCGCACGGACCGCCGGCCGGCCGGGATGCTCATACTCCCTACCGGTAGACGGCGATGCCCGGACAACCGATCAGCGCAAGGGCTGTTCCGTGAGGTTCGCGGGGCTCGGCGCGGACTTTCCCGAGACGGGCTCGCGCCTCAGCGCGGACTATCCTGGAACGGGCTCGCGCCTCAGCGCGGACTCTCCTGGAACGGGCTCGCGCCTCAGCGCGGCCTGGACGCGGCGCCGCCGCGGCGCAGCTCCAGGGTGGCCCAGCCCTCGATCACGCGGCGCCGGCGCAGGCGGAAGCCTTGCGCGGCATAGGCCGAGAGCACGCCGGGCACGTCGCGGGGGATCAGGCCGGAGAGCACCAGGGTGCCGTCGGTCGCCACCGCGCGGGCGAGGCTCGGCGCCAGCCGGGTCAGCGGCCGGGCCAGGATGTTGGCGAAGACGAGGTCGAAGGCGCGGGTGTGGCGAGCGAGCGGGTGGCGCAGGCCCGGCGCCTCGTAGAAGGCCATCAGGTTGGCCAGGCCGTTGAAGGCGGCGTTGGTCCGCGCGGTCGCCACCGCCTCCGGGTCGAGGTCGCCGGCGACGACCGGCGTGTGCAGCAGGCGCGCGGCGGCGAGCCCCAGGATGCCGGTGCCGGTGCCGACATCGAGGATGCGGTGGGGCCGGCGGCGCTTCACCTCGTCGACGAGGGCCAGCAGGCAGCCGAGCGTGGTGCCGTGATGCCCGGTGCCGAAGGCGAGGGCCGCCTCGATCTCGATCGGCAGGTCGTTCGGCTGCACCCGCCCGCGGTCGTGCGAGCCGTGGACCAGGATGCGCCCGGCCCGCACGGGCTTCAGCCCTTCCAGCGAGGCGCGGACCCAGTCCTGCTGGTCGATCGCCGCGAAGGTGGCCTCGTCGGCGGCGTCGCCGAGAATCGGGCGGATCAGCTCGCGCACCGCCTCCTCGTCGGGCTCCTCGGAGAAGTAGGCCTCCAGGTGCCAGGACTTGCCGTCCTCGGCCTCGAAGGCCGCGACCGCGGTCTCGGTCGGGTCGAACACCTCGCCGATCAGGTCGGTCATGGCGCGGGCCGCGCGCTCGTTCGTGTCGAGACGCAGCACGTGGGTCGGGCGATGGGGCGGCAGGCCTTCGAGCATGCCTGGCGCCATAGCATCCGCGCCGCCCGCCGTCACCGCCCCGTCACGCCCGCGCGGCATCTCTCTGGCCAGCCGAATCGCCCCGCCGGCCCCAACCGGTGTGGCAACGGCGACACAGTCGGCCTGTCGCTGGGGAACCCTCATCCACCGCCGTGGAACCGGCGCAGCGAGTCGGCGTTCTTAGCGGCGCCGGTCGCCAGAAGCCGGCCGTTGAAGGATCGTACGATGCGTACCCGAGTTCGCGAGCAGGTCCGGCCGGATGCGTCCGCCGCCCCGGCTCAGACTCCCGTGCGGGACCTTCCCGTCCTGCGGGACACCACCACTTCGCGCGCGGCCGCACCTTGGCGCCGCGCGGCGCCGCTCACTGCCGAGGATACGGCCCTGCCGGGTCGCATGCTCATGCTGCTCAGCCGGCTGCACCGGAACGAGATGCAGCGGATCGCCGACTTGGAAGCGGCGGCCCCATCGCAGCAGGGCACCTGAGCGCGCCCTGCGCCTCCCATGGCTTCGGGTGATCGCGTGGCGATCTCCCGGAGCCGTCGATCCGGATGGGACCGGGTGTCACGCCCCCAGGCGCGAGCCCAGACGGGCATCCGGCACGTAGCCGCGGTTCCAGGTCGGGCTGATCACCACCTCGTTCAGGCAGACGTGCTTCGGGCGCGTGGCCACGAACAGGATCAGCGCCGCCATGTCGTCGGGCTGGAGCATGCGGGCCCGGTCCTCGGGCGTCACCGGCACCGGGCGCTTGTCGAGGATCGGGGTCGCGACCTCGGCCGGGCACAGCACCGTCGAACGGATGCCGTTGACGCATTCCTCCATGTTGATGCTGTGGCTCATCGCCACGACCGCGTGCTTGGCCGCCGTGTAGGCCGGCCCGCTCACCGGGCTGACGAACCGCCCGGCCCAGGAGGCGGTGTGGATCAGGACACCGTCGCCCTGCCGGCGCATCAGCGGCAGCACGGCGAGCGAGGCGTAGAAGGCGCTCGACAGGTTGGCCTGGATCACGTCCTGCGCGCCCTGCGGCGACAGGGCGTCCCAGCGCCGCTCGCGCACGTTGCTGCCGGCATTGCTCACCAGCACATCCAGCCGGCCGAACCGCGACGCGATGCCCTCCACGATGGCCGCGATGCGGGCCGCATCGGTGACGTCGCCGGGCTCGACCACGGCCTCGCCTCCGGATTCCGCGATGCGCGCGGCCAGCGCCCGCAGCGGCTCCTCCCGCCGCCCGGTCAGCACCACCCGGGCGCCCGCCCCGGCGAGGGCCAGAGCCGCCGCCTCGCCGATGCCGCTGCCCGCGCCCGTCACCCAGGCGACCTTGCCGGCCAGATCCTGCGCCATGTTCTGGGCCATGTCCCGTCTCCTCCCGCTCGGCGGCACCCTTGCGCCCGTTCACCGGGCCGGGCCGTCCATCCGGCTTGTCTGCCAAGGTACGACGGCGTCGCGCAAGAGCGATGATCGGGATTGCGGGACACCGATCGTCCGGGAGGGCCGCCTTCGGGAGGGGGATGCGGCTCGGAGCCATTTGATGGGCCTCTACCGACTTATCACCCTCCGGGTCATTCCGGGGCCGCGTAGCGGAGCCCGGAATCCAGAACCGCAGGTCGTTCAGGAGGAAGCGGAACGACCACAGCCCTGTTCGGCATCACCTGAGTGTCTGGATTCCGGGCTCCGCTACGCGGCCCCGGAATGACCCGGAGGATGCCAATTCAGTCGAGACTGTCGAGACAGCCTCACCCGCCCGACTTGGCGCTCGCCGTCAGGTCGATATCCACCCCGACCTGCAGGGCGACCATCGAATCGTTGGCCCACGAACCCTGGCCGACGCCGTAATCGGTGCGCACGAGGTCGAGATGGCCGACCGCGTGGGCGGTGCCGCCCGAGACGGTGAGGCGGAACGGCAGGGTCACGTCCTTGCGCATCCCGCGGATCGTCAGCGTGCCGACGGCGTCGTAGGCGTCGCCGCCCTTCGCGACGAAGCGGGTCGCCTCGAAGCGGGCCTGCTTGTCCTTGGAGGCGTTGAACCAGTCGGCCTGCGGGAGGGCCTCGTCCCGCTGCTTGTCGCCGGTCTCGGCGCTGGTCAGGTCGATCAGCACCACGGCCTTGCCGGCCTCGGGCTTCTGCGGATCGAAGCTGATCTGCGCGTCGTAGCGGGTGAAGCGGCCCTTGAACGGCGCACCGACCTGGGTGCCGGAGAAGCCGATGCGGCTCTTGGCCGGATCGACGGTCCAGTCGGCGGCCTGCGCGGCGACCGGGACCGCGAGAAGGCCGAGAGCGAGGACGAGAGACTTCATCGCGAGGGAACCTTAAGGCTTCGGGCTGGGCCGCGGCACCAGGGGCAGCATCCGCCACAGGGTGTCGTCGCGCAGCGCGAGGTGGTGGCGCAGGGCTGCGCCGACATGCAGGACGAGGAGAGCCATCAGCAGCCAGGCGCCATAGCTGTGCACGAGCTTCAGCGCGCCCTCGACCGCCGCCTTGTTCGGCAATTCGGGCAGGACCGGCAGGTGCGGCCACGGGATCGTCCCGTAGAGCACCGTCGGGATGTTGTAGGGCGAGGCCGAGACCATCGCCCAGCCGACGAGCGGCATGGCGAGAAGCAGGCCGTAGAGCGCGAGATGCGCCAGATGCGCCGCCCGCCGCTCGGCCCGCGGCATCGCCTCGGGCAGCGGCGGCGGCCGGTGGAACAGCCGCCAGACGACGCGCACGACCATCAGCACCAGCACCGTGAGCCCGATGGACTTGTGCCACTGATAGAAGGCGAAGCGGTCCATCGGCGGGAGCGAGCCCCGCGTCATCGCGAGGCCCAGGGCCAGCAGGGCCAGGATGCCGAGGGCGATCAGCCAGTGCAGCACGATCGCGACGAGGGTGTAGCGACGGGGCGTCGCGACCGTGCGCATGGACATTGGGACCTTGGGAGCGGGACCTTCGGCTTCCGGGTGGTTAGTCCTTGCGCTCGAAGGCGCCGTTGAGGACGAGGTGGACCTCGTCGCTGACCGCCGGCACGAAGGCCTTCACGCCGAAGTCCGAGCGCTTGAGCGTGCCCTTGGCCTCGAAGCCGACGGTCTGCTTCTTGTTCATCGGGTTGGCGCCGGCGCCGACCAGGGTCACCTCGAGGGTCACGGGCTTGGTCACGCCGTGCAGGGTCAGGTCGCCGACGACCTTGGCCTTGTCCTTGCCCTCGGGCGTCACCTTGGTGGAGGTGAAGGTCATCTCCGGAAACTGGGCGACGTCGAGGAACTTGTCGCTCTTCAGCGAGTCCAGCATGTGCTGGCTCGGGGTGTAGAGCGACTTCACCGGGATGGTGACCTTCAGGCGGCTGTCGGCGGGCTTGGCCGGCTGCAGCTCCAGGGTACCGGAGACGTCCGAGAAGAGGCCCGTATACTGCGAGAAGCCGAAATGGTTGACGGTGAACACCGCCTGGGTGTGGCCGGGATCGACCACGTAGGTGCCTGCCGGGATCTGGGCGGGGTCGCGGGTCGCCGCCCCTTGAGCGCCGGCCGGGGCAGCGAGGGCGAGGCCGGCGACGAGGCCGAGAGCGAGGACGGACAGCTTCACGTGAACAACTCCGTGTCGGCGGGAGGGGCGCGGCCCGGGACCCGGGCTCGCGGCACCGCACTCCGCGGGCGGCGCTTCGATTAAGCCGGTTCCGTCGCGGGCGTAAGAGAGCTAAACCGGGACACATGGTTGCTGGATCGGAAACCTTCCGGGGCGCTCTCTCCGATGTGCGGGCGTTCTGCGCCGTCGTCGATCACGGAACTGTGACTCAGGCGGCGGAAGTTCTGGGGGAAACCAAGGGCAGCATCTCCCGCCGCATCTCGCGGCTGGAGCAGGAACTCGGTGTCACCCTGCTCGCGCGCACGCCACGGGCGGTCTCGCCGACGGTGGAGGGGCTGGCCTTCCACGCCAAGGCACAGGAGAGCCTCGGCCTCCTCGACGGCGCGCTGGAGACCGCACGCAACGCCCGCACCCTGCCGCGGGGCCACCTGCGGGTCACCACCTCGATCGATTTCGGCATCGAGGTGATGCCGGACCTCGTCGCGAGCTTCCGGGGCCTCTACCCGCAGGTCACGATCGACCTCCTCATCACCGACGCGCGGCTCGATCTCGCGGCGAACCGCATCGACCTCGCCTTGCGCCTCGGCAGCGGCGAGGGGCAGGATGGCGGCTACCGCGCGCCGGTCCTGGCGAACCTGATGATCGGCCTCTACGCGGCGCCCGCCTACCTCGCCGCCCGCGGGCGCCCTCAGACCCTCGACGATCTCGGCGCCCACGACCTGATCCTGTCGCGCGAGCGCCTGGGGGCGGCCCAGATGCGCCTCTCCGACGGGCAGGGCCGCGAGGCCCACGTCACCGCCCAGCCGGCGATCCGCGCCACCGACTACGCCACGGTGCTGCGCCTGACCCGGGCCGGCGCCGGTATCGGCCACATCCCGAGCCTGGTGGCGGCACGCGCCCTGAAGGAGGGCGCCCTGGTGCCGGTGCTGCCCGACTGGGCGAGCCGCGGCGGCGTGCTTCGCGCCGTCAGCCTCGCCGGCCGCGAATTGCCGGCCCGGGTGCGGCTGTTTCGCGACCATGTCCGCCTCGGCCTCGCGGCGATACGGGAGGAGGCGGGGTCGGGGTGAAGGCCCCTGCCCTCCCGGGCGGGCGTCGCTACGCTGCGATCCGGATCGTCGAGGCGATCTCGTCGACCTCGCTCGACAGGCCGCCATCCGCCGCCCGCAGGACGCGCCCCAGTTCGGCCAGGGCGACCCCGTCGGCGTGCACGCGCCGGACATCCCGGCCGAGGGCCCGGGCCAGAGGGCGGATGCCGCTTTCGGGCGAACGCCGGAGGTGGCGCAGGAGGTCGAGACGCTTCGGCGTCAGCACCGCACACAGGGCCTCCCAGCCCGGCTGTCCCTACGGCAGGATCGCACGTCGGGCGCCGCCCTGCACCAGCCCAACCGGGCCGGCACCGCCCGCGGGGGCCATCGACGCTACCGCGGCGGCACATTAATCAGGGGCCTTACGCCGGGCGCCATCGCCCGCCGCCACTCCGAGCGACGACCATGAGCGCTGACCGCGATCCCGTGCCCCTCCGCCGCGCCACGCTGGCCGCTCTCTCGCCGAGCGTGCGGGTGCCCGCCTACGACGTGGCGCGGGTGCGCGCGGGCATCGTCCATCTCGGCCTCGGAGGGTTTCACCGGGCGCACATGGCCCGCTACACCCACGACCTGATGGAGCGGGATCCGGACGCGCTCGCCTTCGGCATCCTCGGGGTCGGGCTGATGCCGGGCGACCGGCGGATGATCGACGCGCTGGCGCCGCAGGACGCGCTCTACACCCTCGTCGAGCGCGAGGGCACGGACGAGACCGTAACGGTGATCGGGTCGCTCGCCGGCGTCGCCTTCGCGGGCGAGACCAGTGCGGCTTTGCTCGACGCCATCGACGACCCGGCGATCCGCATCGTCAGCCTGACGGTGACCGAGAACGGCTACTGCCTCGACCCGGCGACGAAGCGGCTCAACCCCGACCACCCGCTGATCCGCGCCGACCTCTCCGCCCCCGAGCGGCCGAAGAGCGCCGTCGGCGTCATCGTCGAGGCCCTGCGGCGGCGTCGGACGGCACGGCACACGCCCTTCACGCCGCTCACCTGCGACAACATCCAGCACAACGGCGACGTCCTGCGCGACGCGGTGGTGACGCTGGCGCGCCTGCGCGATCCCTGCCTCGCCGACTGGATCGCCGCGGAGGTCGTCTTCCCCTCGACCATGGTCGACCGCATCACCCCGGTGACGGCGCCGGCCGACGTCGCGGGCCTCGCCGAGCGCCACGGTCTCTCCGATGCCTGGCCGGTCTTCAGCGAGACCTTCACTCAGTGGGTGATCGAGGACCGCTTCCCCGCCGGACGCCCGGCCTGGGAAACGGTCGGCGCGCAGTTCGTGGAGGACGTCGCGCCCTACGAGTTCATGAAGCTGCGGCTCCTCAACGGCAGCCATCTCGCGGTCTCGGGGCTGGGGCGGCTCGCCGGCTACGTCACGATCGACGAATCGATGGCCGATCCGCGCATCGCCGCCGTCATGACCGCGCTGATGGACCGGGAGACCGGCCCGACCGTGCCGCCGGTGCCGGGTATCGACCTAGCGGAATATAAGCGCACCCTGGTGGCGCGCTTCGCCAACCCGGCGATCCGCGACACGGTGGAGCGGGTCAACACCGACGCGCCGCTCAACGTGCTGGTCGATCCGATCCGCGGCCGGCTGGAGCAGGGCGGCAGCGTCGCGTTCCTGGCCTTGGCCCTGGCCGCCTGGCTGCGCCGGGTTCGCGGCGTGGACGAGCGCGGCGGCGTGATCGAGGTGCGCCACCCGATGGCGGCGCTCCTGCGCGAAAAGGCGATCGCGGGCGGCGCCGATCCGCGCCCGCTGCTCGGTATCCGCCCGCTCTTCGGCGAGCTCGGCGACGACCCGCGCCTCGTCGAGCCGGTGGCGGAGTGGCTCGGCATGCTCGACGGGAAGGGTATCCAGGCGACGCTCGACGAGGCGGCGCGGCGGGCGGCGTGACGCCGGCGGGGCGGTCCTTCAGGTTGCCCCGATGACTGGGGCGATGGTCAGCTTCAGCCCGAGCGCCTTGAGCATCGCCATCAGGGTCGTGAGCTGCGGGTTCCCCTTGTCGGACAGGGTGCGATAGAGAGTCTCCCGTGACAGCCCGGTCTCTCGGGCGACCTGAGCCATGCCTTGCGCCCGGGCGATGTCGCCGAGCGCGGCGGCGAGCAGTGCGGGATCGCCCTCCTCCAGGACGGCTTCCAGGTAGAGCGCCACGCGCTCCGGCGTGTCGAGGCTGTCGACAATGTCCCACGGGACGGTCTCGAGAGGCATGAGGTCACTCCTGCCCGGCGAGATGCTTCGCGGCGAGGATGCCTGTCCCTGACCAAACTCGCGGCAGCTCAAAACGAGGCGCGTCCCCCTCTCCCGTGTGGGAGAGGGGTTAGGGGTGAGGGTGGAGACGGTTCAGAACAGAACTCAACCGTTGAGCTGCCAGCACGACGCTCCCAGTTTTACATGGAAGCGTGTCACCCTCGCGCGATCTTCGATCGCCCCTACCTCTCTGCCACACCTTGCAGCGTTAGCGGGAAAGCCCGACACCGCCTGGAGAGGGGATCCCGCGCCAAATCTTCCAACCGACTGACAGAACCACACCGCGGATCTTCAACTTTCCGTAAAGCGGCATTCCCGACGCACGCGACAGCTCTTCGCAACCTTCGTGGACGACAACACCGCTGCGGCACCGCCCTCCCCGCTTGACGCCGTCCCGCCGGATGCTCACCAATCGTGCGCAACGGCGCCCCCACCCGGTGAGAGCGGCGCGACGGGAGGATACGACGTGAGACGGACGCACACCCTGCTGCTCGCCGGGGCCCTCCTCGCCGGCTCGCCGGCCCTGGCCGAGTCGACCCTGACCATTGCCACCGTCAACAACGGCGACATGGTGGTGATGCAGAAGCTGTCCTCGGCCTTCGAGACGGCGCATCCGGACATCAAGCTGCGCTGGGTGGTGCTGGAGGAGAACGTGCTGCGCCAGCGCGTCACCACCGACATCGCCACCAAGGCCGGCCAGTTCGACGTCCTGACCATCGGCAATTACGAGGTGCCGATCTGGGCGCGTCAGAACTGGCTCGAGCCGATGGATGGCCTGCCGGCCGATTACGACGCGGGTGACCTGCTCAAGACTGTCCGCGAGGGCGTGAGCCGTGACGGGAAGCTCTACGCGCTGCCGTTCTACGGCGAGAGCGCGATGACCTATTATCGCAAGGATCTGTTCGACAAGGCCGGCCTGACCATGCCGGAGGCGCCGACCTACGACGAGATCAAGGGCTTCGCGGCCAAGCTCACCGACAAGGCCAGCCAGACCTACGGCCTCTGCCTGCGCGGCAAGCCGGGCTGGGGCGAGAACATGGCCTACGTCACGACCCTCGTCGACACCTTCGGCGGCCAGTGGTTCGGCGAGGGCTGGAAGACCACGATCGACACGCCGGAATGGAAGCAGGCGCTGACCTACTACACCGACGTGCTCAAGAATTACGGCCCTCCCGGCGCGACCTCGAACGGCTTCAACGAGAACCTGGCGCTGTTCGCCAGCGGTCGCTGCGCGATGTGGATCGACTCGACCGTCGCGGCCGGCCTGCTCTACGATCCGAAGCAGTCGCAGGTCGCCGACAAGGTGGCCTTCGCGCCGATGCCGACCGGCACCTTCAAGGGCGGGCCGACCTGGCTGTGGAGCTGGAACCTCGGCATCCCGGCCTCCTCCAAGCAGAAGGACGCCGCCAAGACCTTCGTCGCCTGGGCGACCAGCAAGGCCTATGTCGCGATGGTGGCGCGTGAGAACGGCTGGGTCGCGGTGCCGCCGGGCACCCGCGAATCGACCTACACGTCGGCCGACTACCAGAAGGCCGCGCCCTTCGCGGGCTTCGTGCTGAAGGCGATCGACAGCGCCAATCCGAGCGGCCAGACCAGGAACCCGCGGCCCTATACGGGGGCACAGTTCGTGGCGATCCCCGAGTTCCAGGGCATCGGCACCCAGGTCGGCCAGACCGTGGCGGCGACGCTGACCGGCCAGCAGACGATCGACGCGGCGCTCAAGGCGGCCCAATCGGCGACTGAGCGGACGATGCGGCAGGCAGGGTATCCGAAGTAGAATTGAGCCGGGGTCCGCAAGACTGCATCGGGACGCGAATGGCGCGTCCCCCTCTCCCGTGTGGGAGAGGGGTTAGGGGTGAGGGTGGAGACGGTGCCGCAAATAGTCGGTACCGTTCCGCTGCCAGCACGACGTTCTCAGCTTTAGACTGAAGCGCGCCGCCCTCGCGCGATCTTCGATCGCCCCGACCCCTCTCCCACACCTTGGAGCGATACCGGGCGAGGATCTCTGGCAAGCCCGGCATCGCCTGGAGAGGGCATCCAGCGACTTTTCCTGCGGTGCAACGCCGTCCGTAAGACCTGCGACGACACCGGGGCCGCAAGCGACCCCGCCCCGACCCCCGCCGCGCGAGGCGACGCCGGATGTCCACCCCCACCACGGCCCCCACCAAGGGCCGCCGCTTCAACGGCCTGCCGCTCATCGGCCCCTCGGTCACCGTGCTGCTGATCTGGATGATCGTGCCGCTGGTGATGACCGTGTGGTTCTCGTTCCAGCGCTACAACCTGCTCGACCCGACGGTGACGGGCTTCGCCGGGTTCGACAATTACGAGTTCCTGGTCACCGATCCGGATTTCTGGGCCTCGCTCACCAACACGCTGCTCCTCGTCGGCTCGGTGCTGGTGATCACGGTGGTCGGCGGCACGCTGCTGGCGGTGCTGTTCGACCAGCCGTTCCCGGGCCGCGACGTCGCCCGGCTGTTCGCGATCGCGCCGTTCTTCGTCATGCCCACGGTCGCGGCGCTGATCTGGAAGAACCTGATGATGCATCCGATCTACGGCGTCTTCGGCGCCGTGGCTCGCGCCCTCGGCCTTCCCGCCATCGACTGGTTCGCCGATTACCCGCTGCTCTCGGTCATCCTGATCGTGTCGTGGGAATGGCTACCCTTCGCGCTCCTGATCCTGCTCACCGCCGTCCAGTCCCTCGACCGCGAGCAGCTGGAGGCCGCCCGCATGGACGGGGCCGGCGCACTGGCACAGTTCGTCTACATCGTGCTGCCGCATCTCTCGCGCGCGATCAGCGTGGTGGTGATGATCGAGACGATCTTCCTGCTCACCGTCTTCGCCGAGATCTACGTCACCACCGCGGGCGGGCCCGGGAACGCCACCACCAACCTCGCCTTCCTGATCTACGCCCGCGCGCTCCTGCAATACGATGTCGGCGGCGCCTCCGCCGGCGGCGTGGTGGCGATCATCCTCGCCAACATCGTGGCGTTCTTCCTCGTGCGCACCATCGCGCGCCGGCTGGAGGTGTGAGGTGGCGAAACGATCTCCCCTGAAGCGCGTCGGCATCGCGCTCCTCGGCTGGGGCGCGGCCTTCGTGCTGTTCTTCCCCCTCCTGTGGATGCTGCTCACCAGCCTCAAGAGCGAGCCGGAGGCGGTGACCCCCTCGCTCATCGTCGCGCCGACGCTCCAGAGCTACGGCGACGTGCTGGCCCGGGCCGATTACCTCGCCTTCGCGCTCAACTCGGTGCTGATCTCGGTCGGCGGCACGGTGCTGGCGCTGGCGCTCGCCATCCCGGCGGCCTACGTCATGGCCTTCCACCCGACGAAGCGCACCCGCTCGACGCTGTTGTGGATGCTCTCGACCAAGATGCTGCCCTCGGTCGGCGTGCTGGTGCCGATCTATCTCCTGTTCCGCACCCTCGGGCTCCTCGACAGTCGTATCGGCCTCATCATCGTCTACACGCTGATGAACCTGCCGATCGTGGTCTGGATGCTGTTCACCTTCTTCAAGGAGGTGCCGAACGACATCCTGGAGGCCGGGCGGATGGACGGGGCGCGCACCGGCGCCGAGGTCTGGCACCTGCTCCTGCCGCTGACCCTGCCGGGCGTCGCCTCGACGGGGCTGCTCTCGCTGATCCTGTGCTGGAACGAGGCGTTCTGGAGCCTCAACCTGACCTCGTCGGCGGCGGCCCCCCTGACCGCCTTCATCGCCTCGTTCTCGAGCCCACAAGGGCTGTTCTTCGCCAAGCTGTCCGCCGCCTCGACGGTGGCGGTGGCGCCGATCCTGGTCTTCGGCTGGCTGTCGCAGCGCCAGCTGGTGCGCGGCCTCACCTTCGGCGCCGTCAAGTAGGAGCCCTCACCATGGCTACCCTTCGCCTCCGCTCCTTGCGCAAGAGCTACGGCGACGCCGAGATCATCAAGGGCGTCGACCTCGACATCGCCGACCGCGAATTCGCGGTCTTCGTCGGCCCCTCGGGCTGCGGGAAGTCGACGCTGCTGCGAATGATCGCCGGCCTGGAAGAGATCACCGACGGCGACCTCTTCATCGACGGCAAGCGCATCAACGACGTCGGCCCGGCCGACCGCGGCCTCGCCATGGTGTTCCAGTCCTACGCGCTCTATCCGCACATGAGCGTGCGCGACAACATGGCCTTCGCCCTCAAGCTCGCCGGCGCCTCGAAGGCGGAGCGCGCCGCCAAGGTGGCGGAGGCCTCGCGCATCCTCCAGCTCGACGCCTATCTCGACCGCAAGCCGAAGGACCTGTCGGGCGGCCAGCGCCAGCGCGTCGCGATCGGGCGGGCGATCGTGCGCCATCCAAAAATCTTCCTGTTCGACGAGCCGCTCTCGAACCTCGACGCGGCACTCCGCGGCCAGATGCGGATCGAATTGGCGCGGCTCCACCGCGACCTCAACGCCACGATGATCTACGTCACCCACGACCAGGTCGAGGCGATGACGATGGCCGACAAGATCGTGGTGCTCCAGGCCGGGCGGATCGAGCAGGTCGGCTCGCCGCTCGAACTCTACCACCACCCGGCCAACCTGTTCGTCGCCGGCTTCATCGGCAGTCCGCGGATGAACCTGCTGCCGGTGCAGGTGAGTGCCGCCGATCCGGCCGGCGTGCGGGTCGCTCTGCCGGGCGGCGGCGAGGTGGTGGTGCCGGTGGAGGCCGGCCGCGCCGCGCCCGGCACGCGGGTGACCCTCGGCATCCGCCCGGAGGCGCTGAAGCCAAGCGCCGACGGGGCGCTCGCCGGCGAGGTGAGCCACGTCGAGCGGCTCGGTGGCCTGACGCTCGCCCATGTGGCGGTCGCCGACGGCGCCACGGTGGTGGCCCAGATCGAGGGCAGCGCAGCCGTGCGGACCGGCGAGGCGATCCGCCTGACGATCGATCCCTCGGCGACGCACCTGTTCGACGGCGAGGGCCGGGCCCTGCCGCACCGGGCGCGGCACCCGCTGGCGGCGTGACCTATAAGAGGCGTACGTCATCCATTAAGACGCTGGTTTCTCCTCTCCCCGCCCGCGGGGAGAGGGGGGCGCACAACCGGTTGCGCGAACTCACCTGCCGCCCGGAGAACCCTCCATGATCCTGGTCTGCGGCGAAGCCCTGATCGATCTCTTCGTCGAAACCGGACGCCCGGCTCCGGAGCGCGGCGGCCTGCCGGCTCTGGCGGTGGCGGGGGGCTCGCCGTTCAATCTCGCGATCGGCATCCGCCGGCTCGGGGCGGACAGCGCCTTCCTGGCCGGCCTGTCCTCGGATGCCTTCGGGCGGATGCTGGCTGACCGGCTGGCGGCGGAGGGCGTCGACCTCGCCTTCGCCAAGGAGAGCCGGCGGCCGACACCCCTCGCCATCGTCTCGACCGGCGCGGACGGGCACCCCGCCTACACCTTCCACGCCGAGGCTTGCGCGCATGCCGATCTCGGCCCCGCCGAGCTGCCGGCGGTCCTGCCGGATGCGGTGCGGGCGATCGCCATGGGGTCGTTCTCGCTGGTGGCGGAGCCGGTCGGCACCGCCTACGCGGCGCTGGCGAAGCGCGAGGCGCGGCGGCGGGTGATCAGCCTCGATCCCAACCTGCGCCTCGGCCTGATCCCGGATCTCGACCGCTGGCACGCGCGGTTCGGCGAACTCGTGGCGAACGCCGACATCGTCAAGCTCTCCGACGAGGACCTGCGGGCGGCCTACGGGACGCAAGCCGACGAAGCCTCCATCGCGCAGGACTGGCTCGACGCGGGGGTGGCGCTCGTCGTCGTCACCGCCGGGCCGGACGGGGCGCGGGCCTACCACGCCGCCGGGCCGGTCGCCGTCCCGGGCCGCCCGGTCACGGTGATCGACACGGTCGGCGCCGGCGACACCTTCCACGCCGCGTTGCTGGCCCGCCTCGACCGGGACGGGCGCCTCTCGCGCGACGCGCTTCTGAGCCTCGACGCCGAGGCCCTGCGGGACATCCTGTCCGAGGCGGTGGCGGCGGCCGGCATCACCTGCACCCGCCGCGGCGCCGACCTGCCGACCCGCGACGACCTCCTGTCGGTGCTGTCCTGAGCGTATCCGCCCGACGTATCTCGGTCTCGATCTCGGCACCTCCGGCCTCAAGGCCGTTCTGGTCGACGAGGCGCAAGCCGTCGTAGGGAGCGCCACCGCGCCGCTGACCGTCAGCCGGCCGCAGCCGGGCCGGAGCGAGCAGGACCCGGCGCAGTGGTGGAGCGCCCTGGAGCAGGTTCTCGACACCCTGAAGGGGCGCCACCCGGCGGAACTCGCCGCGGTGCGGGGCATCGGCCTGTCGGGCCAGCAGCACGGCGCGGTGCTCCTCGACGCCGGGGACCGGGTGCTGCGCCTCTGCATCCTGTGGAACGACACCCGGGCCAGCGCCGAGTGCGCCGCCCTGGAGGCGGCGTGGCCGGACCTGCGCCGGGTCGCCGGCAACATCGCCGTGCCGGGCTTCACCGCCCCGAAGCTGCTCTGGGTGCGCAGCCACGCGCCGGAGATCTTGTCGAGGACCGCCCGGGTCCTGCTGCCGAAGGCCTGGCTGCGCCTCGCGCTGACCGGCGAGGCGCCGGAGGCGGTCTGCACGCCGCCGGAGCGCGGCGCGACGGTACTGCCGGACCGGGGGCTGGCCGAGGCCTATGCCGCGCGCCTCGCGCGCTGTACCCGGCCTTGAAGGCGCTTGCCGGCTGAAGCCCGCGGGCGGGCGGACAGTGAGATCCGCCCGCCCGCGGCACCCGATCACTCCGCCGGCGCCGCCTTGCGGGCCGTCGCGTCCTCCAGGTCGCGGCTGACCTTGAGGGTCATCGCCACGAGGCCGCCCGCGAGGGTGACGGCGCCGAGCACGAGCAGGCCGGCAGTGAAGGTGCCGGTCAGGTCCTTGAGGTAGCCCATGACGTAGGGCCCGGCGAAGCCGGACAGGTTGCCGATCGAGTTGATCGCCGCGATGCCGGCGGCGGCCGAGCTGCCGGTGAGGAAGGCGCTCGGGATCGGCCACAGCAGCGGCGGGGTCGCCGAGACGCCGATCTGGCTGAGGCAGAGCAGCCCGAGGATCAGGACCGGGCTCGAGACCAGCCCCGCCCCGGCGACGCCGACCGCCGCGACGATCATGGCGAAGCAGACGTGCTCCCGGCGCTTCAGCGTGCGGTCCGAGCTGCGGCCCAGCAGCACCATGCCGACCGCCCCGAACACGAAGGGCAGCGCGGAGAGCAGGCCGGTCTGGAAGTTGCTGACCCCGAAACCCTTGACGATGGTCGGCAGGAAGAACGCCACGCCGTAGCTCGCCGCGTTGAGGCAGAAATACACGAACGAGCAAGCCAGCACCCGCGGGTCCGAGAGCGCCTTGCCGATGCTCATGTGCTCGACGGCGACCTTCTGCTTGCGCTCGGTCTCCAGGCGCGTCTCGAGCCAGGTCTTCTCGTCGGCTTGCAGCCAGGCCGCCTGGGCCGGGCGGTCGGTGAGGTAGAAGATGACGACGACCGACATCACGAGCGACGGCAGCGCCTCGAGGATGAACAGCCACTGCCAGCCCTCGAGTCCGCCCCCGGTGATGTTCAGGAGGGCGCCCGAGACCGGCGCGCCGACGATCGACGAGAACGGGATCGCCAGCATGAACATCGCCACGACGCGGGCGCGGTAGACCGACGGGAACCACAGCGTCAGGTAGAAGATGATGCCCGGGAAGAACCCGGCCTCGGCGATGCCGAGCAGGAAGCGCAGGATGTAGAACACATACTCGTTCGAGATCCCGGTCGCCCGCGAGATCGGCGAGATGAAGGCGAACAGGGCCGAGATGAGGCCCCAGCTGAACATGATGCGGGCGATCCAGAGCCGGGCGCCGAACTTGTCGAGGGCCAGGTTGGACGGCACTTCGAGCAGGAAGTAGGCGATGAAGAACAACCCGGCGCCGAAGCCGTAGGCGGCTTCCGACAGCCCGAGGGCCGCGTTCATCTGCAGCTTGGCGAAGCCGACATTGACCCGGTCGAGGTAGGCGACGAAGTAGCAAATGACCAGAAACGGCATCAGCCGCCACATGACCTTGCGGATGGTCCTGGTTTCGATCTCTTCCACGGTGAGTTTCCTGCCCTAAGGGTATTGTTGCCGAGCCGCGGCTCTGGAGGCTGTCTAGAGCATCACCCGATCGCGTTGCAATCGCTGATGCTCTAGCTGTTTGATTGTACCGTATTTTCCGCGACGAGGCGGCCCCCACCTGCTCGGACGAGGCCTGGGCCACCGGTGAGACAAGGGCGCCTGAGCCGAACCGCGGGCGCTTCCGCGTGTTGCCCCGGCATGACCGACACGCAAGCCCCCTCCGACCCGACCGTCCAGGCCCGCCGGCGCGAGATCGTCGCCGAGCACCTGCTGTTCACGACCCTCCGCTTCCTCGCCGGGCGGCACCCGGACCTGCTCGACGCCCTCGACGACAGCGTCGGCCATCTCGGCGGTCCGGGCGGCGGCGCGACGCAGGACGACGAGGCCGTGCGCGAGATCGCGCGCCGGTTCGTCGCCAGCCTCCGGGCCGAAGCGCGGCCGTGACCGCCGTCACCGGTTTCACCGAGACCCTGGACCGGTTCGGTGCCGGCACGCCGGTGGTTTTGTGCCACGACGATGCCGACGGGCTCTCGGCCGGGGCGCTCCTCTCCCGCGCCCTCGCGCGGACCCCCCGCAGCCCGGCGCGGGTGCGGGTGATCGGGCGCGGCGAGAGCGCCTGGTCCGACGCGGTCCGGGCCGAGCTCGCCGCCGGTCCGCCGGTCGCGGGCCTCGTCGTCACCGATCTCGGCGTGCAGGCGGAGCCGATCCTGCCCGGGGTGCCGACGCTCCTCGTCGATCACCACGTGCCGCGCAGCGAGCCCGGCCCGGAGGTCGCGACCGTCATCAGCGGCTACGGCGCGGAGCCGACGCCGACCTCGAGCCTCCTCGCCCACGCTTGCACCGCTGCCCTGCTCGGCGAGGCGGAGGCCGAGGCGCTGGTCTGGCTCGCCGCCCTCGGGGCGGTGGGCGATCTCGGGGAGCGCGCGAGCGCGGCGCAGTTCCCCGACGTGATGGCGGGTGCGCGGCGATTCGGCACCCTCAAGGCGCTGCGCGAGGCCGTGAGCCTGGTGAACGCCCCGCGCCGCTCCCGCCGCGGCGACGCCGCGCCCGCCCTGCGCCTGCTGCTGCGGGCGGACGGGCCGGAGGCCGTCGTCTCCGACACCTCGCCCGACGGCGAGGCGCTGCGGCAAGCCCGCGCCGAGGTCAAGGATGCCCTCGACGCCGCCCGCACGGTACCGCCGCTCTTCGCCGGCCCGGTGGCGCTGATCCGCTGCGACTCGCCCTGCCAGATCCACCCGCTCGTCGCCCAGTCCTGGACCCACCGCCTGCGCCGGCAGGTGGTGATCGGCGCCAATGCGGGGTTTCGCGAGGGCTTCGTCCACTTCGCCGCCCGCAGCGCCGCGGTGCCCGACCTGATCGCCTTCCTGCAGGAGCGCGCCCCGCCGCTCGGTCCCGACGATCAGTTCGCGCAAGGCCACCGGCGCGCCACGGGCGGGCAGGTGACGCGGGAGACCTGGAACCACTTCGTCGCCGGGCTCGGCTTCGGGCCCGGCGCCGCCGCGTGAGGCTGGCGGACCCTCCGCCCCTTTCCCTGTTGCGCTCCGGGCGGAGGCGGGCCACAGAGGCTTTGCGGTCAGCACCCGTAGCTCAGCCGGATAGAGCGCTGCCCTCCGAAGATTGAGGACGAGTAGAGCCGGTGCCCGATCGACATCATGACCCACGGGTGACTTAGCGCTTTATAAGCTCTGCTTGAGTTCTTGAAAGCGTGCCCGCGGCACAAATGGGCCGCATCGGGTCACGGAGAGCGATCCGGGCGCTCAGAGCTTGAGCGCGCAGCCGCCAGGGTCATCGAACGAGCCTGATCGAGCCGCTCCCCGGCTTGGGCGCAATCGGCAGTGCGGACTGCGAAGTCCTCGCGAATCCGACCCTCCTCGTGAGGAATGCCTTCTGTGCTCATGAAGCCCCTGGCCCGGGCCTTGGCGGTTGCGATCCTTGGCGTTCGATGAGCTTCGAAGCTCCGAGCGAGGAATGCGCGCGATGCGCCGGACCGCGGGCGCGGGAGCGTGTTGTCCCAGAATGAGAGAGCACGAGCTGTTCCGGGTCGACGCTCCTGGCCAGCGATCAGCCAACGACCTTCAGGATCGGGCGCGCTCGCACGCGGTCCAGAGCCTCGCGCAGCCCGTGGCTGTCGTAGGGCTTCCTCAGGATGACGAACCCTTCGGATGCGGCCGCCTGCGCCACGTCGCTGTAGCCGGTCGCGAGCAGGACCGCGATACGCCCCGCATACTCGCTCCGCACGTGACGCGCGAGATCGAGGCCGTTCTGAGGTCCCGGCATCACGATGTCGCTGAGGACGATCGCGATCTCGCTCGACGCTCGCAGAATCTCCAGGGCGGTCTCGACGGACTGGGCCTTCAGGACGCCGTAGCCGAAATCCTCCAGGTAGGATCGGGCGATCTCCGCCACCTCGGCATTGTCGTCAACCAGCAGGATCCGGCCCAGACCCTGGCGCGGCGCGACCGGCTCTGCGGACGGGCGCCCGCCCGGCAGCGCCTGGACCGGCTCCGCGGTCCGCGGCAGGTAGAGCGTCACGGTGGCCCCGCGGCCCGGCTGGCTCGCGACCGTCGCGGTGCCGCCGGATTGGATCGCGAAGCCGTAGACCTGCGACAGGCCGAGGCCGGTTCCCTTGCCCTGCGGCTTGGTCGTGAAGAACGGCTCGAAGACCCGCGCCAGCACGTCGGGCGGGATGCCGCTTCCCGTATCGGTGAGGCTCAGGGCCACGAACTCGCCCGTGAGCCCAACCATGCTGCCGTCCGCGAGCGCGACGTTCAGCGCCGCGATGGTGAGCCTTCCTCCGTCCGGCATCGCGTCCCGGGCATTCACCGCGAGGTTAAGAACTGCGAGCTCGAGTTCGTTGAGGTCGACCTTGACCGGCCATAGGTCGGGCGCGAGGGACAGGTCGATCGCGATGTCGCCCCTCAGGCTCGACCGCAGCACGTCCTGGAACGGCGGCAGGTGCTGGGCGAGGTCGATCGGCACGGGCGCGTGAGTCTGCCGGCGGGAGAAGGACAGCAATTGCCGCGTCAGGCTCGCGCCGCGCTTCGCCGCTACCTCGATCGCGTCGAGGGCGCGGCGCTGACGGTCGTCCGTGGCCGGATAGCGCTTCAAACGCTCGACATTGCCGGTCACGATCATCAGCAGATTGTTGAAGTCGTGGGCGACGCCGCCGGTGAGCTGGCCCACCGCCTCGAGGCGCTGCGCCTGCTTGAGGGCGGCCTCGACGGCTTCACGCCGAGTCACCTCGGCGTGGAAGCGCTGGGTCCGGCGCAGGGCGTGGAGCGACAGGGCGCAGAGCGCGAGCGTCGCCGGCAACCCGAACGAGAGGTAGCCGAGCAGCGTGTCGCGCAGCTCCCGACCCATCGCGGCGGTCTCGATCCCCGCCTGGACGTAGACCGGATAGCCCGGGATGTGCCGGTAGCCGACGCGACGCTCGATGCCGTCGACCTGCGACACCGTCGTGAAAACGCCGGTCTCCGGCTCCCGCGCGATGGCCTGCCGGAACTCGCTGCGCGCGTCGAGCCGCTCGGGCCGCTCCAGGACTGTGGGGAAGCGGGCCAGGAAGCTCCCGTCGCTGCGGATCAGCCCGAACGAATCGGCGACCCCACGCGCGAGGCGGGCATAGAACTCGCGCAGGCGCTCGGGCTGCACGCTGATCGCTACGACCCCGTTGAAGCCTCCATCCGACCGCTCCGGCCGCCGGGCGCTCACGACGAAGAAGCGGAAATTGCCGACCTTCGCCTGAACGACGTCGCTGATATAGGCGCCAGCATCATGCGGCACCTGCGCGCGAAAGTAATCACGGTCCGAGTTGTCGAGGCCGACCGGCACCGGCATGACCATGCTGGAGACAAGTGGATGCCCCGCTGCATCGAATGCCCAAATCGCCTGGATCTGGGGCAATGTCTCCTGCGTCCGGCTCAACCGCCGGGACAATCGTGCCTCATCCGCGCGTATGGCGGAGTCGTCGAGCCCGCGCAGCACTTCGTTTGCCTCGGCGAGCGTGCGCTCCACCGTCTGGAGCGCCTTGAGGCTGTGCTCCTGAAGGATATCGAGCGCGCGCTCGATCCGCTCGAGCGACCTCTCCTCGATCGCGCGGCTTGTCGACCACGCCGCATAGGCGAACGCGAGCGCCGGCCCGACGATGCTGAGGGCCACGATCAGGCGCAGCGGCCATAGGACGTTTGGCTGCACGAGACGCACCGACATGCCGATACCGCCATGGCCTCCCCGGTTCGACCCGCAAGCGCAGCCATAAACGCACTCGCCGATACTCAGTTCCGGTATTTTCGGCGAGTTCAGGTCACGGTGCCGTGGGCCGGCAACCGCCGGACCTTTCGACCGTTTGCGCCTGCATGGGCCGCCCCGCCGGGATGGCGCCGCCGGACCGGATCGATCGCCGCCCCACATGCCATCCTTCTTCGTCCAGAAGCACGCCGCCCGTCGGCTTCACTACGACTTCCGGCTTGAGGTCGGCGACGTGCTGAAGAGCTGGGCAGTGACACGGGGACCGAGCCTGGTCGCTGGCGAGAAGCGGCTCGCCATCGAGGTCGAGGACCACGCCTTGAGCTACGGCACCTTCGAGGGCGTGATCCCGTCGGGGTCCTACGGGGCTGGCGCCGTGCTCCTGTGGGACCGCGGCACCTGGGAGCCGGTCGGCGATCCGTTTGCTGGTCTCGCTGCTGGGTCGCTCCACTTCCGCCTCCACGGCGCGAAGCTGACCGGCGGGTGGCGCCTTACGCGCATGCCGTCTCGCGGACGGCAGATCCCCTGGCTCCTCATCAAGGCGGCCGACGCAGCGGCCCGTCCGCGCAGCGCACCCGACATCCTGCAGGAATGCCCGCTCTCCGTCGTCTCCGGTCGTTCGATCGAGGCTCTTGCGGCGCCCTCACCATGAGGTCCGAGTTTCACTCGCAAAAGCGAGTGCATGGTCAGTGCGTGCGCGTCGCCGGCTGCATACACATCCATGATCGGCAGGCTGCGTCACGAGACGAGATCGACTGCGCGAGGTCATCGATCCAACGGCACCCGCTAGAGCGTCGCCCGATCAGTCTGAAACGTAGTGGTCATTCTGGTATCCGGCTGCATTGATGTAGTTGCGGCACTCCTGCGGGGTGAAGGCGGCGAAGGCTTGCTCGATCGCGTCCTGCAGCGCTTTTACCGTGCGCGCGGCCGCGGTGCGCAGCAACGTCTTGAGCTTGGCGAAGGCCTGCTCGATCGGATTGAACTCCGGGCTGTAGGGCGGCAGGTACACCACCCGCGCGCCGGCCGCCGCGATGGCCTCGCGCACGCCCGCCACCTTGTGGGCCTGGAGGTTGTCGAGGATCACCGTGTCGCCTGGCCGGAGCGCCGGGACCAGAGTGTCGGTGACGTAGTCCAGGAAGCGCCGGCCGTTGGTGGCCCCCTCGAAGATCGCCGTCGCCGTCAGGCCGCTCGTGCGCAGAGCCGCCGTGATAGTGGTGGTCTTGTAGTGCCCGCACGGCATCGGCAGGCGACAGCGCTGGCCGCGCGGGGCCCAACCATAGCGGCGCGCCATCCGGGTTGAGGCCGCCGTCTCGTCGATGAACACCAGACGGTCCGGATCGAGATCGAGTTGGCCCTCGAACCACGCCTGGCGGGCCTGCGCTACGTCCGGACGGTCCTGCTCGGCGGCGTGGAGCGCCCCTTTTTACGGGTGATGCAATGGCGGGCCAGGAAGCGCGACAGGCTGCTGGTGCTGGAGGTGACGCCCTGCTCGGCCAAGGCGTCGCGCAGTTCCGACAGCACGATGTTGCCGCGCTTCTCGCACAGCTTCAGGATCCGCGAGGCGTGAGCCTCGATGACGTGCGAGCGCTGGTCGCCGCCCATCGGCTTGGGTCGGACGTGGCCGTCCCGGAGATGGCGGGCGTGCCAGCGACTGACGCTGGCGGCGCTGACACCGAACCGCTCGCCAGCCTGGCGGCAGGACGCACCCGCTATGACAGCGGACACCACACGCTCACGCAGATCGACGGACAAGGGTGAGGTCATCGCTGGCTCCTTCACCCAGCCAACGCCCTAACCAACTTGGCCGTTGCAGGCCGATCGCACAGCGCTCTAGCTCAGCTTGGGACATCGACAGGACAAGCACGAGGCTGACGTCCTCTCCGTGTCCGGCTGGCGGCAATGCGAACTACCTTCGCCTGCGTTCGATGTCCCCTCGATGTCCTATGAATGTCCCATCGATGTCCCGCCCTGACCCTCGAAAACGCTCATGCAAATCGATTTTGGCATGCTTGTCCCATGGCTCGAGGCGCGCCAAGTGCTAGCGTCGGAGGAAGACGTCATGAATAGCGCTTAGATAGCGCGCTGACCGCCCCGACCTCGTTCGTTTTCGCCGCCTTTCTCGCCTCGTCCTTGTCGATGCCGCGATCTGAAGAGCAGCGCCAATGCGTCGCGGGAGTGCTCCAGGGCGAGCTCTACGCGCGAAAAGAGACTCAGAGATCAACGACGTCACCACCCCGGAGATCTCCTGGCAGGCTCACCAGCGGCGTCCTTCAGTCCAGTGCTTACAGGAGGACGGCGGACACCATGGCGACGATCGGGAAGCTCCGAGGCCGCTGGCCGGCATCAGTCAGGCGTTGGGGCATGCAGCCGCGCTCGAAGAGCTTCGACGGCAAGGGTGAGGCAGAGCGCGGGGCGCGCACGCTCGAAGCCGAGCTGGACCGCTCCGGCGCCCTGCCCGATACGCGTCCAGCTGAAAGGACATCCTCGCTCAGATCGTCGAGCGCTACCGTGACGGGATCTCGCCCACGAAGCGCAGCCACGTCGCCGAGGTCGCGCGCATCAACGGGATCCTTCGGCGGCCGATCTGCCAAGGCCGACCAGGACCACCTCGACGCCGTGCTTTGCGCCCTCATCGGGCTGCATTGGCAGATCCAGCCGCGCGCCGCCTCGAACATGATCGGCGACCGCATCGCGGGCTACATGGTGGCGCCGGCGAGCCCGTCGGTGCGAGTGCGGCTCGAGGCCACTGCCACAGCCTGCAATGTCCCGGTCGACCCCGAGGGCCGCATCATGACCTCGGCCAGCGACGGGCCTTGAAGGTGGTCTCGTCGCCGTTCCAGAAGGCGAGCTCGCCGTGGATCGTGTCGGCGCCCATGCATGCGGCCCAGCCTCGGCGTCGAGACCGAGTGCCGGATCGGCAACGCGGTCTATCCCAACCACGACGACGTCGGCTGGCACGTCACCGGCACGACGGGCGTGTTGGGGGCCGCCGCGGGCCGGCTGATGAATCTCTCCAAGCAGCAGATGGTCTGGGCGCTGGGGCTCGCCGCCTCGCAGCCGGTGGGCCTGCGCGACTCGTTCGGCTCGATGAACAAGAGCTTCGATCCCGGCCGCGCCGCCGCCAACGGGCTGTTCGCAGCGACCCTCGCCTCGAAGAACTACACGAGTTCGGACGGGATGATCGAAGCCAAGCGCGGCTGGGCCAACACCATCTCGACGAAGCAGGATTACCGCGAGATCACCGAAGGGCTCGGCAGCCGCTACGAGGCGACGCTCAACACCTACAAGCACCAGCGGCACGCGGCGTCAGCAGCGCCGCAATCCGTCCGTCCCCGGGGCACAACGCCGGCCCCTCTCAGCGTCGCCTCCCCCCGCGCTCCCGACACGCCTCGACCGTGTGACCTTTGCCGTCGGAGCCTTCGCCCGGATCCCCTCGAGCGGACGCGCGATCCCTTTCCCTGTTGCGCTCCGCCCTGAGCCGGGCTACAGAGGCTTCGCGGTCAGCACCCGTAGCTCAGCTGGATAGAGCGTTGCCCTCCGAAGGCAAAGGTCACACGTTCGAATCGTGTCGGGTGCGCCATTTCCCTCAGAAATTCAGATGGCTCAGCGTCGCCGTTGAGGCGAGCCGGTGTCACTACGGTGTCACCAGACGCGAGCCGCCTCACGCTCCGATCTGCTGCAGCCTGCCGGATGGCCAGGAGCGAATCGTCGAGCATCTTTCCGCCGCAGCCATCGGCATGACAGGGCCATAGCGCTCCGCTACGTGCCCCTCCCCTCAAGAAGCACGGATCTGCCCAGCCATGCCGATCAAGGCGCTCAACGACCGCAAGAAGCTCTCGTCCGACTTCAACGAAGCCAACGACGCCTTCATCGATGCGGTGCTGGGCGCGCTCCAGGCCGGCGAGATCCCCGTCGACTTGGCCCGGGCCTACCTCGCCCATCCGGTCGCGATGATGCATGCCAGCGGCGCGCAGGCAGTGGCCGACTATTTCGAGCGGATCCTGTCGCAGAAGCCCACGATCGATTGGACGCCGGGCGGCTGAGGTTTGGTCCTGCCAGGGGGCCGAGCGACAGACGAGCGGGCGCATCGCTGATGCCGCACGCTCGACGCCGAACAGGGAACCGAGCGTGTACAAGGTAACAGGAATCGACCCGACTGGCCGCGTGCTGACGTTCGCCTGCGGTACGGACTTGCAGGCGCTCGACAAGGTTCGGGAGCTGATGGCGCGAGGCTTCCGCGATATCTCTGTTGCTGATCCCAAAGGGCAGCGGACCAACGGGACTGCGTTCGAGCGCTCGGTCGGCCTCGAATACGACTGAGAACCGCAAGGCCCGGCATCGGCGATGGAGCACGCCGCGACGCCTGCCCCTCAGAGGGCATGCCAGCGGCGCGCAGACGGCTACCGATTATGTCGAGCGGATCCTGTCGCGGGAGCCCGAGATCGACTGGACGCCGGGCAGCGGAGTCGACCAATCTACAGCCCTCCTCTGTGCGCAGGGTGCTTCCGGAGAGGCGCTGGCGCAGAACCTCGGGCAAAGGGCGGCCTGCCATGAACGTCGTGTCCTTCGCGACCTGTTTGCTGATCGCGAGTACGGGGACCGCCTTGGCACAGTCTGCCCCGGCCGAGCGCCCGACCCTCGACTGCGCCGACTTTTCGAAGAGGACGGACGAGGCCGAGCTCATCAAGCGCTTCGGCAAGGAGAACGTCGTCCGCGGCAAGCTCGACGGCGCCGAGGGCGAAACCGTGCCGGGCACGATCGTCTATCCGAAGGACCCGGCCCGTCGTCTCGAGATCAGCTGGTGGGAGACGGGCAAGCGACGGGGACTCGCCGGCATCACGGTCAAGGACCGCTCGGCGTGGCTGGTGCGCACGCCCGGCGCGGCGCGCTCGACGATCGGACTGGGAGCGGGCCTCGACGAGGTCGAGGCCGCCAACCAGAAGCCGTTCCAGCTCAACGGCTTCGGGTGGGATTACGGCGGCTACGGAATGGGCTGGAAGGGCGGCAGGCTCGATCATATGGCCGGCGGATGCAGCCTGTCCGCCCGCTTCAATCCGGATCCCAAGGTGAAGGGCAAGGCACTCGACAAGGTCTCCGGCGACAAGGAGCTCGCTTCGTCCGATCCCGCCTTGCGGGCCGTGAAGCCGTCCCTGTCGTCGATCACGATCGGGTGGCCGGAGAAGTAGAAGCAGGCCGGATCGGCCGCCTCTCACCGCCGCCGCCTGCGCTTCGTCTGCCCGGTGTCGCATTGCCGCGCGATGCACCGGTCGTAGGCCGGCTGGCGCAGGCCGGTGGCGTCGCCGCAGCGCCAGATGCAGCGCTGAGCCTCCATCGCGTCGGCCGGGGCGGCCTTCGCGTCCGTGGCCGCCAGGAGTGTCAGAAACACCGGAACCAGAAGCCCCGGGATCGCGTGCCGCATCGTCCGCTCCCGCCTCGTCGCCTCGTCAGGCGAGCGTAGCGTAAAGGCGAGGCCGGGCCGCCTTCTCCGATGGGTCGGTCTCCGGGGGCGGCGGGGTCTCCGAAGAGGGAGGCACGTCACCCGTACGGAGGCGAGGACCGTCCGCGCACCGCCCTCACCCGCCGCACCGCACCCCCACCACTGCCGCGGCGAAGCGCCCGGCGATCGCGCCGGCGGTGAGCGGCGGGGCGCCGCCGGCGGGGGCTGTCCGGGCGTCGGGGCCGAGGAGGGCCTTGAGCGCCGCCGGGCCGACGAGGGGATGGGTGAGCGGGGGCAGCACGCCGGCGATCAGGCGGGGCTGCGCCGGCAGGCGGGCGACGAGGCCGAGGAGGCGGCCGGCGCGGTCGAGGACCGGGGCGCCGGCGGCGCCGGGCTGGAGCGGAGCGAGGAGGCCGGCCGCCGCGACCTCGCCGGTGGTCACGGTCGGGCCGTCGGGACCGGTCGCGAGCACGAGCGCGGCCTCGCCCGGCGCGGCCGGGAACGATGCGAGGGCGGGGGAGGCCGTGCCCGCGGCGGGCGACGTGGCGCCGTCGAGGAGCGCGAGGCCGCTGGATTCGTCGCGCCGCAGCACCCGGGCCGGCTCGCCGGCGACGAGGGGCCCCGGGCAGGAGCCGGGCAGCACCGCGACGATCCGGCGGGGCGCGACGACGAGGCCGGTGGCGGTCGCCGGCGCGGGCCCGGTCGGCGGGGCGGCCGGCTCCGCCACCGTCGCGACCGGGCGCGGGGCCGCCGCTGGAATCTCGCCCGGGAAGGGTACGAAGCTGTTGGCGATGGCGATCACCAGCCGGTCCATCTCCCGGGCCGAGGCCTTGTCGTAGGAGAGGGTGAAGCCGCGCAGGCCCGCCGGGCCGGCGGCGTGGCGGATGTAGAACTTGCCGCCCGCGGTCTCGCCGGTGACGACCGTGAAGTCGGGGCGCTTGAGGGTGTAGGTCACCTTGCGCTCCGGCGTCGCCGCGGCGCCCTGCGCGAACAGGGCGTCGAGGTCGGTCTCGCCGGGGGCGTAGGCCCGGGTGTCGAGGGTGACGCGCCCGTCCGGGCTCTGCCAGCGGGTGCCGCCGGCCACCCGGCTGCGCTTCGACAGGAGCTTTTCCGGCACGCCGAGGACGAGGCCGGTGGCGGGATCGGCCGCCACGGTGAACCGGACCGCCCGGCGCGCGGCCTCGCCGGCGGCGAGCAGCGCGGCGCGGGCGGGCTCGTCCAGGATTCCGGTGGCGGGGGCGCCCGCCTTCGCCTGCCAGGCGCCGACCGCCTCGTAGGTGCGCCGGCCGAAGGCGCCGGTGACGACGCTGTTGTAGCTGCCGGCCCAGACCAGGGCGTCCTGCACCGCCCGGCGCTCCGCCTCGGGCCGGGCCTCGAAGGCGGCGCGGGCGGCCTCGAAGGCGGGATCGGGCGTGGGCGCGGAGCGCGGGGATGGGGCCTTCGCGGCGGGTGCCGGCGGAGCGGGCATCTGGGCGACGGCCGCCGGGGCGAGGCCGACGCAGGCGAGGAGCGGCATGAGGCCGGCGGCGAGCAGGCGGGCGGGGCGCGGCATCGGGCTCTCCGAAGACGAGGCGCCAGACCTTGGCAGAGGCGGGGCCGGACTTCCAGGCGTGTTCCGCCTCGTTCCCGCCCGCGTATCCGGTCGACTCGCACCGTTCCGAAGTGGAGTGGGGAGCGGCGCAAGACGGGTGCGAAATCGATCGCCTCGGAGTGACGGCGGATTGCACCGCGATCGGGTGCTGCTTAGGCTCTGCCCGGGCGGCAGGGCTGTCCGGGGAAAAGAAATGGCGCGGCTCCCCTCTCCCGTTTGGGAGAGGGGAGCCCGCGTTTGATTCTAAAAGGGATTTTCCTCGGACAGCCCTGCCCGCGCGGGGAATCGCTTGCGAGGCCGGACATGTCGCTCATCACCCGGGTCGGTCGCGTCGCCGTCGGTCTGGCCGGCCTTCTGGCGGGGCCCGCGAGCGCGCAAGGCCAGCAGCCCCCGAACCCGGCGCCCCGCCGCGCCGCCCTGGTGCAGCCGGCATCGAAACCAAAGAGCTTCGTGCGCCCGTCCCTCGCCAGCGAGGCGGTGCGGCTCGAGGCACGGGTGAAGGAGGAGGGCGGCGCGGGCGGCCGATCGGCCGCGCAGTGGCGCCGCGAGGCCGAGGCCCTGAAGGCCAAGGACGAGACCGACGGGGCGCTCGCCGCCTTCCGCCGCGCCGCCGCGGCCGAACCGGCCGACTGGCGCAACTGGTACGCCCTGGCGGAGGCCGCGGGCGACGCCGAGACCGACGATTACGACGCCAAACGGACGCTGAAGGCGGAGGCCCGGGCCGGCGCCTACCTCGCCTACCAGCGAGCCGGCGCACCCACCGACGAGGCGCGGGCGCTCGCGCTCCTCGGCGCGGTGCTCGCCAAGCAGGAGACCTGGCGCCCGGCGCTCGAGGCCTACGCGGCGAGCCTGGCGCTGGCCGGCGATCCCGAGACCGCCAAGACCTACGAGGCTCTTCGCGACGCGCACGGCTTCCGGGTGCTCGACTACAAGGTCGATTCCGACGCGGCCGCCCCGCGGGCCTGCTTCACCTTCTCGGAGGCGATCGACCCGAAGGCGGATGTGGCGCCCTTCGTGGCTCTGTCCGGCGCCGCCGACACCGCCGTGACCGCGCAGGGGCAGCAGGTCTGCGTCGACGGCCTGCGCCACGGCGAGCGCTACGGCGTGGTCCTGCGCCAGGGCCTGCCGTCGAGCGTGGGCGAATCCTTACGCAAGGCGGCCGATTACGAGATCTACGTCCGCGACCGCAGCCCGCAGGTGCGCTTCACCGGCCGCAACTACGTGCTGCCCCGCACCGGCCAGGCCGGCGTCCCGCTGGTCTCGGTCAATGCCGGCAAGGTCGAGATCGAGGTGGTGCGCATCGGCGACCGCGGGCTGCTGCCGGCCCTGCGCGGCGACGAGTTCCTGTCGCAGCTCTCCGGTTCCGGCATCCGCACCATCGCCCGCGAGCGCGGCGTGCCGGTCTGGAAGGGCACGCTCGACACCGCACCCGTCGAGATCAACCGCGAGGCGGTGACCGCCTTCCCGGTGCTCCAGGCGGTCGGCAAGGTCGAGCCCGGGCTCTACGTGATGACGGCGCGGCCGAGCGGCAGCACCTCGCTCGCCGACGAGGAGGGCGGCTACGAGAGCGAGGCGACGCAGTGGTTCGTGGTCTCGGATCTCGGGCTCACCGCCTTCAAGGGCCGGGACGGGATCCACGTTCTCGCCCGCTCCCTCGCTTCGGCCGCCGTGCTGAAGGGGGTGGAGATCCGCCTCGTCGCCCGCAACAACGAGGTGCTGGCGACCCGCGGCACCGACGGCCAGGGTCTCGCCGCCTTCGATCCGGGGCTCGCCCGCGGCGAGGGCGGGGCGGCGCCGAGCCTCGTCGTGGCGCGGCTCGGCGACGATTACGGCTTCCTCGACCTGAATTTGAGCGCCTTCGACCTCGCCGACCGCGGCGTGAAGGGCCGGCCGGCCCCCGGCGCGGCGGAGGCCTACCTGTTTCCGGAGCGGGGGGTCTATCGCTCGGGCGAGACGGTGCAGCTGACCGCGCTCCTGCGCGACGCCAAGGGCGCGGCGATCCCGAGCCTGCCGCTGACCCTGGTGGCGAAGCGCCCGGACGGGGTCGAGTATCGCCGGGCGCAGGTGGCGGATGCGGGCTTGGGCGGCCGCGCCTTCTCGCTGCCGCTGCTGCCGGGCGCGCAGGCGGGCACCTGGCGGGTCGCCGCCTATACCGACCCGAAGGCGCCGCCGGTCGGCGAGGCGACGTTCCTCGTCGAGGATTACGTCCCCGAGCGCCTCGACGTGACCCTGACGCCGGCGCAAGTCTCCTTGAATCCGGGCGAGCCCGCGACCGTCGCGGTCGCGGCGCGCTACCTCTACGGCGCGCCCGGCGCGGGCTTGAGCGTCGGCGGCACGGTGGCGGTGCAGCCGGCCGTCCGCAGCGGCATCAAGGGCTTCGAGGACTTTTCCACCGGCCTCGACGACGAGCGCGTCGAGCCGGCGACGGCGGAGCTGGAGACACCCGTCACCACCGACGCGCAGGGGCGCGCCACCGTGCGGGCGCCGGTGCCGGCGTCGAGCGGGCCGCGGCCCTTCGAGGCCAAGGTCTCGCTCCAGGTCGGCGAGCCCGGCGGCCGGGCGGTGCAGCGCAGCCTGACCCTGCCGATCCTGCCCGCCGGACCGGTGATCGGCATCAAAAAGACCTTCGGCGAGTTGCGCGAGGGCGCGACCGCGACGTTCGAGGTGGCGGCCGCGCGGCCCGACGGCACCCGGCTGCCGGCCGAGGCGACCTGGACCCTGCTGCGGGTCGACCGGCGCTACCAATGGTACCGCGCCGACGGGCGCTGGTCCTACGAGCCGGTCAAGACCACCGCCAAGGTCGCCAACGGCCGCGTCGCCCTGGCGGCGGCCGCCCCGGCGACGCTGGCGATGCCGGTCGGGCTCGGCCAGTACCGCCTGGAGGTGCGCGGCCCCGGCCTCGAGGCGGCGAGCCTGTCGTTCAGCGTCGGCTGGAGCGGGTCCGAGACCGCCGACGCGCCCGACCTCCTCGACCTCACCCTCGACCGCGACGCCTACGCCTCGGGCGAGACGCTGAAGGCCACCTTACGCCCGCGCTTTGCCGGCACCGCCACCGTCGCGGTGGTGAGCGACAAGGTCCACGAGATCCGCACCCTCGACCTGCCGGCGGGCGGCGCCACCGTCGAGATCCCGGTGAAGCCGGATTGGGGCGCCGGCGCCTACCTCGTCGCCACCGCCTACCGACCCCTCGACCAGGCGGCCAAGCGCCTGCCCGGGCGGGCGATGGGGCTCGCTTGGTTCGGGATCGACCGCGACGCCCGCAGCCTCGGCGTCACGGTGGAGGCCCCCGCCAAGGTCCGGCCGCGGGGCGAGTTGCGCCTGCCGATCCGCCTCGCGGGGCTGAAACCCGGCGAGGAGGCGCGGGTGACCGTGGCGGCGGTCGATGTCGGCATCCTCAATCTCACCCGCTACGCCAATCCGGATCCGTTCGGGTTCTTCTTCGGCCAGAAGGCGCTCTCGGCCGAGATCCGCGACCTCTACGGCTACCTGATCGACGGCATGCAGGGCACGCTGGGCGCCATCCGCTCCGGCGGCGACGCCGGGGGCGCGGAGCTGGAGGGCGCGCCGCCGGCGCAAGCGCCGCTGGCGCGCTACTCGGGCGTCGTCACGGTCGGGCCGGACGGCCGGGCCGAGGTGAACTTCTCCCTGCCCGCCTTCAACGGCACCGCCCGGGTGATGGTGACGGCCTGGAGCGCGGCGCGGGTCGGGGCGGCCTCGGCCGACGTGGTGATCCGCGATCCGGTCGTGGCGAGCGGCACCCTGCCGCGCTTCCTCGATGTCGGCGACCGCTCGCGCCTGCATGTCGCCCTCGACAACGTCGAAGGGCAGGCCGGCGACTACGCGGTCGATGTCGACCTCGCCGGGCCGGTGGTGGTGCCGGCCGGTGCGCTGAGCCGCTCGCTCCGCCTGGAGCCGGGCGGGCGCGGGTCGGTCGAGATCCCGCTCACCGCCGCGGGCCCGGGCCTCGCCCGCATCGACCTGCGCCTGACCGGCCCGGGTCTGCCCGAGCCCGCCGGCCAGAGCTTCGGCTTAAGCATCCAGCCCGGCACCGGGGCGCTGCTGCGCCGCGAGGTCCGCACCCTCGCGCCCGGCGCGAGCCTGACCGTGTCGGGCGACCTCCTCGCCGAGGTGATCCCGGGCACCGGCTCCGTCACGCTCGCGGCCTCGCCCTTCGGCGGGATCGACGTGCCGGCCCTGCTCCAGGCCCTCGACCGCTATCCCTACGGCTGCACCGAGCAGGTGGTGAGCCGGGCCCTGCCGCTGCTCTCAGTCAACCGGCTGGCGGCCTTGACCCAGCTCGGCCTCGACGGCAGCGCCGACGAGCGGGTGAAGGGGGCCATCGACCGGGTGCTGTCGCGCCAGGATGCGAGCGGCGCCTTCGGGCTGTGGTCGGCGGGCCAGGCCGAGGATCTGTGGCTCACCGCCTACGCCACCGACTTCCTGACCCGGGCGCGGGAGCGCGGCTTCGCCGTGCCGCCGACCGCCCTCACCCTCGCCCTCGACCGGCTGCGCAACAGCGTGGCCAACGCCAGCGAGGTGACGGAGGGCGGCCTCGACCTCGCCTACGCGGCCTACGTGCTCGCCCGCAACGGCCGGCCGGTGATGGGCGACCTGCGCTATCTCGCCGACACCAAGCTCGCCTCCTTCGCGACGCCGCTCGCCCGCGGCCAGATCGCGGCGGCGCTCGCTCTGCTCGGCGACCGGGCCCGGGCCCGCACCGCCTTCGAGGCCGCCGTGGCGGCGCTTCGGGCCGAGCGCGACGGCGGCGCCTACCGGGCCGATTACGGCTCGCGCCTGCGCGACGGCGCCGGGCTGATTGCCCTCGCCGCCGAGACCGGCGTGGCGCGGGACGCGCTCGGTTCGCTCGGCACCGTGGTGGGCGAGGAGCGCGAGTCCGGCCGCCCGACCAGCACCCAGGAACAGGCCTGGATGGTGCTGGCGGCGGCCGAGCTCGCGAAAGATGCGGGGAAGGACGCGCCCTCGCTCGCCCTCGACGGCGCGCCGGTGACGGGCGCGCTCTACCGCACGTTCCCCGGCGCCGCCCTGGAGGCCAAGCCGGTGACGGTGACGAATCGTGGCACCGCCCCGGTGCAGCTCGCGCTGGGCGTCTCGGGCAACCCGGCGGTGCCGGAGCCGGCGGAGGCGAAGGGCTACACGATCGAGCGCAGCTACCACCGCCTGGACGGCAGCCCGGCCGACCTCGCGGCGTTGCGCCAGAACGACCGGCTGGTCGTGGTGCTGAAGGTGACCGAGGCCAAGGCCAGCGCCGGCCGCCTGCTCCTCGTCGACCGCCTGCCGGCGGGCCTCGAGATCGACAACCCGAAGCTCCTCGACGCGGACGCGACCGCCGGCCTCGCCTGGGCGAAGTCCGACGTGAAGCCCACCCACACCGAGTTCCGCGACGACCGCTTCGTGGCGGCCTACGACCGCGACCCGAGCCAGTCCGCCTTCTTCAGCGTCGCCTACACGGTGCGGGCGGTGACGCCCGGCCGCTACGTCCACCCGGCGGCGACGATCGAGGACATGTACCGGCCCGAGCGCTACGGGCGCACGGCGTTCGGGACGCTGGAGGTGGGGGCGGCGCGGTAAGTGCCGGAGGGAAGCGATATCCCTTTCCACCCCCACCCTTTCCCGGACGACTGGAACGAAGTGGAAGGAGATCCGGGATCCAGGAGAGAAGTGCCGCGAAGCGGCTCTGTCCGTTGCAACGTTGCACACATGCAGACGCTTCGCGACTTCTTTTGCTGGATCCCGGATCTTCCTTCCGCTGACGCTGCACTTGGCCGGGATAGAGGCAGAGGGAATTGAGCGAGGGCCGGCCTCACGCCTGCCGGATCGGCAGCCATCGCCCGTACATGATCACGCGCCACAGCCACTCCAGCGGGCCGTAGCGGAACTGCGCCAGCCAGAGGCGGCTCGCGACGACCTGGGCGGCGTAGAGGGCGAGCACGATGCCGAATCCCGCCGTGAGGCCGAGCTTGCTGAACAGCGCGAGCCCGTAGCCGTAGAAGACGAATCCGAGCACCAACGACTGCACGATGTAGTTGGTGAAGGCCATGCGGCCGACCGGCTCCGCCCAGGCGAGCCGGCGCCGGCCCGTTTCCGTCGACCCGGCGGCGAGGATCGCGGCGGCGTAGCCCAGCGCCAGGAGGATCGTTCCGGTCGGCGCGGCAACGATCTCGAACCCCCTGAGGGATGGCCAGCCGGAATAGCTGCGCGCCGAGGTCGCCAGGGTCAGGACCAGACCGAGGCCGACCGCGATGGCGGCACACCACCCGAGCCCCGCGGTGAACCGCGCCGCGCTGCGGACGAGTCCGCTTCTCCAGGCGAGGGCGCCGAGGAGGAACAGGCCCAGCGTGCGCGGCAGGACGAAGACGTGCAGCGGCAGGAACCCGGCGACCTCCCGGATCCGGAAGTCCAGGATCTCGGCGAAGGTGCCGGCCGCGTAGACACGGTCGGCCACCGCCACCTGCCGGGCCAGCCAGGCCCGCTCGGGGAAGGGCACCAGGGGCGGCAGGAGCGGTTGCAGGGCGTAGATGACGAGGCAGGCCGCGCAAAGGACTGCCATCAGCCATCGAGGCCCGAACAGGAAGGGCAGGACGATCAGCCCCGCGATGGCGTATTCGGTGAGGATGTCGCCGTTCCAGATTAGGAACAGGTGGACGAGCCCGAACCCGAGCAGCACGAGGAGGCGGCGCACGAGCAGGCGCGGAGCGCCGGCCAGCCGCTCGCCCTGCATCGCCAACCCGACGCCGAAGAGAAGCGAGAACAGCGCGAACGCCTTCATGTCGACGAAGATCACGAGGAGGGCGTCGATCCAGCGGTCGAGGCCGGCCTCCGGCGGGCCGGGCAGGAACTGCCGGAAGATCGAGACCCGGAACTCGCCCTCGAGATTGATCGCCAGAACACCCAGCAGCGCAAGGCCGCGCATCGCGTCGAGCACGGGCAGGCGTTCCGCGGGGTTCGCCGGAATGTCTCCGGTAACGACGCTGCGTTCGACGGCCTTCGATCCCGCCACGAGCATGATTGACCCTCGGCGGGGCACGAGCCCGCGGTGGCTGCTCTATCACCGGTGTCCGGCCCGGCAAGGCCCGCCCGGCCCCGTCAGCCGTTCGCCGCCAGCCGGCCCGCCGCCTCGGTGAAAACCCCCTCCCCGGCCATCACAGTGGCAAGCTGCGCGACGGGCTGCGGCTTGCCGAACAGGTAGCCCTGCATCTCCGCGCAACCCTCGCCGAGCAGGACGCGCATCTGCGCCTCGGTCTCGACGCCCTCGGCCACCACCCGGATGCCGAGGCTGGTCCCTAGGCCGAGCACGGCGCGCACGATCACCGCCGAGGCCGGGCGCCGCTCGAGCTGGCTGACGAAGGAGCGGTCGATCTTGATCGTGTCGAACGGGAAGGCCTGCAGCGTCGCCAGCGACGAGTAGCCGGTGCCGAAATCGTCCATGGCGATCCGGATCCCCAGCGACTTCAGCCGGCGCAGGACCGACAGGGCGCGGGCCATGTCGTTGATGATGACCGTCTCGGTCACCTCGATCTCGAGCCGCTCCGGCGGCAGGCCGGTCTCGGTCAGGATCGCCAGGACGCGCTCGGGCAGGTCGACCTGCTGGAACTGGCGTGGCGACAGGTTGACCGCGATCGTGAGCGGGCGGGCCCAGCCCGCCGCCTCGCCGCAGGCCGCGCGCAGGACCCACTCGCCGAGGGGAACGACGAGGCCGGTCTCCTCGGCGAGCGGAATGAAGGCGCCCGGCGGCACCAGGCCGCGCGACGGATGCCGCCAGCGCACCAGCGCCTCGAAGCCGACGAGCGTTCCCCCGAAGGCCGGCCCGGGGGAACGCCGGCCCTGGCCGGGTCGCACCTGCGGCTGGTAGTGCAGCACCAGTTCGTCCCGCGCGATCGCCCGGCGCAGGTCGGTCTCCCGCTGCCGCCGCTCCGCGAGCGCCAGGTCCATCGCCGGGTCGAAGGCGCGGGCCGCGTTCCGCCCCTCCGCCTTCGCCTTGTAGAGGGCGAGGTCGGCGCGCCGGACGAGGGTCTCCTCGTCGGTCCCGTCGGCCGGCGAGGCGGCGATGCCGATGCTCGCGCCGATCTCGACCGACTGGTCGCCGAGCCGGATCGGCCGGCCGATCGCCCGCACGAGTCCTTGCGCCCGCGCCATCGCGTCGCCCGGGCCGTCGATGGCGGCGAGCAGCACCGCGAACTCGTCGCCGCCGAGCCGCGCCGCGATGTCCTGGCCCGAAAGGCCTGCCCGCAGGCGGAGCGCGACCTCGCGCAGCAGCGCGTCGCCGGCGAGATGGCCGAGGGCGTCGTTGACCTCCTTGAACCGGTCGAGATCGACGCACAGGACCGCGCAGGCGCCCTCGCCGCGCCCGATCCCGGACAGCCGCTGCCGCAGCCGCTCGCGGAACAGGGTGCGGTTGGGCAGGTCGGTGAGGGCATCGTGGGCCGCCATGTGGGCGATCCGGCTCTCCGCCTCCTTGCGCACGCCGATATCGACGTGAGTGCCCACGATCCGTGTCGCCCGCCCGTCGGCCCCGCGCGCGACGACCTTCGAGCGCGTGAGGAACCAGCCCCAGGTGCCGTCCTTGCGCCGCAGCCGGTGCTCGCACGCGAAGACCGGCGTCGCTCCCCCGAGATGCGCCGCGAGCTTGGCGCGGGCTTCGGCCCGGTCGTCGGGATGGAGGAGCGCGCGCCAGGTGCTGCTGCGGGAGGGCAGCTCGCCCGGGGCGTAGCCGAGCATGTGCCACCAGCGGTCCGAGGTCCAGGCCACGCCGGTGGCGAGGTCGCAATCCCACAGGCCGTCGCTGCTCGCGTCGAGCGCCAGCGCCAGGCGCTCCTCGCTCACCTGAAGCGCCTCGCGGGCGCGGACCATGTCGTCGATGTCGAGCGCCGTGCCGATCCACTCGACGACGCCGTTCTGCTGCAGGGCCGGGGCGATGACGATCTTGTGAAAGCGATACGCGCCCGAGGGATCGCGCCAGCGCAGCTCCGTCGCGAGGGCCCGCCGTTCCGTCCGCGCCCGCAGCCACGTGGCGGCGGCCTTGTCGCGGTCGTCGGGGTGCTGGAGCTCGATGCACAGCGCGTAAGCGGCGGCGCGCGCGCCGAAGAACGCCCGGAACGGCCGATTGGAGTAGAGGGTCGTGCCGTCGTCCCTGACGACCCAGACCATCTGCGGGAGAGCGTCGGTGAGTGCCCGCATGCGTTCCTCGCTGGCGAGCAGGGCCGCCTTCTGCCCGCTCAGCACGCCGTTCATCCGCCGCAGGCGATCGGCGACCAGCGCCAGGGCCGAGCAGGCGAGCACCGCGAGGGTGACGGCGGCGATGCCGGCGGCGAGCACGGCCCGCGGCAGGCTGTCGGCCCCGTCCCCCGCGCGGGGATCGGGCACGACCTCCGCGGCCGCCATGGCGAGGAGGTGCAGCAGCACGATCCCGCCGGCCAGCAGGGTCGCCGCGGGGATCAGGCTGCGGCGCTCGCCCCGGCGCCGGAACACCACGAGCGCGGCGCAGGACAGGGCGGCCCCCACCACCAGGGCCGCGACGGCGAGGTTCGGATGCCAGACGAAGGTGCCCGGCACGTGTACGCCCTGCATGCCGGTGGCGTGCATGGCGGCGACGCCGAGGCTCAGGAGGAGGCCCGCGGCGAGGCGGCCGGAGGTGCCACGGGCCCGGCGCAGAAGGCCCAGGGCCGCGAGCGCGCCGGCTACGCCGACGAGGAGCGAGGCGAGGGTCGCCGCCGGATCGTAGCCGACGCCCACCCCCGGATCGTAGCCCAGCATGGCGATGAAGTGCGTGCTCCAGGTTCCGGCCCCGGCCGAGAAGGCCGCGCCGAGGAGCCAGCCGAGCGAGCGTCCGCCGCGCGCGGCACGTGCCTGCCCGAAGAGCTGCAGGGCCGTAAGGCAGGAGAACCACGCGACCAGAGCCGCCAGCGGAACGGCCCAGACCGTATGCTCGGCAGTCAGACAGACGAACGCACGATACATGGCACCCCGTGACGGCTGCGGCGCGGATTCACAGTGTGCGGCGGAGTGATTGAACAATCATTACTGGTGCCGCTGCGTGACGATGCTGATTCTCAGCTCGAACACACAAGGGGGTTGTGGTTTTAATATGAGATCGAGATATTCATTAAATTTGTAAGAGCCTGATCCATTCGCCTCGGCGGCTACGGCTTATTGGCGGCCGCTTTTCCGGGCCGCGCAGCAGCTCGGCCATGGAGCGACGCACCCGGGCCGCGTAGAACGGATCCGTCCCTGCCGCAGGGTCCGCGATGCTTCCCTTCCTCCGCCGCACCCCACCCGCGCCGCCGACTCCGCCCGCCGCGCCGGAGGAGCGCCTCACGGCCCTCGACCGGCTGCGGGGCGCCCTCGTCGGCCTCGTCGTCCTGCACCACGCCGTCCTCGCCTACTGCAGCTTCGGGCATGTCGACCGCGCTCACTACGCCCTGTCGACGGCACCGATCGTCGATCCGCAACGCTGGGGCGGCTTCGACAGGCTCGTGCTGCTCGACGATGCCTTCTTCATGCCGCTGCTGTTCGGGCTGTCGGGCCTGTTCGTCCGGGACGGGCTCGAGCGGAAGGGGGCCGGCGCCTACCTGCGCGGCCGGGCGCGGCGCCTCGGCCTGCCCTTCGCCGTCGCCGTGACGACCCTGATGCCGCTCGCCTACTACCCCTCGTACCTGCAGGCCGGGGGCCGGCCCGGCTTCGCGGCATTCTGGGTCCGGACGGTGACGACCGGGCCCTGGCCGAGCGGGCCGCCCTGGTTCATCGGCGTCCTCCTGGCGTTCGACGCGGCCGCCGCCGTCCTGTTCGTCCTGAGAACCCGCGACCGGCCGGGGCGGGCCCGCGCGCCGGGCCGGGGCTTCCTCCTGCTCGTCGGTCTCTCCGGCCTCGCCTACCTGCCCCTCCTCCTCGCGGTCGGCCCGGCGCGCTGGGTCGGGATCGGGCCGCTGGCGATCCAGGCCAGCCGCATCGGGCTCTACGCGGCCTATTTCGCCACCGGCGTCGCGCTCGGACGGGGCGGGAGGCCGGCACTCCTGGATGTCGGCCGGGCGCTCGCCGCGCGCTGGCGCCCGTGGGGCCTCCTCGCCCTTGCCGCGGGAGCCGCCCTCGTCGCCGCGGCGGCGATCGGGAGCCGGCTGCCGGCGCGGGAGGCGCTCGCCCTGGCGGGCGCGGCGCGGACGGTGTTCTGCGCCGCCGCCGCCCTCGCGCTCCCGGCTCTGTTCCTCCGCTTCGGCGGAAGACGTTCCGCCGCCTGGGACAGCCTGTCGGCGAACGCCTTCGCCATCTACCTGCTGCATTACCCGGCCGTGACCTGGGCTCAAGCCGCGCTCCTGGGCCTGCCGCTCGGCGCTCCCCTCAAGGGCGCGGTCGTGTTCGTCGTCGCGTTCGCGGCGAGCTGGGCGGGCGCCTGGGCGCTCCGCCGTATTCCTCCCGTCCGAAAGGTGCTCTGAGCGACGACGCTCGCGCGGCCCGGCTCCGCCCGCCGCGGGCGAGGCGGCCTCCCCTCGACGGCGCGCTACCCGGCCGCGCTCTCGATGCCCGCCATCCCGCCCGGGGCGTAGCGTGCGCCGGCCGCCGCGCCCGGGGCGAACAGCGCGTCGAGGGCGGCGATGTCCGAGGCCGAGAGGGCGAGGTCGGCGGCGGCCGCGTTCTCGGCCAGGCGCTCGGGCCGGCGGGTGCCCGGGATCGGGATCACGTCGGGGCTGCGGGCCATCAGCCAGGCCAGGGCCACCTGGCCGGAGGTGGCGCCGCGCTCGCAGGCGAACGCGCCCAGTGCCTCCGCGAGCCGGCGGTTCTGCGCCAGCGCCTCGCCCTGGAAGCGCGGGTTGCCGCGGCGAAAGTCGTCCGGGGCGAGGGTATCGACGTCGAGCGCCCCGGTGAGGAAGCCGCGGCCGAGGGGCGAATAGGCGACGAGGGCGACCCCGAGCTCGCGGCAGGCCGCCAGAAGACCCTGCTCGGGCTCCCGGCTCCACAGGGAATACTCGGTCTGCACCGCGGCGATCGGGTGGACCGCGTGGGCGGCCCGCAGGGTCTCGGGCGAGACCTCCGACAGGCCGAGCGCCCGCACCTTGCCGGCCTCGACGAGGCGCGCCATGGCGCCGACCATCTCGGGGATCGGCACCGACGGGTCGCGGCGGTGGCAGTAATAGAGGTCGATCGTCTCGACGCCGAGGCGGCGCAGGGAGGCTTCGCAGGCGGCGGCGAGGTAGGCCGGGCTGTTGTCGATCCGACGCTCGCTCGACCCCTCCCGGCGCACGATGCCGAACTTCGTCGCCAGCACGACGCGATCGCGCCGGCCCTTCAGCACGCGGCCGAGCAATTCCTCGTTGCGGCCGTGGCCGTAAAGGTCGGCGGTGTCGAGGAAGTCGTAGCCCAGCGCCAGGGCGGCCTCGAGGGCGGCGGGCGCCGCCGCCGCGTCGGTCGGACCGTAGAATTCCGAGAATCCCATGCAGCCGAGGCCGGGGGCGGAGACGGTGAGGCCGGAGCGGCCGAGGGAACGTCGCTGCATCGGAAGCACTCCTTGTTCGCGTACGACCCGGATCTGGCGTTCCGGCCCTCGCCGGATAAGCTGCGCCGCTCCGCATGAACCGATGAACCAGGCTCACCAATGGTCCGCGACGACCTTCCCGACCTCGCGGCCTTCGCGGCGGTGGCCCGCCACCGCAGCTTCCGGCGCGCGGCGGCCGCGCTCGGCCTGTCGCCCTCGGCGCTCAGCCACGCCCTGCGCGGGCTGGAGGAGCGCATGGGCGTGCGGCTCCTCAACCGCACCACCCGCAGCGTCGCCCCGACCGAGGCCGGCGCCGCCCTGCTGGCACGGCTCGCCCCCGCCCTCGACGACATCGCCGGCGCGATGGCGGCGGCCTCCGCCGCCGCCGCGCGGCCCGCCGGCACCCTGCGGCTCAACGCGCCGCGCAGCGCCTGCCGGCTGGTGCTGATGCCGCTCATCGCCCGCTTCCTCACCCTCCATCCGGAGGTCCGCGTCGAGGTGGCGAGCGACGACGCGCTCACCGACATCGTCGGCGAGGGCTACGATGCCGGGGTGCGCTTCGGCGAGCGCCTCGCCCTCGACATGGTGGCTCTGCCGTTGAGCGGGCCGCAGCGCTTCGCCGTCGTCGCGGCGCCCGCCTACCTGGCGCGACGGGGCACGCCGGACGAACCGGGCGACCTGTCGGGCCATGCCTGCCTGCGCCAGCGCTTTCCCGGCGGGAGCCTGTTCCACTGGGAGCTGGAGCGCGACGGGATTCCGGCGCCCGTCGCGGTCGACGGTCCGCTGATCCTCGGCGACCAGGACCTGATCCGGCTCGCCGCCCTCGACGGGCTCGGGATCGCCCTCCTCTTCGAGGGCTACGTCGCCGACGACCTCGCCGACGGCCGGCTGGTGCGGCTGCTCGCGCCGTGGTGCCCGTCCTTCCCGGGCTTCCACCTCTACTATCCGGGCCGCCGGCAGGTGCCCGCAGCACTCCGGGCCTTCCTCGACGTGGTGCGGGAGGCCGGGCGGCGCGTGCCGCCCGCATGCCCGTGACCGGGCCGGATCCGCCGACGGCCCGTCGGGGTCACCCCTTCACGAAGGCGAGGAGGTCGGCGTTGAGCGTCTCGGCGTGGGTCGTCAGCATGCCGTGCGGCAGGCCCGGATAGGTCTTGAGCGTGCCGTTGCGCAGCAGCGTCACCGATTTGCGGCCGGCCGCGTCGATCGGGACGATCTGGTCGTCCTCGCCGTGGAGCACCAGGGTCGGGACCGAGATCGCCCGAAGGTCCCCGGTCTGGTCGGTCTCGGAGAAGGCCTTGATGCCGTGGTAATGCGCGAGGGCCGAGCCCATCATGCCCTGGCGCCACCAGTTGCGGATCGTGCCCTCGGACACGGGGGCGCCCGGCCGGTTGAAGCCGTAGAACGGCCCGCCCGCCACATCGAGGAAGAACTGCGCCCGGTTGGCGGCGAGCGCGGCGCGGAACCCGTCGAAGACCTCGATCGGCAGGCCGCCGGGATTGGCCTCGGTCTTGAGCATCAGGGGCGGCACGGCGCTGACGAGGACCGCCTTGGCGGCCCGCCCCTGCGGCTCGCCGTGCCGCGCGACGTAGCGGGCGACCTCGCCGCCGCCCGTCGAATGCCCGATATGGATCACGTTCATGAGGCCGAGCTGGTGCACGACCGCCGCCGCATCCGCCGCGTAATGGTCCATGTCGTGCCCGTCCGGAACCTGCGACGAGCGGCCGTGGCCGCGCCGGTCATGCGCCACGACCCGGTAGCCGCGGGCCGCGAAGAACAGCATCTGCGCGTCCCAGTCGTCGGCGGAGAGCGGCCAGCCATGATGGAACATGATGGCCTGGGCCTGCCGCGGGCCCCAATCCTTGTAGAAGATCTGAACGCCGTCGCCGGTGGTCACGAAGCTCATCGGAACGTCTCCTGCCGCGGGGCCGGCGCGCGTCGGGCCGGCCAGCAGGACCTAACATACGGGAGCCTCGGCGTGGGGCGCAAAGCGGCCCGGCGCGTTCAGTCCGTCTCCTCGGCAGGGGTCTCCTCGGCCGGGCCGTCATCCGGCGACGGCGCGGGCTGCGTGAAGGCGGGCTTCGGGGGCTTGTTCTTCCGGGCCGTCGCGGGCGAGGCCGTGTGGGTCGGCATCTCAGCCAGCCGCGCGACGCGCGCCTTGAACTCCTCGTTCGACGGGCTGCGGGCCGAGCCGGTGATGAACATCTTGGCCATGGCCGATCCTCTCGTGCGGGATGGCGGACCCGCCGGAGGCGCATCTGCCCGCGATCGGTGCCGCTGGACAGATTTCGCGATCACATCGGACGGACGTGCCCGAGCCGGAGCGATCGCGCTACGAGATCCGGGACGGCCGCCGACGATCGACCGTTCGACGATGAACGGTTTCGTCGTCGCCGACAAGGCGAATTCTCTCGCGCGACCGGTCGTCGTCGTGCCACCGGACGGACGGAGGGCGTGATTCGCCTCCGGCGAGCCCGGGCGGTCCTAGCGCCGGCGCGGATCGGCCGGGCGGAAGGCGCGCTCCACGGCGGCGGTGGCGCTGGCATAAGCCCGCTCCTCGCTGTCGTGCGGCCGGTCCGACCGCTCGAGCAGCTTGCCGTGCTTGCGGATCGCCCAGCCGAATTTTCCTTTCGGGCTGCTCAGCGGGGCTACCTCGATGGTGAAGGGGTAGAATTCGTTCTCGCTCATCCGCGGAACTATGGCACGGAACCCCCGCGAAGGACAAACATCCCACCGCCCCGATCCCCGATCCGATCTCAGGTCCGATCTCAGGTCTATGCCGGGCTCGATCCCGGCCTCGACGCGCCGCCCTCGCGCGTGCGATAGCCGGCGCCATTCCGGCCTTCCGTCGGCGCGCCGTCGCGGCCGCGGGCCGGCCTGCGGCGGCTGCGTCGCGAAAAACCGCCCCGCTCGCGTTGCGTCCCGATCATCCTGCCCGAGGCCGCTCCGCCGGCACGGCGCGGTCCGATGGAGTGCGATTCTTGATTCCCTGGGTTCACCTCGACACCAGCGCCATCCCCGGCGAGACCGCGTCCTTGCGCCTGATGCGCCGGGGCGACGAGTTCGCGATCGTGGTCGACTCGATCGAGCTGATGAACAGCCGCCGCAGCGGCTCGGAGCGGGCGCTCGCCAGCCTCGCCTGCGCGCGCCTGAGCCGGCTCCCGGCGCCGCGGGTGCTGATCGGCGGGCTCGGCATGGGATTCACCCTGCGGGCGGCCTTGAGCGAGCTCGGGCCGCGCGCCGAGGTCGTGGTCGCCGAGCTGGTCCCGGCCGTCGCCGCCTGGGCGCGGGGACCGCTCGCGCACATCTTCGCCGGCAGCCTCGACGATCCCCGGGTGAGCCTGCACGAGACCGACGTCCACCACCTCATCGCGGACAGCCCCGGCGCCTACGACGCCATCCTGCTCGACGTCGACAACGGGCCGGAGGGGCTGGTCCAGCGCAGCAACGACCGGCTCTACGACGTCGCGGGCCTCGGCCGCGCCCGGCGGGCGCTGCGGCCGGGCGGCGTGCTCGGCGTGTGGTCGGAGAGCCCCGACCGCAAGTTCAAGTCCCGCCTGCAGCGCGGCGGCTTCACGGTCGAGGAGCACAAGGTCCGCTCGGCCGGGAGCGGCGGGCGGCACGTGGTGTGGATCGGCGAGCGGGTGGACGGGGCGGGCCCGCGCTAGCGAGCGCCGGCCGCGGATTCCGGCGGGACGCGCGATGTCTTGCGACAAATCGATTTGCACAACCGTGACCGCCATGCGAGCCTGATGCAACCAGGGGCGGCGCGCCGCCTCGCTTCAAGCCTGACGTGCTTCCCGCCTGACATGACCCTTCGCGGCCCCAACCTCCGTCTGGAAGGAACGACCTTCGGGCCGCGGACGATCCCCGCCTGGCGCGAGGCCGTGGCGCCGTTCTGGGACGTCGAGGTCCGCAAGGAGGACACCCCGGATTTCCGCGGCCGGTCCGAGGTCTACCATCTCGGCAACGCGATCATCGGCCTGACCGCGGCCTCCGGCCTGCGCAACGAGCGCTCGCGCAGCCTCGTCGCCCGCATGGGCGTCGACCACGTGGCGGCGCAGCTGCGGATGGACGGACAGGCGACGATCCGGGCCTCCGGGGACGAGGCGCCGGTCGGTCCCGGCGACGTCGCCCTGCTCGACCTCGCGCAGCCCCTCTCCCTGGATTCGACCGACTACCGCGCCATCACCGTCATCATCCCGCGCGGCCTGTTTCCGGAGGGCGGGGCCCGGCTCGGCGAGGCGCACGGAACGGTCCTGCGCGCCGGCGACCCGTTCGGGGCGCTGGTCGGCGACCACCTGCGCTCGCTCGGACGGAACGTGCCGCACTTCACCCCCGCGGAGGCGCGGGTCGCCGCCCAGGCCACGGCGTGCCTGCTGTCCGCCGCGGCGTGCAAGGCCACCGAAGGCGGCCCAACCGGCCGCGCCTTCGAGCGCGCGCCGGTTCTCCTCGCCATCCGCGGCCACATCGACGCCGAGATCGGCTCCCCCGAGCTGAGCGTGGAGCAGATCTGCCGCCGCTTCGGCGTCTCGCGCAGCGCGCTCTACCGCCTGTTCGCGCCCCTGGGCGGCGTGGTCGAGTATATCCGCCGCCGCCGGCTCGCCCGCGCCTACCGCGACCTCGCCGAGGGGAGCGGGCAGGCCGCGCGGATCTCCGAGGTCGCCTATCGCTACGGCTACGGCAGCCCGGCGAGCTTCACCGCCGCCTTTCGCGCCGAGTTCGACGTGAGCCCCGCCGACGTGAGGGCCGCGGCGCGGGGCGCAGGCCCGGAGCGGCGCAGCCCGCCGGACGGGACGGCCGGGGGCTGGGACGGCTTCTACGACTGGGTCATGACGCTCGTCGCCTGAATCGGCCGATTGGGACGCCGGATGAAGGAATTGGGACGAATCGCCGTCGTCCCGGCACCGTCCGCGCCCGACATGGTGCCCCATTGTCTTGGGACAGGAGGCGGCGGGTGCGGCGAGGGAACGAGCGACGACGGAGACCCGTCGGCCTACCGCGCGACGGCGAGCCGCTCGTGCGGCGCTGGATCGGCGCCGGGCGTCGCCGCGCGGCCCGGAAGACCCGGAACGCGAGTGGCGCAGGCGCCGAGATCATCGCGCTGACCTGGGCCCAGACGTTCGGCCGCGGCGCGGCGGATCCGAGACCCGACGGGACGCGGGACCGGGATGCCGGCGAGGCGGGTGGGATCGGGCCCGCCCGGGGGCAGCAGGGGTGCCCGGGAGACAAGTGAGGCGCGGGCGCTCCCCTCTCCCCGCGGGCGGCGGGACTATCCGGTGAAAAGAAGTGGCGCGTCTCCCCTCTCCCGTGTGGGAGAGGGGCTGGGGGTGAGGGTGGCGCGCTTCAGTGTGAAGCTCTGACCGTCGTGCTGGCAGCGGAACGTTCGGAGCCTTTATCGGCACCGTCTCCACCCTCACCCCTCCCCCTCTCCCACTCGGGAGAGGGGATCCCGCGCTTGATTCTAGCAGGGATTTTTCCCCGGACAGCCCTGGCGCCCGCGGGGAGAGGAGGGGCCCGCACCTCTTCTTCCATCGCCCGATTATGCAAGGATCCGGCGGGAGCCGCTCCCGTGATCCGCCCTACCCCTTCCAGTTCTTCAGCGCCGCGAACGGGCTGTCGGCGGCGCCCTTCGGCGGGCTCAGCACCGGCTCGACCTGCGCCACGGCGTCGGCGAGCGAGAAGGCGGTGCCGCTCGGGAGCTTGCCGCCGGCGGCGTCCTGGTGGCCGCCGCCGCGGAACAGGCGGGCGCCGTCGAGGGCGGTGCCGTCGACCGAGCGGAACGACAGGGTGCCGGCGCGCTGCACGTTGACGAGGCGCTTGGCGCGCCCGCTCGCCATCACCAGGTCCGAGACCCGCTGGAAGGTGCCGGCGTCGAGGGCGAAGGACAGGAGCGTACCGTCCGGCAGCGCGTGGAACAGCGCGTCGGAGCGGGCGAGCGCCCGGGCCATCCGCTGGCGGGTGGTGAGGCTCGCATCGTCGCCGGGCTCGTCGCGCATCAGATCGTCGACGATCGCCCCGCGGATCTCCGGCACGGCGCGCTCCAGTTCGGCCGGGGTGGCGCCGGCGCGCAGGCGTGCGGTCGCCTCCAGCAGCAGGCGGGCGACGAAGGGATCGTGCGCCGGATGCCCGACCGGCACCAGGGTGCCGACATTGTCCCAAAAAATCTCGTCGAGGGCGAAGCCGCCGGGGAAGCGGGGATCGTCCTTGCGCCAGAGGTCGAGGGCGTCGACAGAGGCGACCAAGAGCGCGAGATCCTCGGCGCGGGCGGGGTCGGCCTCGCGCGTGGCGAACAGGGCGCGGTGGGTCGCGACCATCTTCGTCGCGCTCGAGCCCTCGTCGATCAGCACGGTGACCGACGGATCGCCGAGGTCGAACCGCGACAGGCGGGGATTCTCGGAATCGGCCTTCGGCTCCAGCCCCTGGCGGCGCATCTGGTCGATCGAGGAGGTGTGGTGGTCGAGCACCACCAGCCGGTGCGGCGCCTCCGGGTCGCGCTTGCGGTTCATGGCGGCGAAGCGGCGCAGGAAGGCGATCGTCGGCTCCTCGATGCCGAGATCGGTGATCAGCACCATCTCCGCCGCCTTGGTTTTCCCTAAGCGCTTCAATTCGTCGTCGACGACCGGGCCGACATCGCCGTAGCGCGGCACGTGCACGATCCGGGCCGGCTCGGCATAGGCCGCGACGAGGGTCGCGGCGCCGTAGCCGTCGAGGTCGTGGTGGGTGATCTGGGTCAGGCGCACGGGTAAAGGTCCAGGGTCGGTTCGGATCGAAGGTGAACCGCGCCAGCATAGCGCCTCGCGCGCCGCACCGGCAGGGCCTGGGCGTCAGGAAACGACCGGCGCCTCGCCGGGCTCGGGAACAGGCCCGCCTTCGCCGGCGAGACGCCGCAGCAGGTCGCGCAGCCAGCGATGGGCCGGGTCATCGTCGTAGGAGGCGTGCCAGAGCATGCCGATCGCCACGTCGTCGAGGGGGACCGGGGCGGGGCTCACCGTCAGCCCGAGGGTCTCGGCGAAGAGCGTGGCGAGGCGCGCATGCATGGTGGTGAGCACCGGCGCGCTGCGCACCAGGAACGGCACCGCGATGAAGCGCGGCGAGGTGACCGCGAGGGTGCGGCTGCGGCCGATCTTGGCCAACGCGTCGTCCACCACCCCGTGGGCGGTCTCGCGCAGGCTGGTCAGCACGTGGGGAAAGCGCAGGTAATCGTCGAGCGAGATCGGCGGCGTCAGCCCGACCAGGGCGGCGTTGAACAGGCAGACGTAGCTGTCGCGGTAGAGCAGGCGCTGCTTGTGGTGCATCTGCCCGCGGAACGACAGATCGATGGCGAGGTCGAGCCGGTCGGCGTCGATCTCCTGCAGGACGTGCGCCCGGTCGACGGAGCGCAGCAGCAGGCTGATCCCCGGCGCCTCCTGCCGCAGATACGCGAGGAGGCGCGTGCCGAGCAGCACCTCGGTGCTGTCCGGCAGGCTGATCGTGAAGGTGCGCTCGACCGTGCGCGGATCGAAGGCCTCGTCCCGGCGCACCAGGACCTGGACCTGGCGCAGCACGATCCGCAGCGGCTCGGACAGGGCGAGCGCCCGCGGCGTCGGCCGCATCCCCTCGGGGGCGCGGGTCAGAAGCTCGTCGTCGAACAGGACCCGCAGGCGGGCGAGCGCGCTGCTCATCGCCGACTGGCCGATGCCGATGCGGGACGCCGCCCGGGTCACGCTGCGCTCGGCGAGCAGGGCGTCGAGGGCGACCAGGAGGTTGAGGTCGATCCGGGCAAGATCGATATGATCAATAGTCATTATCGATACGATCTGTTTGATCCATGCTGCACCGCAGCGCATATCTCGACCATGGATGCGGGGCGCTCGCGGCTCCCCGCCACGGCCAGGACGACGACCATGACCCGGACGACCCTTCGTAAAGCCCTCGGCAACACCCTTCTCGCCGTCGCGACGCTCGCCGCCGGCGCGGCCTCCGCCGGCGAGCTGCGCCCGGCCGGGGCGGCCAGCCTCGACCTCGGCCCGCTCGCCGGGGTGGCCTACTACACGCCCGAGCCCGCGGGCTACCGCGTGGTGGTGACGCTGGCCCCGCGCGCCGCCGCCCCCGCCTCCCGGTTCGAGGCGGTGCTGGCCTCCGGGCAGAGCCTCACCGTCTCGACGCCGCGCCAGGCCGGCACCGCCGCCCGAACGGTCACCATCGCCCGCACGGGCGACGCCGTCACGGTGACGCCGGCCCGGGCGCGGGAGACCGTCGAGGCGACCGCCTCGATCGAGTAGCCAGACCCCGGGCGGTGTCACGCCGCCCGGGACAGGTCCCCGTCGAGCCCGGCGATCACCCGCTCCAGAGCCGCGAAGCAGGCCGGGTCGAAGGCGGTGCCGACCTCCGCGCGCATGATGCCGAGCGCCTTCGGGACCGGCATCGCGGCGCGGTAGGGGCGGTCGGCGGTCAGCGCATCGAACACGTCCGCCACCGAGACGATCCGCGTCTCCGGCGCGATGGCGTCGCCCGAGAGGCCGCGGGGATAGCCCTTGCCGTCGAGGCGCTCGTGATGGGCGCCGCCGATCCGCGCGATGGCGTGGAAGGCGGCGACGCGGGCGAGGATCGTCTCGGACAGGAGGGCGTGGTTGCGCATGTCGCGCCACTCCGCCTCGTCGAGCTTGGCCGCCTTGTCGAGGATGGCGTTCGAGACCCCGAGCTTGCCGACATCGTGCAGCAAGGCCGCCCGGCGCAGCCAGCGGCGGGCCCGGGTGTCGTAGCCGAGCTCGGCCGCGATCAGGTCGGCATAGACCGCGACCCGCTCGGAATGGCCCGAGGTGAACGGGCTCTTGGCGTCGATCACCTGGGCGAAGGCGCGGGCGATGTCGTCGAGGTAATCCTCGTCGACGACGAGGCCGGGCCGCGCCGGCTCCAGGGCCGCCACGGCATCCGCCACTCGCTCCGAGGCCAGGACCTCCCAGAAGCCCGGCGCCCGCGCTGCCCGCTCGAAGGCCGCCACGGCATCGGGGTCGAACCAGGTGCCGGCCCGGGCCCGCGCCTCGGCGAGCGCCGCCGCCGGCCCGGCGCTGGTGTGAAAGACGTCGGCGACCTGCGCCAGCAGGGCGATGCGGGCGTAGAGCGGGATCCCGGGCCCGGCGCGGCGGTCGGGCCGGCCCTTGCCGTTCCAGTGCTCGTCGAGGGCGTGGATCGCCTCGCACACGACGGGCGGGAAGCGCAGCCGCGCGGCGATCTCCGCCCCGCGCTGGCAGCGGGTCTGGATCAGGTCGTCGACGATCTCGCCGCCGTTCTGCAGGATGTTGAGCACCGCCCGGAAGCGCTCGGCCAGGCCCGCCCTGAGCCCGGTATGCGAGAAGACGAAGCCCAGTACCTGTGGCAGGCTGTCGCTCACCGTCTTGAAGTCGCGCTTGAAGCCGATGTCGTCGGAGAGGTACAATTCGCAGATCCGCGCCGCGTTGCTGGAGCAGCCGAGGTCCTTCAGCATCACCGTGTAGTAGAGCTCCCACAGCCGGTCGGGCGCGAGGCCCATCTCCCGGCCGACCTGCATGCCGATCCAGGTGGCGCGGACGCAGTGGCCGGGCGGCTGGCCCTCGGTGAGGTCGAGGGCGTGGCTGAGCGCCCCGAGCAGCTCGGACAGCGGGATGCCGCCGATCGGCAACTCTCCTGCCGGCGTCTCCCCGACGATGTGCAAGCTCGGCGTCGTCAAAGGCCCCTCCCCCCGTCGTCGGGACAGGTTGGCGCGATAGCACTAACATTTGCTGAGCGCGCGAAGCATTGGCGTGCCACCGATTCGTGCTCCCGGCAAACGCCGATTGCCGCCCGCTCCGCCGCGGGTCCTCGCCGGGCAGCCGGCTCAGCCGCCCCCGGCGGCGACCGCCTCGATCAGGCGTAAGTGCGCCGGCAGGCACACGCGCTTGAGGTCGTAGGCGAGCGCGGTCTCCCGCGCCGCCGCCCGCAAGGGGGCCACAGAACCGGGATCGGCCAGGGCCGCGACCACCGCCTCGGCGATCGCCTCCCGCGAGAAGAAATCGACCAGGATCCCGTTCTCGCGGTGGCGGATCACCTCCTCGACCGGCGGGGTCGCCGAGCCGACGATGCAGGCGCCGAGCGCCATCGCCTCCAGCATCGACCAGGACAGCACGAACGGATAGGTCAGGTAGACGTGGACGCCTGAGACCCGCAGCAGGTCGACGTAGTCGCGATAAGGAATCTTTCCGACGAAATGGACCCGCGACAGGTCGAGCTCCCCCCGGACCTCGTCGAGGAAGATCTGGCGCCAAGTCCTGCCGATGGAAGTACGACCGGCGGGGGGCTTGGCGCCGTAGCTGGTGTCGCTGCCGCCGACGATCACCGCCCGGGCCCTCGGGCGCCGGCGCAGGATCTCCGGCAGCGCCCGCATGAAGCTGTGGTAGCCGCGATAGGGTTCGAGGTTGCGGTTGACGAAGGTGACGACCTCGTCCGCGGCGCCGAGCGAGAGCCGGAAGCGGCCGAGCGTGATGCGCGCCCCCGGATCGGGCCGCAGCCGGTCGGTGTCGATGCCGTCGTGGATGACGCTGAGCCGGTCGCGGAAGACGGCCGGGATGCGGCTCGCCTGCCAGGCCGTGGGGCTGACGAGCCGGTCCGAGGCCTCGAAGGAGAGGAGCTGCACGGCATTGCGGGCCCGCGTGCGGAGGGCGTCGCCCTCCGCGGCCGGGAATTCCGGATCGAAGCCGGAATCGGCGCCGGTCGCGCTGTAGTAGAACTCCGCGAAGGTCAGGAGCCGGGCCCGCGGCCAGACGTCCTTGAGGAACAGGGTCTCGCCCCAGCCCGAATGGCCGCAGATCACGTCCGGATGGAAGCCCCCTTCCCTGAGCGCCCGCGCGGCCCGCGCCGCCGCCTCGCCGCGCAGGGTCGCGGCCTCGAAACTCGCCGCCAGCGGATGGATGCCGGGGGTGGAGCGGCCCGCGACCGCGTAGCGGACGTGGCGCACCCCCGGCAGGGCGGGGGCGGGGTTGATGCCGAGCGCCACGACCTCCGTGCCGGGCCGGGCGGCGAGGGCGGGCGCGACGTGGCGGTACTGGCCGGGGAAGTTCTGGTGGACGAAGAGGACGCGCATCGTGTGTCGGGATCGGTCTTCCGGGCGGATCCATGCGGCTCACCCTGTAGCACCGGGCCCGACTACCGCGGAACGCGCCCGGGCCGGGATTTGCCTTGACCCCGCCTTTCCGCCCATCTGGAGCGAGCTTGCGCCCCGCGAAGGACACCGGATGCTGACCCTGCGCCAGATCGAGGTCGCCCGCGCCGTGATGGTGACCGGGACCATCGCCGGCGCGGCCCGGCTCCTCAACGTCTCGGCGCCGGGCATCAGCCGGCTGATGAAGTACACCGAGACCTCGCTCGGCATCCGCCTGTTCGACCGGCGGGCCGGGCGCCTGGTGCCCTCCGAGCAGGCGCGCCACGTCTTCGAGCAGATCAACGCGGTGTTCGACAAGGTCGAGGACCTGCGCTTCGTCCTGGAGCGCACGCAGGGCGGCGGGGGCCAGGAACTGCTGATCGGCTCGGTGCCGTCGATCTCGCACGTGATGGTGCCCCGCGCGATCGAGCGGGTGCGCGCGGCCTATCCGCACCTCGTCATCGACATCAACATCCTCAAGCTCGAGGAGGCGATCGACTACCTGCTCCTGGGCAAGGGCGAGGTGGTGGCGATGAGCTACCGCTTCGACCACCCGGCGCTCACCTTCGAGCCGCTCGCCCGCGGCGGCCTGTTCTGCATCGTGCCGCTCGACCATCCGCTCGCCGCCCGGACCTCGATCTCGGCCGAGGAGATCGTCCGGCATCCGCTCATCGGCATCGACCCGAACGACCCCTACGGCCGGATCATGTCCGACATCTTTCGCGCGCGCGGCCTGTCCTACGGCATCACGATCCGGGCCCGGTTCGGCTCGACGGTGTGCTCGCTGGTGCGGGCGGGCCTCGGCATCGCGGTGATCGACCAGTTCACCATCGCGTACGACGCCTTCCCGGGCATCCGCGTGCTGCCGATCGAGGAGGCGCCGGTCTTCGAGACCTGGATCGCCATGAAGGCCGGCACCGTGCTCAGCATGTTCGCCGGCAGTTTCGTGCGCTTCCTGCGCCAGGAGATGGCGAAGCCCGGGCAGGTGGCCGTCGGGCCGTAACATGATGTTACGATGGGCGCGCAACTTGGTATTCTGGATGCGGGCGAGGTGGAGATATCGTGCAGCCCAGGGAGAGCTCGCCACGGGCGGGTGCAACAGATCAGGGCGCCACGCCATGGCTCACGGGCATGCCAGACCCATCCTGCTCGGGCTGATCGGATCGCCGATCGCCCATTCCGCCTCGCCGGCGATGCACGAGGCCGCCGCCGAGGCGGTCGGGCTGCGGGCCCATTACCAGCTCGTCGACGTCGCCGGCGCCGATGCGGCGCAGCTGCGGACCCTGCTGTCGTCGCTCGCCCCGATCGGCTTCTCGGGCGTCAACGTGACCTTCCCCTACAAGGAGAGGGTGCTGCCGCTCCTCGACGCGCTGTCGCCGGGCGCCCGCGCGGTCGGCGCCGTCAACACCATCGTGGTCCGCGACGGGCAGCTCACCGGCCACAACACCGACATGACGGGCTTCGCCCGCGCCCTGCGGCAGGCCTTCGGGCCGGCGCTCGAGGGCCCGGTGGCGCTGATCGGCGCCGGCGGCGTCGGCAAGGCGGTGGCAGTGGCGCTCGCGGGCTTTCCCGGCCTCGAGGTCCGCCTCGTCGATGCCGACCCGGCCAAGGCCGCGGCGGTCGCGGCCGCGCTCGACGGGACCATCTCGGTGCGGGTCTGCCGCAGCGTCGAGGAGGCGGTCGAGGGCGCGCGCGGCCTCGTCAACGGCACGCCGGTCGGCATGCTGCCGGATCGCGGCACGCCGGTCCCCTTGCGCCTGCTCCGCCCGGAGATGTGGGTGACGGATGCGGTCTATTCCCCGCTCTGGACGCCGCTCCTGACGGAAGCCGCCCGGATCGGCGCCCGCACCATGACCGGGCGCGAGCTCGCCATCCACCAGGCCCTCGACGCCTTCGCGCTGTTCACCGGGCGCGAAGCACCGGTCTCCGCGATGGAGCGAGCCTTCGACCGCGCGGTGGCGCCGCTCGCCGCCTGAGGCGCGGGGGCGAAGATCCCCGCGGAAGCTCGGCTGTGCCCTTGCTTTTCCCGGGTGGATATGGAATTGCGCGCAATGGGTTTTGATTGATCTTTACTTTACGCCATTCGCGTCCTTACCCTCGAAGAAAAACCAATCTGACTCAATGCCGCCCACATTTTCGAAGGCGGCGCAGATCCTGTCGAACAGTGGAGGAACACCCGATGAGTGCGATACCAGGCGATCACGTCCACGACCGTCAGCAATCCAAGAAGGCCGCCGCGAGCGCCTGGATCGGCTCGGCGCTGGAGTACTACGACTTCTTCATCTACGCGACGGCGGCCTCGCTGATCTTCCCGCAGCTGTTCTTCCCGTCGAACAACCCGACCGTGGCGATCGTGGCCTCGCTCGCCACCTACGGCGTCGGCTACGTCAGCCGGCCGATCGGCGCCTTCGTGCTCGGCCACTGGGGCGACACCCACGGGCGCAAGCAGGTGCTCGTCCTGTGCATGTTCCTGATGGGCTTCTCGACCATCGCGGTCGGGCTGCTGCCCACCTACAGCCAGGTCGGCATCCTCGCCCCGATCCTGCTCGTCATCCTGCGGCTGATCCAGGGCTTCGCCGTCGCCGGCGAGATCTCGGGCGCGAGCTCGATGACGATGGAGCACGCGCCGTTCGGCCGCCGCGGCTTCTTCGCCAGCTTCACCCTGCAGGGCGTCCAGGCCGGCCAGATCCTGGCCGCCGCGGTCTTCCTGCCGCTCGCCGCCTACATGCCGACCGAGGCGTTCAACACCTGGGGCTGGCGCATCCCGTTCCTGCTCAGCTTCGTCGTCATCATCGTCGGCTACATCATCCGCCGCGAGGTCGACGAGACCCCGGCCTTCGCCGAGGAGGAGAAGCAGGGCGAGGTCGCCCGCGCGCCGATCGTCGAGGCCTTCGCCACCTCATGGCCCGACATGCTGCGGGTGGTGTGCATGGCGCTGATGAACGTGATCCCGGTGGTCACCACCATTTTCGGCGCCGCCTACGCGGTCCAGGCCGCCTACGGCGTCGGCTTCCACAAGGACGTCTATCTCTGGATCCCGGTGCTGGGGAATATCCTGGCGGTGGTGGTGATCCCGATGGTCGGCAACCTGTCCGACAAGATCGGCCGGCGCCCGCCAATCATCGTCGGGGCGCTGGGCTCCGGCCTCCTGTCCTTCGGCTACCTCTACGCGATCAGCATCGCCAACGTGCCGCTGGCGATCGTCATGTCCCTGCTGATGTGGGGCGTGGTCTACCAGGGCTACAACGCGGTCTTCCCGAGCTTCTACCCCGAGCTGTTTCCGACCCGCACCCGCGTCTCCGCGATGGCGATCTCGCAGAACGTCGGCACCGCGATCACCGCGATGCTGCCGGCCCTGTTCGCCACCGTGGCGCCCCCCGGCTCGGCCAACATCCCGCTCACCATCGGCTCCATCGCGCTGGCGATCACCGCGGTGGCGGCGGCCGCGGCCTGGAGCGCCCGGGAGACCTACCGCATCCCGATGAAGGACCTGGGCCAGCCCCGCGCGGTGCCGCTGCCGAAGTCGGATTACGACCGGCTGCGCAACGAGGCGATGGCCTGACGGATGATCTGGCCCGGGGCGCGATCCCGGGCCGACCACGGCCATGGTTGCGGGCCGGGCGCGGATGGCGCCCGGCCCGTTTTCGTTGGAACGGCGAGCTCAGCTCACCCGCTCGACCGGCCCGCCGCTCGCCGACACCACGCGGTCGCGCCCGCCGGCCTTGGCCGCGTAGAGCGCCCCGTCGGCGCGGGCGAGGAGGGTCTCGAGGGTGTCGCCCTCGGCCCAGGCGGCGAGCCCGAGGCTGCAGGTGACCGGGATCGGGCCGTAGGCGCCCGGCACCCGGAGGTGGGCGCAAGCCAGGCGGATCCGCTCCGCCACCTCCCCGGCGCGGCCGGAGCCGTGGCCGGGCATCAGCACGGCGAATTCCTCGCCGCCGATCCGGCCGGAGAGCGTCCCGGTCTCCGTCAGCACGTCGGCGACGGCGCGGATCACCCGGTCGCCGCCGTCATGGCCGTGCCGGTCGTTGATCGCCTTGAAGCGGTCGATGTCGATCATCAGGGCGGTGAGGAGATCGCCCGGCTCGTGCGCCGCGAGGCAGGCCCGGGCCCGGCGCGTGAAGCCGCCGCGGCCGAGGAGCCGGGTCAGCCCGTCGGTGTCGGCCTCGTGGATCAGTCGGCGCTGCACCCCGAGGGCGCGCTCGACCACCCGCAGGCGGGCATGAAGCTCGGTCGCCTCCGGGGGCTTGACGATGAAGTCGTCGGCGCCGCTGTCGAGCACCTCGCCGAGGCGCCGTCCGGACCGGTTCACCGACATCGCGATCACCGCGAGCGGCCGCGCCGTGCCGGCGAGCGTGCGCAGGGACCAGCACAGCTCCAGGCCGCAGATCGGCGCGACCTCGAGGCTGGTGATGACGCAGGCCACGTCCTCGTGCGCCGCCACGTGGTCGAGCACCCGCTGCGAGTCGCCGAACGCATCGACCCGGTGCCCGCCCTCCTCGATGAGGCGGGCGATGGTCTTGCGGAGGATCGAGCCGGGCTCGACGAGAACGACGCGCATCGGGCCTGACCGAACTCCGGCCGTGCTCGCGCCCGGCAACGAGGAAAACTCTTGGCAACGACGTAGGGGGATAAAATATAAAATGTGATGAACAACCGAGGAAAAAGCCGATTTTCCTTTACGTCATTATCGACACATTGACGCATAACATCATGGCTCGTCTCGAAACACGTACGGGGAATACCGGGTTCGGCTCCGTACCGGCTCCGGCTCCGGCTGGGCCAGACGGCGCGGCCGCGCCACCGGCAGACCCGCGATGCTGGATTTCGCCGGCCAGATAGGGCATCGGGCAGTGCATTCCCTTCGAGACACGGGCGCCCATGACCGAGACCTCCCCGATCCCGCAGGCCGCGCGCCCGAAGCTCGTCCTCGCCTCGGCCTCGCCCCGGCGCCTCGCCCTGCTGCAGCAGGCGGGGCTGGAGCCGGACGCCCTGCTGCCGGCCGACCTCGACGAGGCGCCGCTGAAATCCGAGAAGCCGCGCGACCTGGTGCGGCGGCTCGCCCGGGCCAAGCTCGACGTGGCGGTGGCGGCGGCGCGCGGCACCGAGGACCTGCGCGACGGCTACGTGGTGGCGGCCGATACCGTGGTGGCGGTGGGCCGGCGCATCCTGCCGAAGGCCGAGGTGACCGACGAGGCGGCGGCCTGCCTGCGTCTGCTCTCCGGCCGGGCCCACCGGGTCTACACGGCGGTCTGCGTCGTCGGCCCGAAGGAGCGGCCGCGCGAGCGCCTGGTCGAGAGCCGGGTGCGGTTCAAGCGCCTCTCGGCGCGTGAGATCGACAGCTACCTCGCCAGCGGCGAGTGGCGCGGCAAGGCCGGGGGCTACGCGATCCAGGGGCTCGCCGGCTCCTTCGTGGTCAAGCTCGTCGGCTCCTACAGCGCCGTGGTCGGCCTGCCGCTCTACGAGACGGTCGGGCTGCTCGAGGGCGAGGGTTTCCCGGTCCGCAGCGCCTGGCGCGATGCGGCGTGACCAGAACAGGAGGCGCGCATGACGACGCCCGACGACGCGAAGGCGCCGGCCTGCCCGATCTGCGGCAAGCCGGCGGTGCCGGAGTTCAAGCCGTTCTGCTCGAAGCGCTGCGCCGACGTGGACCTGCAGCGCTGGCTCAGCGGGCGCTACGCCATCCCTGGCCGTGAGGACGATGCACTCGGTCAGGACGACGGCTCGCGGGAGGAATGACGGGATACCGAGGGAGAGCAGGGAACGGCCGGGGGCCTCCCCGGTTGACGGCGGCCCGACCTCCCGACCGCCGGAGACCCCTCCCTCATGTCGTCAGACTTCCCCAATCCCCTCACCAAGCATCCCCGTCCGCCCTTCGAGGGCCAGCCGCAGGGTTTTCCCGGCCTCACCGGCCGGATGAAGCCGGAGCCCGACCACGGCGAGGCGAGCTACAAGGGCTCGGGCAAGCTCACCGGCCGGGCGGCGCTGATCACCGGGGGCGATTCCGGCATCGGCCGGGCGGTCGCGATCGCCTATGCCCGCGAGGGCGCCGACGTGGCGATCTCCTACCTGCCCTCCGAGCAGGGCGACGCGGAGGCCGTCGCGCAGTGGGTCGAGAAGGCCGGACGCCGCGTCCTGCTTCTGCCCGGCGACCTCAAGGATCGGGCTTACGGCCGCGAGATCGTCGCCCGCACCGCCGGGACCTTCGGCCGCCTCGACGTGGTGGTGAACAACGGCGCCTTCCAGCAGCCGAACCAGGACCTCGCCTCGCTCGACGAGGACGTCTTCGAGGAGCATTTCCGCACCAACGTGTTCGGGTCGTTCACTGTCACCAAGGCGGCGATGGAGCACCTGAAGCCCGGGGCCTCGGTGATCTTCACCTCGTCGGTGAACTCCAAGCACCCGATGCCGTCGCTCCTGGCCTACAGCGCCACCAAGGGGGCGCTCAGCAACCTGGTGCTGAGCCTGGCGCAGCTGCTGGCCGAGAAGGGCGTGCGGGTGAACGGCGTGCTGCCGGGCCCGATCTGGACCCCGTTCATCCCGTCCGGGATGGAGGAGGACTCCGTAAAATCCTTCGGCAGCCAGGTCCCGTTCGGCCGCCCCGGCCAGCCGGCGGAGCTCGCCTCGGCCTACGTCATGCTGGCCTCGGACGAGAGCAGCTACACGTCGGGGGCGCTGGTGACGGTGGCCGGGGCGATGCCGGTGCTGTGAGCGACACATCCGCTATGGAGTGAGATCAGCGCCCGATCGCCGACACACAGGGTCATTCCGGGGCTCGCCGCAGGCGAGAACCCGGGATCCATAACCGCTGACGCGGGAGAATGAGGCGGATCGCGTTCCGCCTTTCCTGAGACGTCACCGTTTACGGATCCCGGGTTCCGCTGCGCGGCCCCGGGATGACGATGGAGGATTTCATGTCGGACGGGGATCGTCCGTTACCGCCCGCAGGCCGGCGCCGCGTAACCTGCGTAGACCACCCGCACCGACCGGCAGGCGGGGGCCGGCGCCTCGGTGGCGACCGACCGGGCGACCTCGGCGACAGCGGGCGCCGGCTCGGCCTTCGGGGCGTCCGAACCCGCCCGCACCACCAGCGGGGTCGCGACCAGGGACAGGAGCGCGGCGGCGGCAACCAAGGTCAGGCGGTGGGTCACGGACAGTCTCCCTGAAGTCTTGCGCCCCGGCGGGCGCCGCGTGCTCCGATCTGTACTGTCAACGAGCTTGACCGTTTTTCGGTTCCAGCCGAGCTCGGGCGTCGTGCGCGGACGCACCCGCGCTTGACTCGGGCGCCGCCGGTTCCCAAGGGTCGCGGCGAGATCCGCCCGAGCCGCAAGCGTTACGACCATGACCGACGCCGACCTTCAGCCGACCCGCTCGTTCCAGGGGCTGATCCTGACGCTCCAGCGGTTCTGGGCCGCGCAGGGCTGCGTGATCCTGCAGCCCTACGACATGGAGGTGGGCGCGGGCACGTTCCACCCGGCCACCACCCTGCGGGCGCTGGGGCCGAAGCCCTGGAAGGCGGCCTACGTCCAGCCCTCGCGCCGGCCGAAGGACGGGCGCTACGGCGAGAACCCGAACCGGCTCCAGCACTATTACCAGTTCCAGGTCATCCTGAAGCCGAACCCGCCGAACCTCCAGGAGCTGTACCTCGATTCGCTGAAGGCGATCGGGGTCGATCTCGGCCTGCACGACATCCGCTTCGTCGAGGACGACTGGGAGAGCCCGACGCTGGGCGCCTGGGGGCTGGGCTGGGAATGCTGGTGCGACGGGATGGAGGTGAGCCAGTTCACCTACTTCCAGCAGGTCGCCGGCTTCGAATGCGCACCGGTCGCGGGCGAGCTGACCTACGGCCTCGAGCGCCTGGCGATGTACGTCCAGGGCGTCGAGAACGTGTACGACCTCAACTTCAACGGCCGCGAGGGCGACGAGAAGGTCACCTACGGCGACGTGTTCCTGCAGGCCGAGCAGGAATACTCGCGCCACAACTTCGAGGCCACCGACACGGAGATGCTCTTCCGGCAGTTCCGCGACGCCGAGGCCGCCTGCCGCGCCTACCTCAAGGCCGGCGAGCCCGGGCCGGTCGGCGAAGCCGACCGACACGGCAACGATCCCCGTCATCGCATGGCGCAGCCGGCCTACGACCAGTGCATCAAGGCGAGCCACGTCTTCAACCTGCTCGACGCGCGCGGGGTGATCTCGGTGACCGAGCGCCAGAGCTACATCCTGCGGGTGCGCGAGCTGGCGAAAGCCTGCGGCGAGGCCTGGCGGCGCACCGAGGCCGGCGGCCTCGCCGGCGAACCGCTCGCGGGTGACGTGCCTGCCGCCTGACATCCGCCCTGCCCGGCACTACACACCCGCCATCACCTTTCCCCGATTCCGGGCCCTCCCGACGGAGAGCCTTGAGGCCGCCCGATGCCCGACCTGCTGCTCGAACTCTTCTCCGAGGAAATCCCCGCCCGCATGCAGCGGCGCGCGGCCGAGGACCTGCGCAAGCTCGTCACCGACGCGCTGGTCGAGCGCGGCTTCCTGTACGAGGGCGCCAAGGCCTTCGCGACGCCCCGCCGCCTCGCCCTCCACGTCGCCGGCCTGCCGCCCCGCGGCCAGGACGTGCGCGAGGAGCGCAAAGGGCCCCGCGTCGGCGCCCCCGAGGGCGCGGTGCAGGGCTTCCTGAAGAGCGCCGGCCTCACGAGCCTCGACCAAGCCAGGATCGTCTCCGATCCGAAGAAGGGCGAGTTCTACGTCGCGGTGATCGAGCGGCCCGGCCGCGAGACGATCGAGGTCCTGGCCGAGATCCTGCCGGCGGTCGTCAAGACCTTCCCCTGGCCGAAATCGATGCGCTGGGGCGCGGCCTCGCGCGAGCCGGGCTCGTTGCGCTGGGTGCGGCCGCTGCACTCGATCGTGGCGAGCTTCGGCCCCGAGACCGAGACGCCGGAGGTGGTGCCCTTCGCCATCGAGGGGGTCGAGGTGGGCTTCACCACGCGGGGCCACCGCTTCCTGGCGCCGCAAGCCATCGAGGTGCGCCGCTTCGCCGATTACCTGCCGGCCCTGGAGCGGGCCTTCGTGGTGCTCGACGCGGACCGGCGCAAGGACATCATCCTGCACGACGCCCGTGACCTCGCCTTCGCCCGCGGCCTCGACCTCGTCGAGGACGAGGGCCTGCTGGAGGAGGTGGCGGGCCTCGTCGAGTGGCCGGTGACCCTGATGGGCGCCTTCGACGAGCGCTTCCTGAACATTCCCCCGGAGGTGATCCGCGCCACGATCCGGGCGAACCAGAAGTGCTTCGTGCTCCGCGGGGCCCCCGGCCCGGACGGGCGCGAGCGCCTGGCCAACGCCTTCATCCTGGTCTCGAACCTGGTGGCCTCCGACGGCGGCGCGGCGATCGTCGCCGGCAACGAGCGGGTGGTGCGGGCGCGCCTCTCCGACGCGGCGTTCTTCTGGGAGACCGACCGCAAGGTGCGGCTGGAGGACCGGCTGCCGAAGCTCGAGAGCATCGTGTTCCACGAGAAGCTCGGCACCCAGGCCAAGCGGGTGGAGCGCATCGCGGCCCTCGCCCGGGCCTTGGCGCCGGTCGTCGGGGCCGATGCGGCGCTGGCGGAGCGCGCCGCCCGCCTCGCCAAGGCCGACCTCGTCACCGAGATGGTCGGCGAGTTCCCCGAGTTGCAAGGTCTGATGGGCCGCTACTACGCGGCCGAGCAGGGCGAGGACCCGGCGGTCGCCGCGGCGATCGAGGAGCATTACAAGCCGCTCGGCCCCAGCGACCGGGTGCCCACCGAGGCGGTCTCGGTGGCGGTGGCGCTCGCCGACAAGCTCGACACGCTGGTGGGCTTCTGGGCGATCGACGAGAAGCCGACGGGCAGCAAGGACCCCTACGCCCTGCGGCGGGCGGCGCTCGGCGTGATCCGGCTGATCCTCGCCAGCGAGGCGCGGCTGCCCCTGCGGGCTCAGATCGCCGCCGCGGCGGCCGGTCACGGCCGGGATTCGGGCGCCTTCGCGGACGATCTCCTCGCCTTCTTCGCCGACCGGCTGAAGGTCTACCTGCGCGACCAGGGCGCGCGCCACGACCTCATCGACGCCGTCTTCGCGCTTCCCGGCCAAGGTGGTCTCTTGCAGGACGACCTGCTGATGGTGGTGCGCCGGGTCGAGGCGCTGGGCCGCTTCCTCGACACCGAGGACGGCAAGAACCTGCTCGCCGGCTATCGCCGCGCGGCCAACATCCTGCGCATCGAGGAGAAGAAGGACGGCCGCGCCTTCGACGCGGCACCCGACCGGGCCCTCCTGAGGCTGCCCGAGGAAGCGGCCCTCGCCGACGCCCTGCAGGCGGCCGGGGCCGAGGCGGCCCGGGCGGTCGCGGCGGAGGATTTCGAGGGGGCGATGCGGGCGCTCTCGACCCTGCGCGCGCCGGTCGACGCCTTCTTCGACAAGGTGACGGTGAATGCCGAGGACGCGGGTCTGCGCGCCAACCGCCTCGCCCTGCTCAATGCCCTGCGGGCGGCGACCCGGGAGGTGGCGGACTTCTCCCGCATCGGCGGCGAGGGCCGCTGAGGCGCATTAACATAGGATGCGTTGCAGAAGAGCCTCAGCACTTCGCCAGGGAACGGTTTAACGACTTTTTCATTGTTTGTCGGCGCCGAGAACCGGTACAAACTGAGCCGGTTCGATTCTCATCAACAGGAAAGTCCGGCGCACGGCGTCGGCGGGGGAGACCATGTGTGCCGCCACGCACCACGAGGTGCTGCGGACGGTCGCTCACTCCCGCGCGGGCGCCCGGCCGCCGGACCGGGGACCAAGGCAGGAGACAGCCACGATGGCGCTCGGCGGTAAGGCTCGATCCAAGGAGCAGGCGGCTCCCCTGACGCCGGACACATCCGTGCCGCAGGCGGACGCCGGGAACGCGACGCGCGCGCCGGGCGATGCCGGAGACGAGGCCGGGACGGGCGCGGAGGTTCGCGCGCACGTGCGACAGGTCCTGAAGCAGGCGGGATCCGGCGCCTCAAACCAGGGGAATTGAGCGCACCAGCCGGCCGGCGCCGTCGCGGATCTCGAGCTGCCAGCCCTCTCCGAGGAGCGGAAGCTCGCCGCTCGCCCGCATCTCTGCGACGACCGCCCGCGCTTCGGCCTCAGCCTGGTCCGGCGTGGCGGCCTCGACGCCCGTCGGGTCCTCGATCGCACGCGCCGGGCCGACCAGGTTGAAGAAGTAGCGCTGCGTCATGAGGCTGACCACGGTCCGGGGGACGGGTCGGGCGCGGCTCGGCCGTCACCGGTCGGCCCGCACCCGGTCGGTTGCGAGGGCGATTTCTGAACGTTACCAGCCCGGTTCCGGGCTGGCATGTCAGGGAAAAGGCGAGTTGCGCAACCAAGCGTGAGCGATTCCGCGCCTGCCGCGTTCCTCCGAAGGGAGAGGGCGGCCGCCCCCCTGCTCCCGCCGCCCCGGGCGGCCGAGGTCCCACGGCGCGGCGAAGGCAGGCCGACGATGCAGCACGATTTCGCCCGCGCGCACCCCGGGAAGCCGGGCCATCCGGAGAAGCCTGCGGCCTCGGCCCGCAGCATCGGACTGACCCTTCTCGGCATCGTGATCGGTGGTGCCGGCTACTACGCCTCCTGGCGATTCCAGACCCCGCTCGGCACCCTCGGCGGCATCGCCGGCCTGGCGCTCTGCGTGATCGGCACCAGCCACGGGCACGGGAGCCCCGGGCATTAGGCCCGTCGCCCTCGGCTGGAGGCCGCTCCTGCGGCAATACGCGACCCGTCCGCGGTCGATCCCGCGGGGGCAGAGGGGCGTTGGCCCGGGAGACATCAGACGAGGAGACGCCCATGTCCGCCAATGCCCCCGAGCACCGCACCGGCCACGACATCGATTCCGTCGATCAGGTCAGCAGCGTCACGCTGCTCGGCTTCGCCGTCGTCGGCGCCGCCCTGACGGTGGCGCTCAACGCGATGCTGATCTGACGCGGTGAGGGCGGCGGGGTGATCCCGGCGATGCCCCGCTGCCCGTTGCTGTCGGTCAGAAACAGCCAAGGTTCGTCAGTTACGCCGCCTGTTTCCCACCTCTCCTTTTCCCGGACGACTGGAGCGAAGCGGAAGGAGATCCGGGATCCAGCGAAAGAAGTCGCGAAGCGTCCGTCCGTTTGCGACGTTGCAATGTGCAGAGCCGCTTCGCGGCACTTGTCTCCTGGATCCCGGATCTCCTTCCGCTGACGCTTCAGTCGTCCGGGAAAGGGGAGTTCTATGACGAACGCCTGCTGGCGTGAAAGCCGATGATGTCGTTGATCCCGGCGATACGGCCGATGAAAGCACTATCCTCGGTGTTGAACCCGACCCGGGGGACGAAGCCCGTGCAGGTCAGCATAGTGTTCATGACATTGTCCTGATCTTTGATTGCACCGTGACAAACCGGAATCTTCCCACCCATACCCTCATCCTGAGGGCGTGGGTGGGATAGATCCCGCCCCTCCGTCAAAAGGGGCCATCATGGGATCCCAACGTCACGATCCGGACGGGCAAGCCGACGCGATCCCATCTGGCGCGCCCGTCCCGGCGCCCGTAGCTCGGCAGGACCGTCACGCGCGCCGGAGACACCGATGATGACGCCTCGGAGGCCCCTCCTCCTGCTGACCGCCCTGGCCTGGAGCGGCACCGCCCTCGCCGCCGAGGTGACGCTGCCCGGCAAGGCGGTGATCGGCCCCGAGAGCCGGACGGTCGCGATGGCGTTCGGCTGCACCACGACGCGGTCGCGTAACCAGACCGGCGCCCTGTCGATCGGCTTCGACGTCCCCGACTTCGAGTCCCTGGAGAAGCGCTTCGACTTCGGCGCCTTCGAGGGCCCGACGGGCACCCGCAAGCCGCTGACCGAGATCACGGTCGCGCAGGCCGTCCGCCTGCCGGCCAGCGGCGCGGTCGCGGTCGACGGCACGACCTTCTCCCTCGGCGTCGCCGCGCCGCTGCGGGGCGAGGCGACCGGGCTCGGGCCGATCCGGGCGGTCGCGGGAGCCGCCGGCGCCGGGCCGGGAGAGTTGCGCTGGCGCCAGGACAGCCCGCGCCGGGGCGACGCCCCGATCCTCGTGACGGTGCCGATCTCGGCCACCGACGCCGGCCGGCTCAAGGCGGCGCTCGCTCCCTGCCTCGAGCCCAAATAACCCCGGCAAGGAGCCCCGAGCCGGCTTCAGCGCCGCCAGATCCCGATCCGGTTCGAGCGGGCCTGCTCCTCGGCGGCGAGCAGGTCCGGCGTGGCGTCAGCGCTGGCGCGGCCGCCGCCGTTGAACAGGATCAGCTCGGACAGATCCTGCCCGTCGAGGGAGCAGCGATAGACGCCCCCCTCCCCCGCCGGCGCACAGGCGACGTCGCGCCGGCGCAGGTAGCGGCCGAGCTCGCGGGCGTTGCGGCCCGACAATCCGTCGACCCCGGCCAGCCGCACCGTGCGTCCGTCGAAATCGAGGGTGCCGGTATCGACCACCGCCGGGCTGCCGCGCAGCACGGTGCGGCCGGTCAGATCGCGCGTGCGCGGATCGGCCTCCGGTTCGGCGATGCTCGCCGTCTGCGGCAGCGGGGAGGATCCGGGGGCCTGGCGGGCCGCCTCGGGCCTGGCCGCCTCGCCCTTGCCCGGGTCACCTTTGCCCGCCTCGCTTTTGGCGGCCTTGGCTCGCGCCGCCAGCGCCTGGGCGACGAAGTCGTGCCAGATCTGGGCCGGCATGTCGCCGCCGGTGACGCCGGCCATCGGCGTGTTGTCGTCGTTGCCGAGCCAGACCCCGACCACGAGGTCGCCGGCAAAGCCGATGAACCAGGCGTCGCGGCTGTCCTGGGTGGTGCCGGTCTTGCCCCCGGCGGGGACCGAGACCCGGGCGTTCTTGCCGGTGCCCTCCCGCACCACGGCGCCAAGCAGGTCGAGCATCGCGGTGCGCGCCTGCTGGTCGCGGGCGGGAGCCGGCGCGGTCTGCGGCCGGGTGTAGAGCGCCTGCTCGCGGGCGAGGATCTGGCGCACGCTGTAGGGCTCGATGGTCTCGGCGCCCGCCGCCACCGCCGCGTAGGCGCGGGTCATCTCGAGGAGCGTGGTCTCGGCCGAGCCGAGGGCGAGGCTCGGCAGGTTCGGCAGGTCGGAGGTGACGCCGAGGCCGCGGGCGGTCTCGATCACCGCCGGCATCCCCATGTTCTCGGCCAGCTGCACCGCCACGGTGTTGATCGAGTGCGCGAAGGCGGTACGCAGGGTGACCGCGCCGCGGTAGCGCCCGCCATAGTTCTCGGGCTCCCATTCGCCGACCTGGGTCGGGCGGTCCATCATCGGCGAGTCCGGCCGATAGCCCTGGCGCAACGCCGTGAGGTAGACGAACAGCTTGAACAGCGAGCCCGGCTGGCGCTTGGCCTGCGTCACGCGGTTGAACTGGCTGTCGGCGTAGTCGCGCCCGCCGACCATGGCGAGGATCGCCCCGTCCGGCGCCATGGCCACGAGCGCGCCCTGCGAGACCTTGCGCCGCTCGCCGTCCTGGTCGAGGCGGCGGGCGAGCACGCTCTCGGCGATGTTCTGGAGCGTCAGGTCGAGGGTGGTGCGCACGGTGGCGTCCGCCGGCCCGGCGCCGATCAGGGTGCGGACCGAATCGGCGACGTTGTCGACGAAGTAGTTGGTGCCGACCGGCGTCTCCGTCGGCACCCGGACGGTGGCGGGCGCGCGCTTGGCCGCGTCGGCCTCGGCCTTCGTGACCGCGCCGGTCTCCACCATGGCGTCGAGCACCTGGGCGGCGCGGCCCCGCGCGCCGTCGAGGTTGCGGTGGGGGGCGAGCTGCGAGGGCGCGCGGACGAGGCCCGCCAGCATGGCGGCCTCGCTCAAGCTCAGGTCCTTCGCCGGCTTGCCGAAATAGCGCTGCGCGGCCGCGTCGGCACCGTAGACGCCGGCGCCGAAATAGGCCGCGTTGAGGTAGCGGGTGAGGATCTCGTCCTTCGGCAGCTGCGCTTCGAGCCACAGGGAGAGCACCGCCTCCTGCACCTTCCGCTTCAGGGTGCGGTCCTGCGACAGGTAGCTCATCCGCACGAGCTGCTGCGTCAGGGTCGAGCCGCCCTCGCGGGTGCCGCCGGCGGCGGCGTTGCGGAACGCCGCGCGGAGCAGACCGCGCAGGTCGACGCCGTGATGCTCGTAGAAGCGGCGATCCTCGATCGCCACGATCGCCTTGGCGAGGACCGGCGGCACCTCCTTGGGTGCCAGCTTCGCGCCCTTGATGACGCCGCGGGTGGCGAAGGCCTGCCCGTCGGCGGCGCGCACCACCAGGGCGGAGGCGGTGGGCTCGACCGTGAGCCCGCCATTCACCGGCAGGGTCGCGAGCGCATAGACCGTGTAGGCGAGGACGAGGCCGGCCGCGAGGGCGGCGGTCGCCCCCGTCACGCGCAACCACGGCACCCGCCGGGCCCGCGCGGCGACCGGGCGCCAGGCCGCCGCCGTCGCGGTGGCGGCGCGCCGGGTCGCGGGATGGTCGGCGAGGCGGGCGGCGCCCGCCCGCACCCGCGAGACGCCGGAGCGCGCGGCCGGGCCGAGCCGCGCCCCGAACCCGGCGGCGGCACGGGAGAATCCCGCGAACCGGCCCTCCGGCGGCGCTCCCTTCGGCGGCGGTTCCACTGATCTGGGCTCCGCCGGGCCGGCCGGCCGTCCCGCCCCGCCGAGGTCGAGCCAGTCGCGGGGGCGCCCGTCGGGCTTAGGCTCGGTCGGCCGCTCGCTCAAGGCTCAGCGTCCCGCCTGGCGGGGCTCGATCCAGCGCACCGGCCGGGCGGCCGGGCGGCTGAACTGCAGCCGGCGGATGCCGTGGCGGTGCCGGCGATAATGGTGTCGCCCGTAATGGCGGCGATGGTGCCAGTGCCGCCGGTGGTGCCAGTGGCGACGGTAGTGGCGGCGGTGGTGCCAGTGGCGACGATGCCAGTGCCGCCGGTGCCAGTGGCGGTGGCGGCGCCAGCGCACGGTCTCGACCGTGGAGGGCTGGTCGAGGGCGGTGGTGACCGCGGCGCTCGGCATCAGCGGCGAGGCGCCGGCGAGACCGCCGAGGCCGGTGAGCAGGAAGAGGGCCAGCAGCAGGGAACGAATGCGCATCGGGGCTCCGGGCGGGGATGCAGGCGAGGTCGAAAATCTTGCGAGGTCGAAATCGGGTCGGGTTCGGCGCGGCCCGGCACCTGGGTGCCGTCGCCACGCGCGGGAACGGAACTCAACGCCAAGCTCTGCCGTTCCGTTCCCGGTTGGGAAACGCGCGCCCGGCCGAAGCCTGGCCGTTCCGCACCGGTGCGTTAGGTTGTAAGTGTCACAAGGTCCTTCGCGGTGAAGAGAGGCGAACAGCCATGCGGCCGGGCATGAAGCGGCTCTATCGGTGGTCGGCGGCGGCGGCTCTGCTCGCCGGCGGCATCAGCGCGGCGGAGGCCGGCTGCGTCCGGCGCGTCATCAACCGCTCGCCCTACTTCGCGGTGGCGAGCCGCAACGGCGGCCCCAGCGTCGGCATCCCGCCCCATTCGTCGCGCTCGATCCGCATGCTCGCCCCGGGCCGGGTCGACATCGCGGCCCATTGCGCGGCGCGGGGGCCCCGCGGGCGCCTCGTCCCGGCGGGACCGCCGGTGGCGCAGGACAGCTACACGTTCACGGCGGTCCTCGACCGCTGCTACTACGACCTCGGCGTGATGCGCTTCGGCCTCGGCGGCACCGAGCCCTTCGTGCTCAACAACCCCCGCGACGGCGACCTCGTGGTCGGCCCGTTCGGCGCGGCCTGCCCGCCGCGCTGACCCCCGTCACATCGGGGTTGCGCCGATCGAGTGAACTGGCTAATAAGCCCTCGTCGGCGCCGAACAGGGCCGGCAGCGTTCCCCGATAGCTCAGTTGGTAGAGCAGGCGACTGTTAATCGCCTTGTCGTAGGTTCGAGTCCTACTCGGGGAGCCACTTTCCTTCTCCTGACAATCGATCCGGACTCCGCGGGCGCGCACTGATCGCCCGCGATGCTGTCCGCGCGTCAGGCTTCCTCCCCGCGATGCGCACGACGGAACGCCGCCGGACTCAGAGCCGCGCGGGCCGCGAAGAAACGCGAGAAATACGCCGGATCGTTGAAGCCGAGATCGAAGGCGATCTTCGAGACCGGCAGCGTGGTGTAGATCAGGCTGCGCTTGGCCTCCAGCATCAGCCGGTCGTGCAGGATCCCCTGCGGCGAGCGCCGCACCGCCTCGGTGCAGGCGGCGTGCAGCCGGTCCGGGCTGACGCCGAGCGCCGCGGCGAAGCGTGCCACCGTCCAGCCCTCGCGCAAGTGCGCCTCGACCAGGCGGCGGAAGCGGCGGTGCAGGTCGGCCCGGGCGAGCGCCGCCGGCTCGGTGATCGCGCGGGCGGCGCGGGTGCGCAGCAGGCCGACGACCAGGAGCTTCACCAGAGCCGCCACCGCGCTCGCCGCTCCCGGCAGGGCGCCGGCGGCCTCGCGCCCGAGCGTCTCGACGAGGCCCGCGAGGTCGAGGTCGATCTCCTCCGGCGAGCCGGGGCGCCCGCTGAACGCCGCCTCGGCGGTGGCGCGGAGCGGCGCCGCCTCCGGATCGGCATCGAGGATTGCGGCGAGGAAGTCGTCGGCGAGCGACAGGACCACGCCGTCGGTGCCGGGCCGGAACGAGAAGGCGTGCACCACGCCGGACGGCACCCAGATGAGCCAGGGAGCGGAGAACTCCTCGCGCCGCGCATCCAGCGCCAGGGCGCCGTGGCCGCGCGTGACGACGAGCCCCTGCGTCAGCGCGCCGTGGCGGTGGGGCGCGATCTCCCAGTCGTGCAGGGCCGCGCTGGTGCCGATCCGCTCGGCATGGACGAAGCTCGGCACCGTGGTCTCGGCGGTCTCGCCGTAGAGACGAAACACCGGAATCGGCCGCTCCCGCCGCGTCTGCATCGCTAAGCTCCTCCCGATGCGAGGGTAGGGCCCGGCGCCGGATCCGTCCAAGAAATTCCGGGGAGCGTCCATGGTCTGGGCGGGTCGTGGCAGGTAGCGTCGGAGCATCGAACCGGACCAGTTCCAAACTGCTGATCCCGTTGGCGAAACTCTTGTGCGGCGCAACATGCCCGGACGGCGCCCGGATCTTCGGCGACGGCCGAAGCCGGCCACCGGATACGGCCAAGTTTTTCGCACTCACGACGGACCTCCGCGCGGCGACAAGACCCGCGAGGCCCCGACACCGGAGGAAACGATGAGCGACAAGGGCTTTCCCCTGAACGCCTGGTACGCGGCGGCCTGGGACCACGAGATCGGCCGGGCGCTGACGCCGCGGCGGATCTGCGACAAGGACGTGGTGCTCTACCGACGCACTGATGGGGCCGTGGCGGCGCTCGAAGATGCCTGCTGGCACCGGCTGATGCCGCTGTCCCTCGGCCATCTCCGGGGCGACCAGGTGATGTGCGGCTATCACGGCCTCGTCTTCGATGCGACCGGCCGCTGCACCTTCATGCCGGCGCAGGAGACCATCAACCCTTCCGCCTGCGTGCGCGCCTTCCCGGCGGTCGAGCGCTACCGCCTGATCTGGCTCTGGATGGGCGACCCGGCGCTCGCCGATCCCGACTTGGTACCGGATTTCCACTGGAACAGCGATGCGCCGTGGGTCGGCGAGGGCGGAACCTTCTACAGCCTCAAGTGCAATTACCGGCTGGTCATCGACAACCTGATGGACCTGACCCACGAGACCTACGTCCATGCCGGCAGCATCGGCGACGACGCCATCACCCGCAGCCCGTTCGAGGTGACCCATACCGACACGTGCGTGACGGTGGAGCGCTGGATGGAGAACATCGAGCCGCCGCCGTTCTGGGCCCGCAACCTCGGCAAGCCCGGCCACCACGTCGATCGCTGGCAGATCATCCGGTTCGAGGCGCCGACGGTGGTGGCGGGCGATGTCGGCGTGGCGATCACCGGCACCGGCGCGCGCCAGGGCGACCGGAGCCAGGGCGTCAACGGCTTCTTCCTCGCGGCGATCACGCCGGAGACCGCCACGAGCTGCCACTACTTCTGGAACTTCGTGCGCAGCTGGCGCACCGACGACGAGGAACTGACGAAGAGCCTCAATCGCGCCCACGTCAACGACGGCAAGGGCGTCTACGACCAGGACCACGACGTGCTGGAGGCCCAGCAGCGGGCGATCGACCGCCAGCCGCGCCAGCCGTTCTACAACCTCAACATCGATGCCGGCTCCCTGTGGGCCCACCGCCTGATCGACGGGATGATCGCCAGGGAGTCGCCGAGCGAGACCAGGACCTCCGAGACGAAGCCCGTCGGCGTAGCGGCGGAGTAGCGTGCCATGGCCCCGACCGACTGGCTCCCCGCGCGGCTGCGCGCCACCCGGGCGCTGACGCCCGACATCCGCCTCCTGGAGATCGAACCGTCGAGCCGCGCCGCGCCGGCCCCGCCCGGCAGCCATCTCGGGGTGGCGGTGATGATCGGCGAGCGGCCGGATACCCGCTCCTACTCGCTCATCGATTCCGGGGTGGACGGGGTCTACCGCATCGCCGTGAAGCGGCTGCCCGACAGCCGCGGCGGCTCGGCCTACATGCACGGGCTGGAGCCCGGGGCGCGCCTCAGCATCTCGGGTCCCCGCAATCATTTCGGCCTCACCCTGGGCAGGCCCGGCTACCTGCTCGTCGCCGGCGGCATCGGCATCACCCCGCTCCACGCCATGGCGCTGGCGCTCCACCAGGCCGGCGCGCCCTTCCGCCTGCTCTACGCCGCCCGGACCCGGCAGGACCTGGCGCTGGCGGACAGCCTGCAGGCGCGGATCGGCGACCGTCTGGAGGTCTTCCTCGACGAGGAGAAAAGGCGGATCGACCTGGCCGGCGCGATCGCCGATCTGGCACCCGGGGCCGAGGCCTATATCTGCGGGCCGTTCGGCATGATGGAGGCGGCCCGCCGGGCCTGGGCGGAGGCCGGCCGCCCGCCGCAAGGGCTGCGCTTCGAGACCTTCGGCACCGGCGGCCGCCACGCCGCCGAGCCGTTCACGGTCCGCATCCCGCGGCTGTCGAGGGAGATCGAGGTCCCCCGCAACCAGACCATGCTGGAGGCCCTGGAGGCGGCGGGCATCGGCATGATCCACGATTGCCGGCGCGGCGAGTGCGGGTTGTGCACGGTGAAGATCCTGGAGGCCGACGGCACGGTCGATCACCGCGACGTCTTCTTCAGCGAGGCGCAGAAGGCGACGAACGCCCAGCTCTGCACCTGCGTGTCGCGGGTGGTGGGCGGCGGGATCACCATCGATACGGCGGATCGGGCGGGGTGAGGCCCGCCTTTCGGCAAAAGAAGTCTCGCCGACGTTTTCCGCCGTCCTCCATCGTCATTCCGGGGCCGCGCAGCGGAGCCCGGAATGACGCGGTGGGTGTCATGATCTGAGCATCGTCAAAAAACGACAATCAAAACATCTCGGAGGAACGCCATGTCCCTTACCCCCGACCCGACCGACCCCCGCGCCGCGATCCGCCAGGGCGCCATGACCCCGTTCCACGTCGCCGCGGTCGCAGTGTGCGTGCTGATCTGTGCGCTCGACGGGTTCGACGTCCTGGTGGTCGCCTTCACCGCCGCCTCGATCGCCAAGGACTTCGCGCTGAAGCCCACCGATCTCGGCCTCCTGTTCAGCGCCGGCCTCGCCGGGATGGGGCTCGGCGCCCTGCTGATCGCGCCGTTGAGCGACCGGCTCGGCCGGCGCACCACCGTGCTCCTCTGCCTCGCCATCCTGTGTCTGGGGATGCTGGCCGCCGCCGCGACCCGCACCCTGACCGAGCTCGCCCTGGTGCGGCTGTTCACCGGGCTCGGCATCGGCGGGGGGCTCGCCACCGTCAACATCGTGGTGGCCGAATACGCCACCGACCGCTGGCGCAACCTGTCGATCTCGCTGATGTCGCTCGGCTATCCGCTCGGCGCGACGTTGGGCGGGGCGTTCTCGGTCTATCTCATCGCGGCTTACGGCTGGCGCTCGGTCTACGTCTTCGGCGGGATCATCGCGCTGGCACTGGTGCCGGCGGTGCTGGCCTTCCTGCCGGAATCCCTCGATTACCTCATCGCCCGCCGCCCGGCCGGCGCGCTGCCGAAGGTGAATCGGGTGCTGGCGCGCCTCGGGCACCCGGCGCTCGAAGCCCTGCCGGCACCGTCGCGGGCGGAGGCCGAGACCAGCGCCAGCCTCGCGGCCATCACCCGCCCGCCCTATCGCAGCCGGACGCTCGCGGCCTGCGCGGCGTATTTTTGCGTGATGACGACCTGCTACTTCTTCCTGAGCTGGACCCCGAAGGTGCTGACCGAGCTGGGCCTGAGCGTCAGCGGCGGCATCTCGGGGGCGATGCTGATGAATCTCGGCGGCGCCGCCGGCTGCCTGCTGTTCGGGTTCCTCGCCCGCCGCGCCGGGACGCGCAGGCTCGCCGCCGCCTTCATGGCCGGGCTGTTCCTCGCCGCCGCCGCTTTCGGCCACGTGCCGGCGACACCGGCGGCTTTGCTCGCCGCCACCCTCGCCATCGGCTTCTGCCTCTACGGCTCGATCAACGCGATGTACGCGGTGGTGCCGCCGATCTTCCCGGCCCCGGTGCGCACCACCGGCACCGGGCTCGCCATGAGCGTCGGCCGCCTCGGCGCCGTCACCGGGCCGGGCCTCGCCGGAATGCTGATGGCAGCGGGCTGGGAGCGGGCGGAGTACTGCGTGGCGCTCGCCGTACCGATGTTGCTCGCCGCCCTCTGCCTGCGCTGGGTCGCGGCGCGGGAGCCGGCGCCCGCGGCGGTCTCGCCGGGGGTGCCCGCCCGGGCGTGAGGCCCGCCGCACGGTAGCCGGCTGCCGCTGGGGCACTATGTCGTCGCCTGCAACACGGCCAAACCGGGGTTGCCCGCGACGAGGGGAGCCCCGTGAAGGTCATCCATGACGATCCGCCGATGCGCGAGGAGATCGCGGCCGGCTTCTATCCCGCCTTCGAGGATCGCTGGCGCCGGGCCGAGCTGGCCGGGCGCTGGCTGATGCTGGCCTTCGTCCTCGTCTGCGCCCTCGGGCTCCTCGGGCGCGGCCCGTTGAGCGAGCACACCCGTGCCAACGGCGACGGGTCGATCGTGATCCATTACGAGCCGGTGGCCCGCTTCGGCGCGCCGACGATCGTGCGCCTCGACACCCGGGTGCCGCCCGGCGGCGACAAGGTCGCGGTGACGATCGCCAAGGAGCTCGTCGACCTGTTCGGCCTCGAGAGCATCACCCCGCGGCCCGAGACCTGGCAGGTCGCCGGTAGCAACATCCGCCTCGTCTTCCCGGTGATCCCGGGCGAGACCCACGCGGTGATCCGCTTCACCGGCTCGCCGAGCTTCCTCGGCGGCGTGGCCCTCACCGCTCGCCTCGACGAAGGCGAGACCCTGTCCTGGTCGCAATTCGCGGTGCCCTAGAGATGAACACCGTCCTCAAGGCCGCGGCGGCCTACGTCATCGTGCTGTTCGTGATCCGGCTGATCGGGCGCCGCACCGCGAGCCAGCAGGCGCCGATCGACATGGTGGTGCTGTTCCTGTTCGGCGGCCTCTCGGTCAGCGCCGTGCTCGGCGACGACCGCTCCTTCGTCGGCGCGATGAGCGCCCTGTTCACCGTCGGCCTGATGCACGTCGCGGTGTCGTGGCTGAAGCTGCGCTTCGTCTGGTTCGAGCGCATCGTCGACGGCACGCCGATCGTGGTCTTTCGCGATGGCGGCTGGAACGAGACCGCGATGCGCCGCCTGCGCATGCAGCAGGCCGACATCCGCACCGCCGCCCGACAGGAGAAGCTGGACGACCTCGACAAGGTTGCAGTGGCAATTGTCGAGCGCGACGGCACGGTGTCGATCCTGGCGAAGGAGTAGAGGTTTCAGCGCAATCCCGCCGGCCGCTCCCCCACCGCCCAGTCCAAGGCCTGCTCCAGCCGGTCGTTGCCCCAGAACAGCTCGCCGTCCTCGGTGAGGAAGCTCGGGGCGCCGAACAGGCCGCGGGACTTCGCCTCCTCGCCGATCGAGCGCAGGCGGCTCTTCACCGGCTCCTGGGTCGAGGCGCGGATCAGCGCCGGGCCGTCGAGGCCGAGGCCGTTGAGGAGGGCGGAGATCGCCGCGGGCTCGGCGATCGACTGGCCCTGTGCAAATTCCGCCGTGTAGACCGCCCGCACATAGGCGCCGATCCACGGCTCCTCGGCGCCGTGGACCGCGACCCGGGTCGCCGAGAGGCTGTTCTGCGGGAAGCTCTCCGGCCGCACCAGCGGCGGCAGGCCGAGGCGGGCGGCCTCGCGGGCGAGGTCCCGCCACATGTGGCGGCCCTTGGCCGGGTAGAGGTTGAACGGCGAGGAGGTCCACCCCTGCGCGGCGAAGACCGGCCCGAGCAGGAACGGGCGCCAGCGCACGGCAACGCCGGCCGTCTCGGCCAGCGCCTCGATCCGCATCGCGGCGAGGTAGGAATAGGTGGATGCGAACTCGAACCAGAATTCGAGCGTGGGCCGGCGCGGCATCGCACCCCTCTTGGCGTTGGACTGGTCCGGCACCTTCGCGTCCGCGGGCCCGGCCCACAAGCGCCGCCCCGGGCGTCGCATCGCCACGGGCCGGGGACGGAACTTTGGCAGCGCGGTTGCACGGGGCCGGGCCGGGCTGTTAAGCCCGCGCGCATTCGTCAGCTCCCTTATCCTCGAGGCCCGCCCCGCATGTCCGACCAGCCCCAGAAGCGCGTGAAGAAGGTCGTGCTCGCCTACTCGGGCGGCCTCGACACCTCCATCATCCTCAAGTGGCTCCAGACCACCTACGGCTGCGAGGTGGTGACGTTCACCGCCGATCTCGGCCAGGGCGAGGAGCTGGAGCCGGCCCGGCGCAAGGCCGAGCTGCTCGGCATCAAGCCCGAGAACATCTACATCGAGGACCTGCGCGAGGAATTCGTCCGCGATTACGTCTTCCCGATGTTCCGGGCCAACGCCCAGTACGAGGGCGTCTATCTGCTGGGCACCTCGATCGCCCGTCCGCTGATCGCCAAGAAGCAGATCGAGATCGCCGAGAAGGTCGGGGCGGATGCCGTGTCCCACGGCGCCACCGGCAAGGGCAACGACCAGGTCCGGTTCGAGCTCGGCTACTACGCGCTGAAGCCCGACGTGACGGTGATCGCCCCCTGGCGCGAGTGGGACTTCCGCTCCCGCGAGTCGCTGCTGGCCTTCGCCGAGCAGCATCAGATCCCGATCGCCAAGGACAAGCGCGGCGAGGCGCCGTTCTCGGTCGACGCCAACCTCCTGCACGCCTCCTCCGAGGGCAAGGTGCTGGAGGATCCCGCGCAGGACGTGCCGGACTACGTCTATTCGCGCACCCTCTCCCCCGAGGAGGCGCCCGACACCCCGACCGTGATCACCATCGGCTTCGAGCGCGGCGACGCGGTCTCCATCGACGGCGAGGCGATGTCGCCGGCGACGCTGCTGGCCAAGCTCAACGAGCTGGGACGGGCCAACGGCATCGGTCGCCTCGACCTCGTCGAGAACCGCTTCGTCGGCATGAAGAGCCGCGGCATGTACGAGACCCCCGGCGGCACGATCCTGCTGCCGGCCCACCGGGCGATCGAGTCGATCACCCTCGACCGCGGCGCGGCCCACCTCAAGGACGAGCTGATGCCGCGCTACGCCGAGCTGATCTACAACGGCTTCTGGTTCTCGCCCGAGCGCGAGATGCTCCAGGCCCTGATCGACAAGAGCCAGGAAATGGTCACCGGCACGGTGCGGCTGAAGCTCTACAAGGGCGGCGTCCACGTCATCGGTCGCGAGAGCCCGAACTCCCTCTACGACCAGGACCTCGTCACCTTCGAGGAGGGCGCCGTGGCCTACGACCACCGCGACGCGGCGGGCTTCATCAAGCTCAACGCGCTGCGGCTGCGGACCCTGGGGCAGCGCAAGCGCAAGCTCGGCGCCTGACGACAAGAAGGCCCGCTCCGTCGCCGGAGCGGGCTCGCACGCGAGACGGTGCGGCCGGCGCGACGCCGGCCGCGAGGCTTTTTAAGCCTTACTCCTCGTCCTCGTCGTCGATATCGACCAGGAACAGGATGTCGACGTCGTCCTCCTCGTCCTCGTCGTCGGTCTCGCCCTGGCTGTCGTTGGCGGCCTTGGGCTCGTCCTCGTCCTCGAAATCCTCCTCGTCCATCGAGTCTTCGAAGGTCTCGACTTCGTCCTCGGTGGCGGGGCGCAGCTTCAGCGATTCGGCCTTGCCCGACCACAGCGGCCGGCCGTCGCTCTTCATGGTGCGCAGGTCGTCCTGAAAGCCCTCGACCTCGAGAAGCTCCCGGGCCCGTTCCTCGTTCGACCGGATGATGGCGACGGGCGTGCCGTCGATCTCGAGAGTGAACATCGTGCTTCCCTTGTAAGGGCCGCGCCGCAGGGGGCGGGCGGGGCCGGTGTTACGGGGGGAAAGGCCGCCGCGCCAGCCCCGTTCCGGGCGGCCTCGAGGGAAAGTCGCGCGGGCCGGTCTGGTTCGCCGGCTCACGGCCGCACGCACTGGCTCAACCCCCCGATGCCGCTCGTCCGCCCCTGGATCCGCCCGGCGAGCGCCCGCAAGGCCCGGGTCGGCCGGCGCGGGTTGCGCAGGATCGGGTTCGGCAGGGCGGCGACCAGCAGGGCCGCCTCGCCCCGGGTGAGGTCGCGGGCCGACTTGCCGAACCAGTGCCGGGCGGCGGCTTCCGCCCCGAAAATCCCCTCCCCCCACTCGGCGACGTTGAGGTAGATCTCCATCGTCCGGCGCTTGCCCCACACCCCATCGGCCATCAGGGCGAGCGGGATCTCCAGGGCTTTCCGCAGATAGGAGCGGCCCGGCCACAGGAAGACGTTCTTCACCGTCTGCATCGTCACCGTCGAGGCGCCGCGGCTCGGGCCGTCCTCGTCGTCGACCACGCTCCACAGGGCGTCCCAGTCGACCCCGTTATGCAGGCACAGGCGCTGATCCTCGGAGGCCACCACCCCCTGGACCAGGGCCGGCGCGATCGCCTCCAGCGGCACGACCTCGCGGGTCACCGGCTGGAGCGTGGCCCAGCGGCCGAGCATCAGGGTTGAGGGCGGGGTCAGCGCGCGATAGACGAGCGCCAGGACCAGGACGAGGACGACCGCCATGACGGGCACCAGAAGCACGGCGCGCAAGAGCCGCCGCCCGCGGGCCCGGACCGGCGGCGCGCTCGCCGGGACCAAGCCCCGCAGCGGCTGCGGCACGCCTCCCTGGCTGTCCGCCGTGACGCGCGGCTCCTGAATTCGCTCCTCCTCTCGGCGTGCCCGTCGGCGAGGCCACCATGACGTCAACGCGGGCCCCGCAGGATACGACGCCGGGCCGTCCCCAGGAAAATACGATGGCCGGCACCACAGGATACCCGCAGGCAGGCGATTTCACGGCGCGGCTCTCGGCCGTGGCCAAGACCGTCGAAGGCTTCCTCGCCGAGCGCCTCGGCGACGCGGTGCAGGCCGGCGAGATCGCCCGGCCACCCCGCCTGATGGAGGCGATGCGCCACGCCGTGCTCAACGGCGGCAAGCGCCTGCGCCCGTTCCTGGCCATCGAGACCGCCCGGATGCTCGGCGGCCCGTTCGAGGGCGCGATGGCCGCCGGCGCCGGGGTCGAGCTGGTGCATTGCTACTCGCTCGTCCACGACGACCTGCCGGCGATGGACGACGACGACCTGCGCCGCGGCCAGCCGACCGTGCACAAGAAGTACGACGAGGCGACCGCGATCCTGGTCGGCGACGCTCTCCAGACCCTCGCCTTCGAGATCGTCGCCGATCCGGCCTGGCAGGCCGACCCGCTGATCCGCTCCGAATTGGTGCTCGGCCTCGCGCGCGCCTCCGGCCTCGGCGGCATGGTCGGCGGCCAGCTCCTCGACCTCGGGGCGGAGGGGCGCTTCGGCCCGGCCAACCTCGACGTCGATGCCACGCTCCAGCTTCAGGCGATGAAGACCGGCGCGATCCTGGCCTTCTCGGTCGATGCCGGCGCGCTCGTCGGCGGCGCCTCGCCCGAAGAGCGCCGGGCGCTCCTCGCGTATGGCCGGGCGCTCGGCCAGGCCTTCCAGGTCGCCGACGACATCCTCGACCGCGAGGCCTCCTCGGAGGCGATGGGCAAGCGCACCGGCAAGGACAAGGATGCCGGCAAGGCGACCCTCGTCGATCGCCTCGGCCTCGACGGGGCGCGGGCCGAATGCGAGCGCCTGGTCGCCGAGTGCGAGACCGCCCTCAAGCCCTGGGGCGAGGCCGCCGCGACGCTCTGCGAGGCCGCCCGCTTCACCGTCGCCCGCAAGTCTTAAACCGCTCCCCGATCTCGGCGGAGGCGCGCCCTCCGCCCATCACTCTTCCGAAGAAGGTCACGCCATGGCCACGTACAAGATCCTGCTCCTGCCCGGCGACGGCATCGGCCCCGAGGTGGCGCGGGAAGTCTCCAAGGTGCTGGGCTGGTTCACCCGCGCCGGCATCGCCCAGTTCGAGACCGAGACCGACCTCGTCGGCGGCGCGGCGATCGACGCCCACGGCGTGCCGCTCTCGGAATCCGCGATGGACCGCGCCAAGGCCGCCGACGCGGTCCTGTTCGGCGCCGTCGGCGGACCGAAATGGGCCGGCGTTCCTTACGCCAAGCGTCCCGAGGCGGGCCTGCTCCGCCTGCGCAAGGATCTGGGCCTGTTCGCCAACCTCCGCCCGGCGATCTGCTACCCGGCGCTCGCCGAAGCCTCGGCGCTCAAGCGCGAGCTGGTCGAGGGTCTCGACATCGTCATCGTGCGCGAGCTCACCGGCGGCGTCTATTTCGGCGAGCCGAAGGAGATCGTGACCCTGGAGGACGGCCAGAAGCGCGCCATCGACACCCAGATCTACACCACCGGCGAGATCGAGCGCATCGCCGCCGTCGCCTTCGACCTCGCCCGCAAGCGCCGCAACAAGGTCGCCTCGGCCGAGAAGCACAACGTCATGAAGACCGGCGTGCTGTGGAAGGAGACGGTGACCAAGCTCCATGCCGAGCAGTATTCCGATGTCGGCCTGGAGCACGTGCTCGCCGACAACTGCGCCATGCAGCTGGTGCGCAACCCGAAGCAGTACGACGTGCTCGTCACCGACAACCTGTTCGGCGACATCCTGTCGGACGTGGCGGCGATGCTGACCGGCTCGCTCGGCATGCTGCCCTCGGCCTCCCTCGGCGCGGTCGAGAACGGCACCCGGCGCGCCCTCTACGAGCCGGTGCACGGCTCGGCCCCGGACATCGCCGGCCAGAACCTCGCCAACCCGATCGCCATGATCGGCTCGCTGGCGATGGCGCTGCGCTACTCGTTCGGCCTGCTGGAGGCCGCCGACCACCTCGAGAGCGCCATCACCCGGACCCTCGCCGGCGGCACACGCACCCGCGACATCGCCAGCCCGGGCACCAACGCGGTCGGCACCACCGAGATGGGCGATGCCATCGTGCGCGAGTTGCAGGCCCTGGCGGGCTGAGGGCCCACCGACGGCTTCAAACGGATTACCCACTCGCGACCTCATCCTGAGGCGCACGCGAAGCGTGCCTCGAAGGAGGGCTCCAGAGATCACCGAGGCTTCTGGAGGCCTCCTTCGAGGCTCGTTTCACTCGCACCTCAGGATGAGGTTGTGGACGGGATGACGATCGATCCCAACTCCGCTCTTTCCCAAGTCTTTCCCAAGTCGGCTCTTCGACTCGTCTCTTCGACAACGGCCAGGGAGAACCACCATGCGCCTGTGCGTGTTCTGCGGCTCCAGCGACGGGGCCCGCCCGCTCTACCGCGAGGCGGCGACCGCGCTCGGGCGCCACTTCGCGGAAAGCGGGATCGAGCTGGTCTATGGCGGCGGCAAGGTCGGGCTGATGGGGGCGGTCGCCGACGGCGCGCTGTCAGCCGGCGGCCGGGTGACGGGGATCATCCCGAAATCCCTCGTCGAGAAGGAGACCGCGCATCTCGGGCTGACCGAACAGCACGTCGTCGCCTCGATGCACGAGCGCAAGGCCATGATGGCCGACCGCGCCGACGGCTTCGTGGCGCTGCCCGGGGGGCTCGGCACCTTCGAGGAGATGTTCGAGGTCTGGACCTGGGGGCAGCTCGGCTATCACGGAAAGCCGCTCGCGGTGTTCAATGCAGGCGGCTTCTACGACGGGCTGCTCGGCTTCCTCGATTCCGTGGTGGCCGAGGGCTTCGTGCGCGCGCCGCACCGGGCGATGCTGATCGTCGGCACCGAGCCGGCGGACCTCGTGGCGCGGATCCGGGCGTATGAGCCGCCGCGGGTGATCAAGTGGGTGAAGGCGGAGGAGCGGTAGGCCTCTCTCCAGGCTCCCCTTTCCGGGCCCGAACGGGCCTGCACGACCGGAGCGTCAGCGGAAGGAGATCCGGGAACCAGCACGAGATTCGCGAAGCGACCGCATGGTTACAGCGGTGCAAAAATAGAGCCGCTTCGCGGCACTTTCTCCCCTGGATCCCGGATCTCCTTCCACTTTGTTTCAGTCGTCCGGGAAAGGGTAGCGCTCAGGACTGCAACGTGGTGCATCACACGTCACAAACGAAACGGGCCCCTCGCGGGGCCCGTCGCACGTCCAGAGGCCGTGATCCGCTCAGTACCCGTAGCGCGCCCGCGACAGCGGCGAGGTCGGGTCGAGGTAGTCGATCGCCGACAGGTCCACCGTGACGGCGCTGCGCCGGGCGCCGATGAACGGGCCGTTGGTGATCGGGTCGGGGAGGATGCCGGCGCCGCCGAAGCGCTCGCGGTTGGCGATGTAGGGCGGCGAGTTCAGGTAGGACGCAGTGATGAAGTGCGGGTTGGTGGCCGGGTTGCCGGTCGCGCCCGAATTCGCCTCGACCACGTTGCCGGCATCGAGCCAGCTGCGCGGGCGCACGCGGATCGCGAGGCCCTGGCCGTCCCGGGAGCTGCGGATGACGTAGCTGTCCTGCGCCTGCGAGGCGGCGGTGCCGGCGCCCAGGGCCGCGAGGGAGAGGAGCCCGGTCAGGGCGAGAGTCTGGAAGCGCATGACGCACCTTTGATGAACATCGCCAGGGTAGCGCCGCACTCGTTAAGAAACGACGCCGTTGTGGAAAGAGACGTGCGAGCGCGGCCGAGGTTCCCGCTCACGGCGAAGCTGGTCGCGAATGCCGCACTCTCGCCGCATTCGTTCGAACCGCCCTGCGGGGCGCCGGCACCGCCGCGGTGGTGGCCGGATCCTCCGGTGGGCAGGCCGCCATCCGGGCTTGCGCCAGCATCGCGGCGACCGGCGGGGCGACGTGCGCCCCCGGCAGGGCGCCGAGCCGGTCGACCGTGCAGGCGACCGCCTGCGGCTCGGGGAGCTGCCCGAGCGGCGCGCACAGCCAGCCCTCGAGCCGCAGGGCGGCGTTGAGACGGAACGCCGTGCAGGCGCGCCGGCTCTCCGCATCGACGAGGGCCGCGTCGACGGTGTCGAGGGCACCGAACCGCGTCGCGAGCTGACCGCGCTCGCCGGTGCGCGCCACCGAGAGGCCGCCGGCTTCCGCGGCCCGACGCGCCAGGGTGACGAACAGGCTCCCCTCCCCGTCCGGCTCCGCCGTCTCGACGGCGACGAGGCGCAGGTACGGCGCCTCCTGCACCGCGAAGGCGCCGGCGGTCAGCGTATCCTCCCGCAGGCCGGCCATCGTCCGGGCACGGCCGGTCGCCTCGCCGAGGCGGTAGCGGTCGGCCGCCACCTCGCTCCAGACCGGCGGAGCCACCGCGGGGGCGGCGTAGCGCGGCACGAAGGCCGCCTGATCAGGCAGCGGCGGGTCGGCGAGGCGCCGCTCGCTCGCGAGCACGCTCAGGAGCGCGATCACTGCCGCGGCGCCGACCGTCCGCCCGGCGACGCGCCGGCACCAGGATCGGCGCGGGGTCGCGCGCGCCAGGGGCCGCGGCACCAGCGGCTCGATCGGGCCAAGATCCTGTAAAAGATCCTTCCTGAGAGCGTGAGCCGCCCGCGCCAGGGCAGCGTCGTCGAAGTCCGGCCTGTGCCGCACGGGGTCGCTCCTCCGGTCGCGCGTGGACGTCGCTCCCGAAAGTCGCATCGCATTTTAGCGACTTCGTTGATCCGCACCGACTTGTCCCCGGGTCCGCCGGGTCAGGGTGAACGAGGCGCTAACGAGTGACGGGACGCGAAATCTGTCGCCGGCAGCCCGATCCGGCCCTTGACAGGGGGAGCACGTTCGGGCTGTTGCTTCCCGCGCTCGCGCACCCCATCTCGGGTGTCGCCTTTTCCGAGGACTGACCGCGCCATGCGGCCTGTGTCGACCACGACGAAACGCAAAGCCACGACGGCGATTACCGCCGCCGGCTGAAGCCTCGCGTCGTCCTCGGATCCCTCCCCGTCCGTGGCGGGCGGAGGCCGGGCTCCTTCAGAGCCCGCCTGAGATCGTCCGGGGAGGGTCAAGTCCGAACTGGAGCGATTGAGATGGGTTACAAGGTTGCCGTCGTCGGAGCCACCGGCAATGTGGGCCGCGAGATGCTCGACATCCTGGCCGAGCGCGCCTTCCCGGCCGACACCGTGGTGGCGCTCGCCTCCCGCCGCAGCCTCGGCCAGGAGGTGTCCTTCGGCGACAAGACCCTGAAGGTCCAGGCCCTCGACCAGTACGACTTCTCCGACACCGACATCTGCCTGATGTCGGCCGGCGGCGAGACCTCGAAGGAGTGGTCGCCCCGCATCGGCCAGCAGGGCTGCGTCGTCATCGATAACTCGTCGGCCTTCCGCTACGATTCCGACGTGCCGCTGATCGTGCCCGAGGTGAATGCCGACGCCGTCGCGGGCTTCACCAAGAAGAACATCATCGCCAACCCGAACTGCTCGACCGCGCAGCTCGTCGTGGCCCTGAAGCCCCTGCACGAGGCCGCCACGATCAAGCGCGTCGTCGTCGCGACCTACCAGTCGGTCTCCGGTGCCGGCAAGGACGCGATGGACGAGCTGTTCAACCAGACCCGCGCGGTGTTCACCGCCGGCGAGGTCAAGGTGCAGAAGTTCACCAAGCGCATCGCCTTCAACGTCATCCCGCACATCGACGTCTTCATGGAGGACGGCTCCACCAAGGAAGAGTGGAAGATGGTGGCCGAGACGAAGAAGATGCTCGACCCCAAGATCAAGCTGACGGCGACCTGCGTGCGCGTGCCGGTGTTCATCGGCCACTCGGAGGCGGTGAACGTCGAGTTCGAGCGCCCGCTCTCGGCGGAGGAAGCGACCCAGATCCTGCGCTCGGCGCCCGGCATCCTGGTCGACGACAAGCGCGAGCCCGGCGGCTACATCACCCCCCACGAGGCGGCGGGCGAGGACGCGACCTACATCTCGCGCATCCGCGAGGACATCACGGTCGAGAACGGCCTGTCGTTCTGGTGCGTGTCGGACAACCTGCGCAAGGGCGCGGCGCTCAACACGGTCCAGATCGCCGAGGTGCTGGTCAACCGCAAGCTGATCTCCCCGAAGCAGAAGGCGGCGTAAGCCAGGCTGTGAAGCGGGATCAAATCCCTTAAGAATTGCGAATCGTGCCCGGCCCGCCTCCCCCGAGGCGGGCCGTCTTTCGTCAGACGCGGAGAAATCGCCCATGGCCCCCACCATCCTGTCCGTCCGCGACGACACCCTGGCGGTGCTGGAGCGCCTCGGCGTCCCGGCCGCGGCCTTCGCGGAGGACGGGCTCCCGGCGCGCTCGCCGATCGACGGCGGCGTGGTGGCGACCTTGCGCCAGACCACGGCCGGGGAGGCCGAGGCGGCGCTGGCGGGCGCGATCCAAGCCTTCCTCGCCTGGCGCCGGGTTCCGGGCCCGCGCCGGGGCGAGCTGGTGCGGCTGCTCGGCGAGGAGCTGCGCGCCCACAAGGACGATCTCGGCCGTCTGGTGACGCTCGAGGCCGGCAAGATCCTGTCGGAGGGCCTCGGCGAGGTCCAGGAGATGATCGACATCTGCGACTTCGCCGTCGGCCTGTCGCGGCAATTGCACGGCCTCACCATCGCCACCGAGCGGCCGGACCACCGGATGATGGAGGTCTGGCACCCGCTCGGGGTGTGCGGCGTCATCACGGCGTTCAACTTCCCCGTGGCGGTGTGGTCCTGGAACGCCGCGCTCGCCCTCGTCTGCGGCGATCCCGTCATCTGGAAGCCGTCGGAAAAAACCTCGCTCACGGCGCTCGCCGTCCACGCGCTGGCCACGAAGGCGATGAAGCGCTTCGGCGCGGACGCCCCCGAGGGCCTGCTCGGGCTCCTGATCGGCGGCCGGGAGCTCGGCGAGCGCCTGGTCGAGGACGAGCGGGTGGCGCTCGTCTCCGCCACCGGCTCGACCGCGATGGGCCGGCAGGTGGCCCCGAAGCTCGCCGCCCGCTTCGCCCGGGCGATCCTGGAGCTCGGCGGCAACAACGCCGCCATCGTGGCGCCCTCCGCCGATCTCGACCTGAGCTTACGCGCCATCGCCTTCGCGGCGATGGGCACCGCCGGCCAGCGCTGCACCACCCTGCGGCGGCTCTTCGTGCACGACTCGGTCTACGACGCGCTCGTCCCGCGGCTGAAGGCGGCCTACGGCTCGGTGCGGATCGGCGACCCGCGCGACCCCGCCACCTTGATCGGCCCGCTGATCGATGGCACGGCCGCCGACGGCATGGCGCGTGCCCTCGACGAGGCCCGCGCCATCGGCGGCACCGTGCATGGCGGCGAGCGCCTGCGCGACATCCGCGGCGAGGCCGCCGCTTACGTCCGCCCGGCCCTCGTCGAGATGCCCGAGCAGGCCGGCCCGATGCGCCGCGAGACCTTCGCGCCGATCCTCTACGTGACGCGCTACGGCGACCTCGACGCGGCCATCGCCGCCCAGAACGCGGTCGCGGCCGGCCTGTCCTCCTCGATCTTCACCCGTGACCTGTCCGAGGCCGAGATCTTCCTGTCGGCGTCCGGCTCCGATTGCGGCATCGCCAACGTCAATATCGGCCCGTCCGGCGCCGAGATCGGCGGCGCCTTCGGCGGCGAGAAGGAGACCGGCGGCGGTCGCGAGGCGGGCTCCGATTCCTGGAAGGCCTACATGCGGCGGGCCACCAACACCATCAATTACGGCAAGACCCTGCCGCTGGCGCAGGGCGTGACGTTCGAGGTGTGATACGAAATCCGGAAGATCACTTCCGGATTTCGTATGAGGCGCCGGCCCGCTCTCACCAGGACGAGAGGGCGGCGCGCTTCCAGGTATTGGGGGCGACACAGGTATAGACGAAGTTGACGTCGTGCGCCCAATCCCCGGGCGCGCACGCGGCCCTGGACGAGGGCGGCGTGGCGAGCGGCGAATTGAGGAAGCCGCTCACGGTCATGCGGTGCAGCTCGGCCTGAAACACGCGCCGTCCCTTCTGTCCGTAGACGAGACCGGTTCCGTCGTCGCTCACGCACCCGTCGAAGCCGTTGAGACAGAGGCTCTGCCCCGGCCGCGCCAGCAGGACGTAGGGGGCGCTGTCGCCCGACGCGTTGAACGCGACGTGGTGATGGCCGCTGATGTTGATGCCGTGATAGGCGCTGGTCGCCGAGATGAAGTCGGAGTCCGAGACGTTGTTGTCACCCTGAAGATAGATGCCATTGTGGACCATGGCATTCTGCGCCGTGTAGCCCACGGGCGACGACGTATCGGGAATCGCCACGTCTCCGGCGAGCTGAGTCGGGCTGACGTAATGGGCGCGATAGAACTTGTCGCCGAGGCGGATGCCGTAGATCGCCGGCACGAATTTCGCGCCCGAAACCCAGTTGACCGAGTTTTTGGCGACCGTGACGCTGCCCTTGTAGGTGTTCGTCGTTCCCCCGCCGGAGTAGATCCAAGCCGTGTTCGGGGCGCCGCTAATCCCGTTGAAGAAGATGCCGGCCGACAGGCAGCCGCCGCCCGGCCCGCAATCCTTGTTGAAGTTGTTCATGTCGTACTCGACGCCCCAGCTTTGGACGTTGCCGGAGCCGGGAGCGATGTGCAGGTCGATGTTGTGCCCCCACGGTTGGAGGCCGCTCGCCGTTCGGGCCGGGACGCTGACGCAGCGAGATGAGCTGGCCGGTGGTGTTGGTCGTATTGAGTTCCGCCGCCGAGACCGCACCACCAACCACATCCGCATTGATGAACATCCCGTTCATCTCGCGCTTGATCGCGCCGTCGGCCTGGAACTGGACCAAGAGCGGAGTGTACCCATTGGATTGCGGGGCCCCGTCGGCGTCCTTCCCGGTGCCGCGCGTCGCGTAGACCTTGCTGCCGATCCCGCTGACGATGAATGTCCCGAAGCAGCTCGGCTGCCAGCTGAGGGTCCCATCGGTGGCGAAGGCGCCGTCGGTGGGTTGGCAGCCGCTGCCGACGGTAAGGCTGCCGCGGGCCGTGATCGGGCCGCCGACGTCGAGCCGTTCAAGATCGAGCCCGCCGCCGCGACCGGCCCCGGAGGCCTCCAGGGCGAGGGCGGGCGGCATCCCGAGCGCGGCGGACAGGGCGAGAATCGGCAGCAAGCGGGGCATCGGGTTCCTCGGGGCTCTCGCGGCGGCGGTCCGCCATGCCCGAGCCATATGAGGCCGCGCGAGCCGGAGGCGAGCGGGGATGCGTCGCGGCGGAGGAAGGCCCCGGTCGGGCGCACCGCCGGACGCGTCCGTCCGACGATGCGCTCCGTCCTCACGCAGCCGGCATCGCCCGCTCGATCACCCGGGCGAACAGCGACACGCCGTAGGGCGCGGCCTCGTCGTTGAAGTCGTAGGCCGGGTGGTGCAGGCCGGCGCCGGGGCCGGTGCCGAGGAAGATGTAGGCGCCGGGGCGCGCGTTCAGCATGTACGAAAAGTCCTCCGCGCCCATCATCGGCTGGACCGCGCGCTCGACCGCACCTTCGCCCGAGACCTCCGCGGCGACGTCGGCCATGAACATCGCCTTCGCCGGATCGTTCGCGGTCACCGGGTAGCCGCGGCCGTAATCGACGGTCGCGGTGGCGCCGAAGGCGGCGGCGACGTTCGAGGCGACTTGCGCGATGCGCGCCTCGCAGGTGTCGCGGACGCTCTCCGACAGGGTGCGCACCGTGCCGTTGAGGATCGCGAATTCCGGGATCACGTTGAAGGCGTCGCCGGCCTTGACCTGCGTGACCGAGATCACGGCCGAAGACACCGGGTCGATCGTGCGTGAGGCGATCGACTGCAGCGCGGTGACGATGTGGGAGGCGACCAGCACCGGGTCGATGCACTCGTGCGGGGCCGCCGCATGGCCGCCCTTGCCGTTGACCGTGATGGTGATCCGGTCGGCCGCCGCCATGATCGCGCCGGGGCGGATCGCGAAGCTGCCGAGCGGCAGACCCGGCTTGTTGTGCAGGCCGTAGACCTCCTGGATGCCGAAGCGCTCCATCAGGCCCTCCTTCAGCATGACGTCGGCGCCGCCGCCGCCCTCTTCCGCCGGCTGGAAGATCACGATCGCCGTGCCGTCGAAGTTGCGGGTCTCGGCGAGGTACTTGGCGGCGCCGAGCAGCATCGCGGTGTGGCCGTCATGGCCGCAGGCGTGCATCGTCCCCGGCACGGTCGAGCGGTGCGGCACGCCGCTCGTCTCCTCGATCGGCAGGGCGTCCATGTCGGCGCGCAGGCCGATGACCTTGCCCGAGCCGGTATTGCGGCCGCGGATCACGCCGACGACGCCTGTCTTGCCCAAGCCCGTCACCACCTCGTCGCAGCCGAAGGCCCGCAGCCGCTCGGCCACCAGGCCGGAGGTGCGGTCGAGGGCGAACAGCAGCTCGGGATGCTGGTGGAAGTCGCGGCGCCAGGCCGTGATCTCGTCGGCGAGGGCGGCGACGCGGTTGATGACGGGCATGTGACAATACGCTCATATCGAGGCGGGAACTTGCGCGCAGGATGCAACAGGCAGACAGCCGTCCGGTCAACTCCTTTCCACGGCTCGCGAATGTCGCGGACCCGCATGGGGCGCATGGCCCGTGGCCGGTTGGCCCGGGACTTGTTAGGGCTGCGCGATCGTCCCGCTCCCCGCCCGCCGTCTGGCGGGACGGGACGGGATGGTGCATCATTTTTCATCATTCCGGCGTCGCCTGTGGCGCCGGAAGGCTCTAGTAAGAGCTTGGTTCCCCCGCGGAGTGTGCCCGTCGATGTCGTTCCTGAAGTCCCGTCCGCTGCTGGCCTGCCTCGCCGCCGCCACCGCCCTCGTGGGCTTGGGCGCTCTGCCGGCCTCGGCCGCCAATACGTTCCGGTTCGCCTTCCAGGGCGACCTCAAGTCCCTCGACCCGTACACCCTGAAAGAGACGTTCACGATCGCGGCGCACGGCGCGGTCTACGAGTCGCTCGTCACCCGCGACAAGGACCTGAAGCTGGTCCCGGGCCTCGCCGAGTCGTGGGAAACCCCGGAGCCGACCCGCTACCGCTTCAAGCTTCGTAAGAACGTCAAGTTTCACGACGGCTCGCCCTTCACCGCCGACGACGTGATCTTCTCCGCCGAGCGCGTGCGGGCGCCGGGCTCGAACTTCCAGACCAACGTGCCGGCGGACGCCACCTTCGTGAAGGTGGACGACCATACCGTCGACATGGTGCTGAAGAACCCCAATCCCATCGCCCTGTACCAGTTCGGCGGCTGGTACATCATGTCGAAGGCCTGGGCCGAGAAGCACGACGCCCTGAAGCCCACCCCGGTCTCGGCCTCGACCCCGAGCTACGCGGCACTCCACGAGAACGGCACCGGCCCGTTCACCATCACCGAGCACCAGCCCGGCGTGCGCACGGTGTTCAAGAAGTTCGACGGCTACTGGGGCAAGGTCGAGTCGAACATCGACGAGGCGATCTTCACCACGATCGGCAACGATGCCACCCGCGTCGCCGCGCTCCTCTCGGGCGAGGTCGACTGGGTCGATCCGGTGCCGCTCCAGGACCAGAGCCGGGTGAGCTCCAGCGCCAACGCGGTCGTGGTCAACGCGCCCGAGCTGCGCACGATCTATCTCGGCATGGACCAGACCAGCGACGAGCTGCGCGGCTCCAACGTCAAGGGCAAGAACCCGTTCAAGGACGTGCGGGTGCGCGAGGCCTTCTTCCGCGCCATCGACGAGGATGCCATCGTCAAGCGCGTCATGCGCGGCCAGGCCACCCCGGCGGCCCTGCTGATCGCCCCGCCGCTCTTCCCGCTGGCGGGTGAGTTCAAGCGCCCGGCCTACGACCCGAACAAGGCCAAGGCGCTGCTCGCCGAGGCCGGCTACCCCAACGGCTTCGAGGTGCCCCTCGACTGCCCGAACGACCGCTACGTCAACGACGAGGCGATCTGCCAGGCCATCACCTCGATGCTCGCCCGGGTCGGCGTCAAGGTGAACCTGATCGCCCAGCCCAAGGCGAAGTACTTCGCCAAGATCCTCAAGCCCGCCTTCGACACCTCGTTCTACATGCTGGGGTGGACGCCGTCGTCGATGGACTCGCACAACATCCTGTACGAGATCGCCGGCTGCCGCACCGACAAGGCCTCGCCGCGCGGCACCACCAACCTCGGGAACTACTGCAACCCGAAGGTCGATGCGCTCGCCGACAAGATCGAGCGCGAGACCGACCAGGAGGCCCGCAACCTGATGATCAAGCAGGCCTACGACATCGTCATGGCGGATTTCGGCTACATCCCGCTTCACCAGCAGGCCCTGGCCTGGGGCGTGTCGAAGAAGGTCAAGCTGGTGCCCCGCGCCGACAACCAGATGATGCTGTACTGGGTGTCGAAGGAGCCGTGAGGCGCTCCTGAAGGTTCGGGCGACCGGGCTGTGCGCATTCACCTCTCCCCGCGGGCGGGGAGAGGGCTGTGTTCCCGTTCAGGGAATGCAGCGAGGCGGCAGCCGAGGGTGAGGGGGTGGTACCGGATGTGGCTCTTCCGGAAACACCCCCTCACCCTCGCCCTTCGGGCTTGCTGCTGACCCGGCAAGGGGTCAGCAGCCCTCTCCCCGCCCGCGGGGAGAGGAGGTCCCGGCGCCATTTTTGTTGATGGGGGAATGCGTTGACCGGCCCACCCACGCCGGATCTCGCGTCCTTCCAGCGAAAACTCCGAGATGTCTCGGACCACACCAGAACCCAAGAAAAACCCCTCATGCTCGCCTTCATTCTCCGCCGCCTGCTGCAATCCGTCGGGGTGCTGCTGGCGGTCGGGCTGATCGCCTTCGCGATGTTCCGCTTCGCCGGCGATCCGGTGAACCAGCTCGTGGCGCCGGACACGCCCTATGCCGAGCGGCTGCAGATCCGCCAGAGCCTCGGCCTCGACGATCCGGTGCTGGTGCAGTTCGCCCGCTACGCCGGGAACGCCGTGCGCGGCCAGTTCGGCAACTCGTACCAGTTCCGCCAGCCGGTCTCGACGCTGCTCGCCGAGCGCATGCCCGCGACGCTCGAACTCGCGCTCTGCGCCACCCTGTTCGCGCTCACCGCCGGCATCCTGATGGGGGTGTACTCGGCGCTGCACCGCCACAGCGCCTTCGCCAAGATCCTCCAGGCGATCTCGCTCGTCGGCGTCTCGCTGCCGACCTTCCTGATCGGCATCCTGCTGATCTTCCTGTTCTCGGTGACGCTCGGCTGGCTTCCGTCCTACGGCCGCGGCGACACGGTGCGGATCGGCTGGTGGACCACCGGCTTCCTGACGGTATCGGGCTGGAAGGCCCTGATCCTGCCCTCGATCACCCTCGGGCTTTTTCAGATGACGCTGATCATGCGCCTCGTCCGGGCCGAGATGCTGGAGGTTCTGCGCACCGACTACATCCGCTTCGCCCGGGCACGCGGCCTCACCACCCGCTCGATCCATTTCGGCCACGCGCTGAAGAACACCCTGGTCCCGGTCATCACGGTCGCGGGCCTCCAGCTCGGCTCGATCATCGCCTTCTCGATCATCACCGAGACGGTCTTTCAGTGGCCCGGCATGGGCCTGCTCTTCGTGCAGGCGGTGCAGAACGTCGACGTGCCGATCATGGCCGCCTACCTGCTGCTCGTCGCCCTCATCTTCGTGTCGATCAACCTCGTGGTCGATCTCCTCTACACCATCGTCGATCCGCGCCTGCGCCTCTCGGTGCGGCGGGCGGCCTGAGGATTGTTCAACGTCATGGCCTCCCCCGCTCCCGCGCCAGCCCTGACCGCCGCGGCGCCGCCCTCGCGCCTCGCGCGCTTCCTCGATTCCGATCTCTTCGCCAACTTCCGGCGCTCCAAGCTCGCGATGGCGGCCTTCTTCGCCACCGTGCTGTTCATCGCGCTGGCGCTGCTGGCCCCCCTCATCTCGCCGCAGAACCCCTACGATCCGGCGCAGCTCGAGCTGATGAACGCCAACCTGCCGCCGCTCTGGTACGCCGACGGGCAGGCGCCGTTCCTGATCGGCACCGACGACCAGGGCCGCGACGTGCTCTCGGCGGTGTTTTATGGCATGCGCCTGTCGCTCCTCGTCGGCGTGCTCGGCGTGCTGCTGTCGGGCTTCATCGGCATCGGCCTCGGGCTGATCGCGGGCTATGCCGGCGGCTGGGTCGACACGGTCATCATGCGCGTCGCCGACGTGCAGCTGACCTTCCCGGCAATCCTGATCGCCCTCATCGTCGACGGCGTCGCCAAGGCGGTGGCCGGCGGCCACATGGAGGCGAACGCGCAGATCGCCCTCATCGTGGTGGCGATCGGCCTGTCGTTCTGGGTCCAGTACGCCCGCACCGTGCGCGGCTCGGTGATGGTCGAGAAGAACAAGGACTACGTCCAGGCCGGGCGGCTCATCGGCCTGTCGGCGCCGGTGATCCTCACCCGCCACATCCTGCCGAACGTCACCGGCCCGGTCTTCGTCATCGCCACCATCAACCTCGCGCTCGCCATCATCACCGAGGCGACGCTCTCCTTCCTCGGCACCGGCCTGCCGGAGACGATGCCCTCCCTCGGCACGCTCATCCGCACCGGCAACCGCTTCCTGTTCTCGGGCGAGTGGTGGATCGTCGCCTTTCCGGGCCTGGCGCTGGCCGGCCTGGTGCTGGCGATCAACCTGCTCGGCGACTGGCTGCGCGACGCCCTGAACCCCAAGCTCCAGTGACACCCAAAGAAACCCCGATGACCCAACCCGTCCTCTCGGTGCGCGACCTGCGGGTCGAGTTCGCCACCCGCCGCGGCGTGCTGACCGCGCTCGACGGCGTCTCCTTCGAGATCAACCGCGGCGAGGTGCTCGGCGTCGTCGGCGAGTCCGGTGCCGGCAAGTCGGTGACCGGCTCGGCGGTGATCGGCCTGATCGACCCGCCCGGCCGCATCGCCGGCGGCGAGATTCTGCTCAACGGCGAGCGCATCGACAACCTCTCGCCGGAAGCGATGCGGAAGGTGCGCGGCAAGCGCATCGGCATGATCTTCCAGGACCCGCTGACCAGCCTCAACCCGCTCTACCGGGTCGGCCGGCAGATCGAGGAGACGATCCGCACCCACACCGACCTGTCGGCCAGGGCCGCCCGCCAGCGCGCGATCGACCTTCTGGCCGAGGTCGGCATCCCGGCGCCGGAGCGGCGCATCGACGGCTTCCCGCACGAATTCTCGGGCGGCATGAGGCAGCGCGTCGTCATCGCGCTGGCGCTCGCCGCCGAGCCGGAGCTGATCATCGCCGACGAGCCGACGACGGCCCTCGACGTCTCGGTCCAGGCCCAGATCATCACGCTGCTGAAGCGCCTCGGGCGCGACCACGGCACCGCCGTGATGCTGATCACCCACGACATGGGGGTGATCGCCGAGGCCGCCGACCGCGTCGCGGTGATGTATGCCGGCCGCGTCGCCGAGATCGGCCCGGTGGCGGCCGTGGTGGGCGATCCGCTCCACCCCTACGCCCAGGGCCTGATGGGGGCGATCCCGTCCCTGTCGCACGACTCCGATCGCCTCGCCCAGATCCCCGGCGCGATGCCGCGGCTCTCGGCGATCCCGCCCGGCTGCGCCTTCAACCCGCGCTGCCCGAAGGTCTTTGCCCGCTGCACAATCGACCGGCCCGAGCCCCTGACGGTCGGCTCGCACCGGGTCGCCTGCCACCTCTACGACGCGTCCGGACAGGCCGCCGCATGAAGCCCCTATCGCCAAGCCCCACATCGCGTTGAAGCCCGTGATCACTCCCCAGCCCGACTACGTCCAGGTCCGCGACCTGCGCCGCCTGTTCGACGTCTCGCGCCCCTGGCTCAACCGGGTGATCGAGCGCCAGCCGCGTCAGTACCTGCGCGCCGTCGACCACGTCTCGTTCTCGGTCGCCAAGGGCGAGACCCTGGCGATCGTCGGCGAATCCGGCTCCGGCAAGTCGACGGTCGCCCGCATGGTGGTCGGCCTGATGCCGCCCTCCGACGGCGAGGTGACGATCAGCGGCATCTCGATGACCGACCCGCGCCAGGCCGCCGAGCGGCGGCAGCTGCGCCGGCGCATCCAGATGATCTTCCAGGACCCCTACGCCTCGATGAACCCGCGCTGGCGGGTCGACCGGATTATTTCTGAGCCGATCCGCGCCTTCGGGCTCCTCACCGGCGAGCGCGAGATTCAGGCCCGAGTCGGCGAGCTCCTGACCCTGGTCGGCCTGCACCCCGACGACGGCAAGCGCTACCCCCACGCCTTCTCGGGCGGCCAGCGCCAGCGCATCGCCATCGCGCGGGCGCTGGCCTCCGAGGCCGAGTTCCTGGTCGCCGACGAGCCGACCTCGGCCCTCGACGTCTCGGTCCAGGCCCAGATCCTGAACCTGATGCGCGACCTACAGGACCGGCTCGGCCTGACCTACCTGTTCATCAGCCACAACCTCGCCGTGGTGCGCCACATGGCGAACCGCATCGGCGTGATGTATCTCGGCCGCATCGTCGAGATCGGCGGCGGCCGCGAGCTCTTCACCGCCCCGAAACACCCCTACACCCGCATGCTCCTCGACGCGGTTCCGGATCTCGCGCATGTCGGCCGGCAGCGCGTGCCGGTGCAGGGCGAGATCCCGAACCCGATCAACCCGCCGTCAGGATGCACGTTTCACCCGCGCTGCCCGTTCGCGAATGAGCGGTGCAAGGCGGAGGTGCCGGCGTTCCGGGATGGGGTGGCGTGTCATGCGGTGGAGGAAGGGCGGTTGATGCCGGGGGGTGTGGCGGCGGTGGCTTGAAACAAGCTACTATGAGGATTGTAGGGAATTGATTGATCGTCGATACCCTACAAATCTTCAAATTCCAATTTATATCACATTGTGGATATTTTCACTCTATCCTCGCGATCTCATATTGAACTGAGGAAAATAACTCATCCAAAACAATTTGTTGCAACAAAAACCATGGCTCTTGGAAATGGGAGACCGGACGATCGAAGAGATCCCTTAAAAGATATGACTTCAAACCGTCCTCAACTTGCGCATTCAGCCTGAGATGATCCGCATTATTCCTCAGAAGCCTTATACGTGCCAAAGCATCAAATAAATCGGGATATACCATCTTAAAAGATCCATAAAAATAGCCCTTACCATTGATTATATCAATTGTTTCGACCAAACATTTATTTATGTCATTTATAAATGCTGAAAAATCCTGCCAGCTGCTCACTAATTTGATATTTTGGAGAAGATCTGCCTCAGGTAGAAATTCGCTTTTGTAAGGATTAGAAATCTGCTTTGCCGAAATAGAACGCAACAGCAGCTTTAAGTCATGCAGTATGTTTGTGCGCCTCCTAGCCAGCCACTCTTGACGTTTTTCTTGCGCGATAACAGTGCGAGGTTCGCGTGTCCCTTCCCTCTTAGATCGTTCTGCGGCAACAAATTTCTGTATTACTGGAATTCGAAATGCGGGCTTCCCAGTCTCGGCAATAGAGATAATGCCATAAGATTTTAAATGTCTTACCCATCCAGGCTCAGCGGCCATTTCGTTAAAATCAACAACGTTACCACTCGCAAGCATTTCTAACATGTCGTACTCATCGTTATAAAATTCTTTGAGTTCAGAAACAACATGCCTACAATAAAAATGCAAATCTTCCTCTCGCTCATTTTGCTCCACTCGCAAACGCTTATCCGTAACTGGCACGGGGCGAGTCGCCCCCTGCTGATATATGCTCTGATTTGTGTAACTACACGCCATTCTTGTCAGCAATGGATGCCCACCGTATCGCATATGCAAATATGCCACCGCCTCTGGGGTAAATCCGAGCCCCATGCGACCACCAATGGCGGTGACCATCTGCTTGGTCTCGTCATCTGATAGGCCGGTAAGATAAGTGGGTCGTACAATTCCAAACATTGGATTTTGAGTTTTATCGATTAAATCTACTTCACAAAGGAAGGGATTTACTCCAGCAACGACGAATGAAATTTTTCTCATCTCGCTTTGGATTGACCACAAGGTCTGCCAGAAGGGCACAAAATCACTTCTCCAATGCACATCTAGATGGGCAAGAGGAGAGATATACTCAATCTCATCAAATATCAGGCAAACTTTCAGATTGTCAGGCAATGCTTCAAGCAATTTCATCAAATTTTTGACAGGGTCCTTTACACTTGCGTATTTTTTTCCTGTCTTTTTTGATATTTCTTGTACTATATAATTGATTAGGTTTTTCCAATCTAAGGTGCGAATATCTGGTCGCTTGCAGTCAATATATACTGATTTTGCGATGTTTAAATCATCACAAGTCCGAACCAACTTGAATAAAAACGAAGTCTTACCTGTCTTTCGGAGCCCGAACAAGCCTCTGTTTTGGCCCTTCCTAAGAGCATCAAGAAATTCGTCTACAATTTTCTTCCGGCCAAAGAAAAATAGGTCTCCATCCAGTGGAAGCTGATAATCAAAAAGATCTCGTGTATACAATCTACTAGATAGCTGATTTCTAATAAACCATCTGTCGTTCTTATTACTCGATAAAGAGTCCACAAAAAGAGGGATTGGGGTACGCGCTTGAGGATGCTCGGTTAGATATTTGTTCGTCCAATCCTCAACCCCGGCATCACCCGACACTAGAAAGTATGTTAGCGGGTCGACGCGTCCTTTGAAGGGAGACGTGTCTAGAACCTTCTCAATTGCCTGCATTATTCGTGGCTGTATTCGCTGAAATGAAGATAGCACCAAAAGCAACTCTTCCGTGAAAGCAAATCCATCCCTCATCAATCTATCAGGACTTAATATATATGCCGAAAACTGTGAATTGTTAACATCTACACGTCGCCCGTAATTAATATCAAAATTGAATAAAAAAGGCTTTAAAACTTCGTTTTCTTTAGGGAATAAGCGTAAATGCTGATTTAATACATCAGACTTGATCTTGCCCACTTAATGATCCTCCAAAAATATCTCAAAAAGCGTGGCCTGCCAGAAATATAAAACGCCGCCTACTTGCAATGCAAGCGGGCGGCGTGAAAAATTTTGATTTTTCAAAAGCGTGGCTGCTTTCGATCAGAAACTATTTCTTCTAAGTATTCAGCTCTTCACCGCCCCCGCCGTCAACCCACCCACCATATACCGCTTGAACACGTAATAGATCGCGGCAGGCGGCAAAGCGTAGATCAACCCGGTGGTCATCAGCAGCTCCCACGGCGAGTCATCCGCCGCCAGGAAGCTCCCCAGGGCCACCGGCAGGGTCACGTCGGTGTCGCGGGAGAGGAGCAGGAAGGCGAACAGGTACTCGTTCCAGGCGAGCAGCAGCGCGTAGACGCCGATCGCGACCAGCGACGGAACCATCAGCGGCAGGTAGACGAAGCGGAAGAGCTGGGGCGGCGAGGCGCCGTCCATGATCGCCGCCTCGTCGAGCTCCACCGGCAGCTTGTCGGAGGCCTGCTTCAGCACCCAGATCGCGTAGGGGCTGGCGATCGTCACCATCGCGAGGATCAGCGCCCACTTCGAGTTGAGCAGCCCGTAGGCCCCATCGTCTTGTACATCGGCACGGCCAGGAACGCGGCCGGGATGAAGTAGGTGAACAGGGCCATGTTCATCACGGTCCGGCCGCCCTTCACCTTCAGGCGGCTGATCGCGAAGGCGGCGGCGGTGGCCACCAGCAGCGTCAGCACCCCGGTCGCGAAGGCGATGACCGCCGAGTTCCAGAATTGCTGCCAGAAGTTCGACAGGAAGTAGTGCTGCTGCCCGAACACGATCCTGAAGTTCTGCAGCGTCGGGTGGGCCGGAAACAGCGCACCCGACATCGCGTCCTGCTTCGGCGAGATCGCGAACAGGACGAGGTGGTAGATCGGGATCACGGTCCAGAGCAGGACCGGGATGCCGACGAGGAGGAGCTTGGCCTCGGTGCCGGCGGCGCGCAGCCAGTTGGTCCGGGCGGCGGAGCGCTCCTCCGCCGAAGGAGCGGCGAGCGGCGCGCGGGCTGTGGTGGTCGTGCTCATTTCGAGAGCCTCTTCATCAGCACGTAGACCAGCGGCAGCACGAAGGGCATCGCGCAGACCACCGCCGCCATCGAATGGTCGACCTGGTCGAGGCGGAGATACCGGATGCCGAGCGTCGCCAGCACGTGGGTCAGGTCGGCGGGGCCGCCGCCGGTGAGCAGGTAGACCGAGTTGAAGTCGCCCAGCGTCCAGATCATCGACAGGATGGTGCAGGTGACGTAGAGCATCTGCATCGACGGCCAGGTGACGTGCCGGAACTTCTGCCACTTGCTGGCGCCGTCGACGGACGCCGCCTCGTAGAGGTCGGCCGAGATGGCGAGCCGGCCGGCGAGCAGGATCAGCGTCCAGAACGGCAGCGACTTCCAGATATGGACGCCGATGGCGAGCGTCAGCGCCAGCCACGGGTCGTTGAGCCAGTTCGGGCCGTCCTCGCCGGTGAAGCGGAAGATCAGCGAGTTCACCACGCCCCATTCGGGGTTGAGCATGAACCGGACCGACAGGATCGTCGGGATCGACGGCACCGCCCAGGGCAGGATGAACAGCACCGACAGCCAGCGGATCCACTTCCGCTCGTTGGTGAAGAAGCCCGACAGCAGCAGCGCGATCGCCATCTTCACGTTGATGCCGACGATCAGGAACACCAGCGTGTTGACGACCGCGCGGGCGAAGATCGGATCTTCCGCCAGATGCACGTAGCTCGCCGGGCTGCGGGCGAGCCACAACCCGTAGCCGATCGGGTAGATGACGAAGAACAGAAAGATCAGCAGGTAGGGCGCGATCAGGATCAGCCCCCAGGCCTGCCAGGAGGTCAGGCGGAAGGGCTGAGCCGCGGCGACCGGCGCTGCCTCAGCGACCGTTGCGGACATGGTCTGGCTCCCTGACGAGGCCGGGATGGGGGTTGCGTGAAAACCGAGAGCGGGCCCCGGTCACACCGTGACCGGACCCCGCTCGGGATGGGGTGGATCGAGGCATGGGTGCCTCTCCTCTTGTTCCGCTGGCGCCAGATCCGTTGGAAGGTCGCGCGCCCTCCCCTCCCCCTTGTGGGGAGGGGTCGGGGGTGGGGGTGGTGGCCGCGTAGAGCGCGAGGCTTCTCCGGCACCACCCCCACCCCTAGCCCCTCCCCACAAGGGGGAGGGGAAGCGCTCTACTTTCAAAGGGAGAGAACGCTCAGGCCGATATGTGCTCGTTACTGCCCGGCGATCTGCTTGACGCGGGCCAGCATCTCGTCGGCGGCCTTCTCGACCGGGACCTTCTCGCTCACCACCCGGTTCATCGCCTTGGCGAACACGTTCTCGTTGTTGACCAGCGTGAATTTGTAGTTCTTCACGTAGTCGAACGGCTCGGTGCCGGACTTGAACTGGTTGTAGACCGCCTTGCGGTGCTTGTCGGCCTGCCAGAACGGGCTCTCGATCGAGTCCTTGGTGACCGGGAACCAGCGGCCGATCGCGCCCTCGACGTAGGGACGGAGGTTGTCCTCCTCCATGATGAACTTCACGAACTCCTTGGCCGCCGCCTTGTTCTTGGCGCCCGAGAAGACGACGCCGTGCTTGACGTCGGCGCGGTAGGTCATCGGCTTGCCGTCGGGCCGGGCCGGGAACGGCGCGGTGATGATCGACTCCTCATAGGCCTTCTTCGAGGCCTCGCGCTGCTCAGGGGTGTTGTTCGGGTTGACGCTGTCCTCGTACCACTTCGCGGCGATCGAGATGGTGAAGTTGTGCGTCATCACCGTGGTGCGGTTGTGGAAGGCGACGTTGTTGTCGGGGTCCTTCCAGGTCGTCGCCGAGGGCGGCACGCAGCCCTTGATGTAGGGGTCGGTGTAGTCCTTCAGCGCCTTGACCACGCCCTCGCGGGTCTTCGGGTCGTCGACGGTCAGCTTGCCGTCGTTGTCGACGAGCTTGGCGTCGTAGGCATCCATGAAGGCGTAGAAGGACTGGAAGCTGTCGGTCGATTCCACGCCCATCGGCGCGCCGATGCCGTAGGTGCGGGTGCCCGAGGCCTTGCGGTAGCCGGGCTGGACCTTGTCGCACCAGAACGCCCAGTAATCCGACCATTTCTGCGGGATGTCGGCCTGCTTGAAGCCGGCCTTGTCCAGCATGTCGCCCCAGATCTCGGTGTGGAGCGTCTGGCGCTTGAGCGGGAAGCCGTAATAGGCCTTCTTGTTGGTCTGCCCGTTCATGAGCAGCACGTGCTCGACGGTCTGCGGCGCGAAGCGCGGCATCATCGGCTGGAGGATGTCGGTGAGGTCCTCGAGCTTGCCCTCGTAGGCCCACTTGCCGGCGGCCTGGTTGTTGTAGGTGTCGGAATAGCCGACATCGGGCGGCGAGCCGGAATCGAGCGCCGCCACGGTCTTCGGGATCATGTCCTGGATCGCGTATTGCGACAGCTCGACCTTGATCCCGGTCTTCTGCTCGAACTTCTTGATCGTCGCCCAGAGCGACTCGTCCTCGGAGCGGTAGAAGCCCTTGCTGAACCAGACGGTGAGCGTCTTGTTGTCCTGCGCCACGGCCGGCAGCGCTGCCATTATCAGGCCGCCCAGCGACAACGCTCCCGCGATCACCCGCTTCATCGATCGATTCCTCCCAGGCGCCCCGTTGGTCGGGCGGTCTGCCGGCATATCAGCACGGGACGGCGCCTGAAGCAATTCGGCGACAATCAACACATGGTATGAGTCAAGCGAGATCATATTGCGCGCCACGGGGTCAGCCTCTCACAGCCGCGGCGCAAATCGAAAAATTCATCTCATAATAATCAGGCGCTCGTCTTCAACATGACTCCGCGTTCCTGTCTTGACCATCCACCCGTCGGATACCATACAGGGCGCGCAACGAGACACGAACGTGTCGATAAGCGGCCGACGAGTCGCGAAGAATCGGAGGAGCGCCATGCCCCGCATCGTTTCGCTGGAGGCCGGCTACTACCGCGTGCCGCTGGCGGTGACCCTCAGCGACAGCATGCACGGCGACATGCCGGCCTTCGAGCTCAACACCGTGGTGTTGCGCGACGCGGACGGCGCGGAAGGGATCGGCTACACCTATACCTGCGGCCGCAACGGCGCGGCGATCGACGCGATCCTGCGGCGCGACGTGCCCGAGCAGATCGTCGGGCAGGAGGCCGACCGGATCGAGCAGCTGTGGCAGCGGATCTGGTGGGGCCAGCATTACGGCGGCCGCGGCGGCGCGGCGGTGCTGGCGCAGTCCGCGATCGACATGGCGTTGTGGGACCTGAAGGCGAAGCGCCTCGCCCAGCCGCTCTGGACCTTGCTCGGCGGCCACGATCCCAAGGTGCCGTGCTACGCCGGCGGCATCGACCTTCAGCTGCCCCTCGACCAGTTGCTCCGCCAGACCGACGACAACCTGAGGAAGGGCTTTCGCGCGATCAAGATGAAGGTCGGGCGGCCACGCCTCTCCGAGGATGTCGAGCGGGTGCGGGCGATGCGCGAGCATCTCGGCGACGGCTTTCCCCTGATGGTCGACGCCAACATGCGCTGGAGCGCCGACGAGGCGATCCGCGCCGCCCGCGCCCTCCAGCCCTTCGAGCCGTTCTGGCTGGAAGAACCGGTCATCCCCGACGACGTCGCCGGCCAGGCTCGCGTCGTGCGCGAGGGCGGATTGCCGATCGCCGCGGGCGAGAACCTGCGCTCCCTGTGGGACTTCAAGCAGCTGATCGCTTCGGGCGGCGTCACCTATCCGGAGCCGGACGTCACCAATTGCGGCGGCGTGACCCCGTTCATGAAGATCGCCCACCTGGCGGAGGCCTTCAACCTGCCGGTCACCTCGCACGGGGCGCACGACGTGACGGTGCACCTGCTCGCAGCGGCGCCCAACCGCTCCTACCTGGAGGCGCACGGCTTCGGGCTCGACGCCTACATCGCCGAGCCGCTGGCGATCGCGGAGGGCTTCGCGGTGGCGCCCGACCGGCCGGGCCACGGCATCGCCTTCGACTGGAAGGGGCTCGACGCCATCCGCGCCTGACGAATTCGCGCCGCGGGCTGGCAAGCCCGCGGCGTCGGATCACCCGCGGGTGAAGCGCAGGCTTTCGCGGCTGAGCTGGTCGATCGCGGTGCAGCCCATCAGCTTCATGTCGCGCTCGATCTCGGCCCGCATCAGCCCGAGCGCCCGCTCGACGCCGGGCCGGCCGGCGGCCGCGAGCGGGAAGAGGTAGTAGCGGCCGAGGCCCACCGCCTTGGCGCCGAGCGCCAGCGCCTTCAGCACGTGGGTGCCGCGCTGCACGCCGCCATCCATGATGACGTCGATCTGGTCGCCGACCGCATCGACGATCTCGGCGAGCTGGTCGAAGGCGGAGCGCGAGCCGTCGAGCTGGCGCCCGCCGTGGTTCGACAGCACGATGCCGGTGCAGCCGATCGCGACCGCGCGTTTCGCGTCCTCCACCGACATCACGCCCTTGAGGCAGAACTGGCCGCCCCAGTCGCGCACCATCGCGGCGACGTCGTCCCAGGTCATGGCCGGGTCGAGCATCTCGGTGAAGTAGCGGCTGATCGAGAGGGCGCCGCCATCCATGGCGATGTGGTTCTCGAGCTGCGGCAGGCGGAAGCGCTCGTGGGTGACGTAGTTGATGCCCCAGGCGGGTTTCAGGGCGAACTGCGCCATGCCGGCGAGGGTCAGCCGGAACGGAATCGCGAAGCCGGTGCGCTTGTCGCGCTCGCGGTTGCCGCCGGTGATGCTGTCGACGGTCAGCATCATCACCTCGATGCCGGCCTGCTTGGCGCGGGCCATCATCTCGCGGTTCAGGCCGCGATCCTTGTGGAAGTAGAACTGGTAGACCTGCGGGCCGCTGCTGATCCGGCGCGCCTCCTCCAGGCTGACCGTGCCGAGGGAGGAGACGCCGAACATCGTGCCGAACTGGCCGGCCGCCGCCGCCACCGCCCGCTCGCCCTCGTGGTGGAAGAGCCGCTGCAGGGCGGTGGGCGAGCAATAGACCGGGAGCGCGAGGCGCTGGCCCATCACCGTCACCGACAGGTCGACCTCGCTGACGCCGCGCAGGACATTGGGGACGAGGTCGCAGGCCTCGAAGGCCGCCGTGTTGCGCCGCAAGGTGGTCTCGTCGTCGGCGCCGCCGTCGATGTAGTCGAAGATCGGGCCGGGCAGGCGGCTTTTCGCCATGCGGCGGAAATCGTGGAAGCTGTGGCAATCGGTGAGGCGCATCGGGGCTCTCGCATCGGGGCTCGTGTCCCGCAGGCGCGGGAGGCCGGACGGTGGGCCGGGGGCGGACAGCCCCGGGCCGGCATGGCAATCCGTGCACCGGCGCGGTGACGGGCGGTGCAGGGTCGGGCGGGCCGCTCCCGCGCGGCCAGGCCCCAGGACTTCGATCTTCACTTTGGGAGGTAGAGGCGTGGTAAAATAACTTTACCGCGGCGGTCAATTGGAAAACGCGTTTGCCCGCACTACAGTCAGGCCTGCGGCGCGGATGGGGGGATGCGCGGAATGGAGCAGGATCCGATCAAGGGCGGCAGCGTGGCGGAGGGCACGGCCCGCCACCTCAAGGACCTGATCCTCGAAGGCTCGCTCAGCCCCGGCGACCTGCTGCTGCCGGAGCGCGACCTGGCGCAGCGCCTGAACGTGTCGCGCCCCACCCTGCGGCAGGGCATGAAGATCCTTGAGGAGGAGGGCCTGCTCGTCGCCTCGGGGAGCGGACGCGCCGTGGCGCCGCTCGGCCGCGAGATCACCGATCCGCTGATCGCCCTCATTGCCTCCCATGCCGAGGTGGTGGACGACTACCTGGAGTTCCGGGCGACGACGGAGCGGATGGCGGCGCGGCTCGCCGCCGCCCGGGCCAACGCGGTCGACCGCGACCGGCTCACCGCCTGCCTGGCGCGGATCGACCGCGCCCACGAGCAGGGCGTGCACCAGGAGGAGGCCGAGGCCGACATCGATCTCCACGTCGCGGTCTACGAGGCGAGCCACAACCTCGTGGTGCTGCACACGATGCGGGCCCTGTCGGGAATGCTGCGCCAGGGCGTGATCGAGAACCGCGAGAAGCTCTTTGCCCGCCCGGAGACCCGCGACCGCCTGCGCGCCCAGCACCGGGCGATCTACGAGAGCGTGATGGCCGGCGACGTCGAGGCGGCGGGCGAGGCGGCCGAGACGCATATCCACTACACCCACCAGGCGCTCACCGAGATCAAGGCGGCGGAGGCCCGGCTGCAGGTGTCGCTGCGCCGGTTGAACGGCGGCAGCGTCGCGGTGCGGCGGAAGGGGGCGGGGGCCGAGGGGGAGCGCTGAGGATCGGAGTCGGCTCGACGGAGTCGACATCCACCTCGTCAGTCCGGAGCCGCGATCACTCTACAGGATTCAAATCCTCCGTGTCATTCCGGGGCCGCACAGCGGAGCCCGGAATCGAGACACGCAAGTTGTGCAGAATGAAGCAGAAGGCCGTTCGCTCGTTTCTGAACCATCCGCGGCTCTGGATTCCGGGCTCCGCTTTCGCGGCCCCGGAATGACGCGGAGGGTGTGTCGTTCGGAGAGTCCAACCGGATAGGCCAATGACGCGGGCTCTCACGCCCGCCGCAGCCGCAGGGCGTTGCCGAGGACGAACACGCTCGACAGGGCCATCGCCCCCGCCGCCAGCACCGGAGACAGGGACGGCCCGCCGACCGCCCGCAAGCCCCCCGCCGCCACCGGGATCAGCGCCACGTTGTAGGCGAAGGCCCAGAACAGGTTCTGGCGGATGTTGCGCATCACCGCCCGCGACAGCCTCAAGCCCTCGGCGACGGTGGCGGGATCGCCCGCCATCAGCACCACGTCCGCGCTCTCCACCGCCACGTCGGTGCCGGTGCCGAGCGCCAGCCCGACATCGGCTTCGGCGAGCGCCGGGGCGTCGTTGATGCCGTCGCCCACGAAGGCGACCGGGCCGGCTTGCGCGCGCAGGGCCCGGACGGCGTCGCGCTTGTCCTGGGGCAGCACCTCGGCGAGCACCGTGCCGATGCCGAGGGTCCGGGCGACGCCCTCGGCGGTGCCCCTCGCGTCGCCCGTGACCAGCGCCACCGCGAGGCCCTGGCCTTTGAGCGCCCGCACGGCCTCGGCGGCCCCGGGCTTGATCGGGTCCGAGACCGCCATCACCGCAGCCGGCACGCCGTCGAGGGCGACGTAGAGCGGCGAGCGGCCTTGGGCCCCCAGGCGCTCGGCGTGGGGCGCCAGCCCCGAGAGGTCGAGGCCGGCGAGGTGGCGGGCATTGCCGACCGCGACCGCACGGTCTCCGGCCCGACCGGCGATGCCGTGGCCCGGCATCGCCACGACCTCGCCCACAGGCGGCAGATCCAAGCCCTTCGTCGCGGCGGCGGCCACGATCGCGCTGGCGATCGGGTGCTCGGAGCGGGATTCGAGGGCGGCGGCCGCGGCCAGCACGTCGTCGGCGTCGAAGCCGGGGGCGGGGCTCAGGTCGGTGAGGCTCGGGTGGCCCTCGGTCAGGGTGCCCGTCTTGTCGAAGGCGACGACCCGCACGCCCTCCAGCGCCTGAAGCGCCTGCCCGCTGCGGAACAGGATGCCGCGCTCCGCCGCCCGGCCGGTGCCGACCATGATCGAGGTCGGGGTGGCGAGGCCCATGGCGCAGGGGCAGGCGATGATCAGCACCGCGACGGCATGGACCAGGGCCTCGCCGAGGGCGGGGGCCGGCGCCAGGGCGAGCCAGGCCACGAAGGTGAGGAGGGAGAGGACGAGCACCGCGGGCACGAAGCGGGCGGTGACCCGGTCGGCGAGGGCCTGGATCGGGAGCTTCGCGCCTTGCGCCGCCTCGACCATGCGGACGATCTGGGCGAGCGCCGTGTCGGCCCCCACCCGCTCGACCGCGACGGTGAGCGCGCCGGTACCGTTGACGGTGCCGCCGGTGACGGGATCACCCGGGCCCTTGGCCACCGGCACCGGCTCGCCGGTGAGCATGCTCTCGTCGATGCGCGAGCGGCCCTCGACCACCCGCCCGTCCGCCGGCAGGCGCTCGCCGGGCCGGACGCGGACCTCGTCCCCGACCGCGAGCTCGGCGGCCGGCACCTCGGTCTCGACGCCGTCGCGCAGGCGGAGCGCGGTCTTCGGCGCGAGGCCGACGAGGCGGGCCACCGCCGCCCCGGTGCGGCCCCGCGCCCGCGCCTCCAGGCCGCGGCCGAGGAGGATCAGGGTGACGATGAGGACCGAGGCCTCGAAATAGACGTGCGCCGCCCCCGCCGGCAGCAGATCGGGGTCGAGGGTCGCGACGAGCGAGAACAGGTAGGCGGCGCCGGCGCCCAGCGCCACCAGCGCGTTCATGTCCGGATGGCCGCGCACCAGCCCGGGCAGGCCGCGGGAAAAGAAGCGCCGGCCGGGGCCGAAGAGAACGAGGGTGGCGAACAAAGCCTGGATGCCGGCGCTCCAGGCGCCCGGCAGCAGGCCGTGGCCGGCGAGGTGGCTGCCCATGTCGAGCACCACCACGGGGAGCGAGAGCAGGGCGGCGAGGATCAGGTCGCGGGTCAGCGCCTCGGCCTCGCGGGGCTTTTCGCGTGCCGCCATCTCCGCCGGCACCGGGCGCGGCTCGTAGCCGGCGTCCCGGATGGCGGCCTCGAGGGCGTCCGGCGGCACGAGGCCGGCGGGATGGCGCACGGTGACCCGGCCGGTGGCGAGGTTGGCGCTCGCCTCGCGCACGCCTGGCACGGCCTTCAGCACCCGCTCGACCCGGCCGGTGCAGGAGGCGCAGGTCATGCCCGCGACGGCGAGTTCGCTCACCGCCTCCGGCACGGCGTAGCCGGCGCCCTCGACCGCATCGGTCAGCGCCGTCGGGTCGTTGTCGGGGGCGAGGTCGAGGGTGGCGCGACCGGTGGCGAGGTTGACGGCGACGGCCTGCACGCCCGGCACCCGGCTCAGCACCCGCTCGACGCGGCCAGTGCAGGAGGCACAGGTCATGCCCTCGACGTGCAGGGTGAGGCGGCGGGCGGGTGCGGTCATGGTGCGGTCTCCCGGATCTGATGTGGGGTGCGGTGCGCCTCCGCGACACGGCCGCGATCGCCGCCGCGCCCTGCATCGCGAACATGGTTTCGCCGTGCTCGGGCCGCAGAGCGCGGCGGGCTGCCTCGGGAAACCTCCGGGACACGATCGAGCGGGAGCGGGCGATGATCGGGCGGGTTGTGGCGGCTTTGGCGGTGCTGTGCGGCGGGGCGGGGACGGCGCTGGCGCATCCGCATGTCTGGGTGCAGGCCCGGGCCGAGCTGGTGCTCGACCCGAAGCGCAACCTCGTGGCGGTCCGCGAATCCTGGACCTTCGATCCGGAATACTCCGCCTTCGCGGTGCTGAACCTCGATTCGAAGCGCGACGGCGTGCCCGATCAGCCCAAGCTCGACGCGATGGCGGCCGAGCGCCTGGAGGCGATGGCCGAGACCGCGTATTTCACGCAAGGGAAGCTCAACGGCCGCCCGCTGGCGCTGAAGGGCGGGCCCGCCCCGAAGGCGAGCTTCTCCGGCGGCCGACTCACCTTCGACTTCACCCTGGTGCCGCAGGGGCCCGCCGGCCCGGTGCGCAATCTGGTGATGAGCTTCGACGATCCGGACTTCTACGTCGCCTTCGGCTTCCCGCCTGGCGAGGCGGTCCGGCTGTCGGGCGGATCGGATTGCGTGCTCAAGTTCACCCGGCCGCCCCAGCAGGCGAAGGAGGGCGAGCAGCTGATCCCCGACGGGGAGGCCACCGGCACGCCGGGCGCCGCGGCGGCAGCGGCCGCCGACTATACCGGGCGCCTGCTCGTCGCCTGCCCCTGATCGGGGCCGGCCTCCTTCCGGGTCTCGCCGTGCGCCGGGATCACGGCGCGGAAGGTCGCCCCCTCCCCCGGGGTGCTCTCGATCACCAGCCGGCCGCGATGGCGGTTGAGAATGTGCTTGACGATGGCGAGGCCGAGGCCCGTACCGCCCTGCTGGCGGCTCGATGCGGCGTCGACCCGGTAGAACCGCTCGGTCAGGCGCGGCAGGTGCTCGGGGGCGATGCCCGGGCCCTCGTCGCGCACCGCGATCTCGACCTGCGGCGGCCGTCCGTCCTCCGCCGGCAGGGTCGCGAGCCGCACGTCGACCCGGCCGCCCTCGCCGCCGTACTTGACGGCGTTCTCGACCAGGTTCTCGATCACCCGCAGGATCTCGTCCCGGTCGCCGAGCACGCGGTGCGGCCCCGGCGCGGCATCGAGCGCGATGGCGACGCCGCGCTCGCGGGCGATGACTCCGAGCGCGTCGGCGATCTGGCGGGCGAGCGGACCGACATCGACCGCTTGCGTCGGCGGCACGTGGGCGCGCAGCTCGATGCGCGAGAGCGACAGGAGGTCGTCGATCAGCCGGGTCATGCGCAGGGCCTGGACCCGCATGATGCCGAGGAAGCGCTCGCGCGCCTTGGCGTCGTCCCGGGCCGGACCCTGCAGGGTCTCGATGAAGCCGAGCAGCGAGGCGAGCGGCGTGCGCAGCTCGTGGCTGGCATTGGCGACGAAGTCGACCCGCATCGTCTCCAGGCGCTGGGCCGAGGTGAGGTCGCGCAGGAAGAGCACCACGTTCGGCCCGGCCCGCCCGGCCTCGCCGCCCTGCATGGCGCCGATCTGCACCTCGAAGGTGCGGTCGGTCGGCACCCGCGGCGAGTAGACCGTCTTCAGGGGCTCGCCGGTGCGCAACACCGTCTCGATGCCGTCCAGCACGTCGGGGTCGCGGAGCGCGAAGGAGAGCGGGTGGCGGGGCCGCAGGGACGGCAGGAGCGCCCGGGCGGCGGCGTTCGACTCGATCACCAGGGAGCGGCGGTCGATCAGGATGACGGGGTCGGGAATGTTGGCGAGCAGGGCCTCGGCGAGGCCGTGGCGGCCCCGGCCCGGCGCGGCTTCGGAGCGCGCCACCGGCTCGCCCCGGCGCGGCGCGGCCGCGAGGCCGCCGGCCAGCAGCGCGACGAGGCCGGCGAGCCCGGTGCCGAGGTCGAACCCGTGGTGCCAGGCATGGATGGCGAAGAACACCAGCACGGCGACGAGCGCCCCTCGCCAGGCCGCCCGCCGGGCGGAGGTGAGGGCGCCGGAGGCGCCGGGCAGGAACGGCGGCATCGTCGGACCGTCGGGCGGCGCGTCGTCGAGCGAGCCGTCGGCGTCAGGGCGTCGGGTCGCTCTCGGCATCATCGTCGGGCGCCTCCCGCGGGGTGAGGCGCGCCCGCTTGGCGATCTCATAGGCGCCGAGGGCCGCGAGCGCCACCACGAACGGGATCAGGTAGTAGCAGACCCGGAACAGCAGCAGCGCGCCGAGCACCGATTCCCGCGGCAGGCCGGAGAGGGCGAGCAGCACCGTGGCCTCGAACACCCCGAGCCCGCCCGGCGCGTGGCTGGCGATGCCGAGCATCGCAGCGAGCACGTAGATCGCCACGAAGGCCTCGAAGCTGACGCCGTGGCCGGCCGGCAGCAGCACGTAGAGCACGCCGGCGGCCGCGCAGACGTCGCCGGCGCCGACGAGCATCTGGCTCAGGGAGAGCTTGAGGCCCGGCAGTTCCAGGCGCCAGCCCCGCACCTTGACGCTGCGACGCCTGACCGAGACCCAGGCGAGGTAGGCGACCACCGCGGCGAGCGTCGCGACACCGAGCCCCTGGTTGAACAGGACGCTGGTATAGGTGAGGTGCGAGAGCGGCTCGGCCTCGCGGATCAGGCTGATGCCGAGCACCGCCCCCATGCCGAGCCAGAAGGTGAAGCCGGCGACGATGGTGAGCGCCGCGATGCGCCCCGGGCTCAGGCCCTGCCCCGAATAGATCCAGTAGCGCACCGTGCCGGCGGTGAGCAGCGGGAAGCCGAGGTTGAAGCTCACCGCGTAGCTGGTGAAGGAGGCGAGCGCGGTGGTGCGGTAGGGCACCCTCAGCTTGAGCTGGCGCAGGGCCAGGGCGTCGTAGCAGGTGAGGAACAGGTAGCTCACCACGACGAGCGCGATGGCGATCCCGATCTGGTTCGGCGTCGCCGCCAGGAAGGCGGTGCGCAGCTCCGCCCAGGTGACGGTGGAGACGAGCTTGCCCAGCACCCCGAGGGAGATGACGAACAGCACCACGCTGGCGAGCGTGCCGATCCAGGCGTAGCGGCGCCGGTGGCGGGCCTGGCGCGCGGCCTGCGGGTCGTGCTGCGGGTCTTGAGGCGCGGGATCGCGGCCCGGATCCTGTCCGGCAGGATCCTCGTCGCGCGGCGTCCCGGCGCCGCCGTCGCGCAGGGGCTTGGCCTGCGCGAGGTTGTTGTCCTGCGTGGCGAAATTCATCGCGTCGGCGTCAGACCCCGCTGGTCGCCGGCGCGAGCCCGCGGCCGATCGCGGCCAGGCTCGCGCACATGAGTGCCCGGCGGCACTCCGACCGAGCCCCGCTCGCATGAGGGGCCATGTAGGCCCTCTGCCGGCGAATGACCAGCCGGACCATGCGGCAGTCCCACATCAGCCGGGGAGTCCGAGGTGGCGGGCCGCCTCGGCGAGGCCCGCAAAGATGCGCTGCGACACCGACGGGCTGGTGCAGACATAGGTCGGGCTCGGATGCGGGATCGCCACCACCGGCAGGCCGGGCCGCGCCTCGGCGAGGTCCGGCGCCAGAAGCTGGGAGACCCGGCCGGACAGGACGACGACCGCGAGGTCCGGCATCAGGGCGACGAGCGGCGGCAGGTAGGCCCGGGCCGCCCGGATCTCTCCGGTCCGCGGCGCCCGGTTCCGGGCACCGGGGGCGTGGATCACCCACGGCACGGCGTTCCAGATCAGGGTGTCGGCGCGCGGGATGCCGGCCTGGCCTAAGAAGCGGAACAGGTTGGCGGCGGTGCCGGTCGGGTTGTCGCGCGAGACGAAGGCGGTGCGGCCGGTCGCCGGGCCCGGGGTCTCGAGCAGCAGCAGCAGGCGGGCATTCACGCCGCCGTCGAGGGGATCGGCCTCGGGCACCGGCCGGTCCTGCTCGGCCCGGATCCGCTCGGCGAGGCGGCGCAAGGGGGCGAGGTGGGGGCTCGCCGCGACGAGGGCATGGCGCGCCGCGACGGCGCCGGGATCGGCCAGGCTTTTCGGAGTGGCCGGCCCGCCGCTCACGCGAGGATGAGCCCGTCCGGCACGGCGCCGGCGAGGCGGAAGTGCTCGCGCGCGCCCTCGGCGTCCAGGCGCTGGGCGAGGCCGTCGGGACCGCCGAACTGGAAGCCGATCTGGCTCGTGTAGGCCGCGCAGGCCGCGTGCTTGGCCGCCTCCTCGTCCGGGGACAGGCGCACGGTGATCGTGGGCAGCCCCGCGAAGGTGTCGCGGAACGGCTCCTTCGGGTCGGGATGGCGCACGGTGTAGGGGAAGTCGCGCCACCACAGGACCGGGCAGGCCGGGGCGAGGGCGGTGAGCGCGCGGACCAGCTGGACGTGATCGACGTGGCCGCCCACCCCCTGCGGTGCCAGCAGCAGGTCGGGCGCTCCCTCGTCCATCAGGCGGGCAAGGACCGGGGCGAGGTCGTCGGCGAGCGGGTCGTCGGGCCGGGTGCCGGCGAAGAGCTCGGGCGCCGAGGCGTAGCCGCGATGCGGCGCCTCCCGGAGCGCGACGTGGACGGGCGGGCCGATCCCGAGCGCGTCGGCGGCCGCCCGGTCCTCGTCCCGGCGCAGGGCCATGTAGTCGACCTCCGGCCCGAGCCCCTTGTCGAGCTGGCAGGCCAGCGCGAAGCCGGCCGGATCGGGGACGCTGGCGGTGAGCAGCGTCACCATCACCACCCGCCAGCCCCCGTGCGCGAGCTGCGCCAGGGTGCCGCCGCAGGAGAAGGCGGCGTCGTCGAGATGGGGCGAGAGGGCGAGGGCTGTGGGCATGGAGACTCGGGTTACAAACGGGCCTTCCCCTCCCCCTTGTGGGGAGGGGTCAGGGGTGGGGGTGATGCAGGAGGCACCGCTCAGCTTTACGCGGCACCACCCCCACCCCCGGCCCCTCCCCACAAGGGGGAGGGGAGAGAACCTCACAACAGGTGCGGCTCCGCCCGGAAGCGGCAGCTCGGGTCGTGCGGCAGGTCCGGATCGAAGGCCGGGTCCGGCCGCTCGTCCTTCACCGCGGCGTAGACCTCCATGATCTGCCGCCCCACCGCCTGCCAGGAATAGACCCGCCGGCACTCCTCCAGGGCCGCCGCCGCGAGGCGGGCGCGCAAGGGACGGTCGGTGATGATCCGGTGGAGGGCGTCCGCCAGGGCCGGCACGTCGCCGGGCTGGACCATCAGCCCGTTCTTGTTATCGCGCAGGCAGTCCGAGACGCCGACCGAGTGGGTCGAGACCACGGCCTGCCCCGCCGCCATCGCCTCCAGGATCGTGTTCGAGAACCCTTCCGCGTAGGTCGGCGAGACGAACACGTCGCCCATGGCGTAGAGGCCCGGCACCGCGTCGTACTCGGCGTAGCCGGTGAAGCGCACATCCGCCTCCGAGAAGCCGAGATCGGCGGCGAGCGTGCGCGCCGGCTCCACGTCGGGCCCGATGCCGGAGATGATGGCGGCAAACGGCGTCCCGCGCAGGCGCAGCAGGCTCAACGCGTCGAGGAAGTCGAGCACGCCTTTCCGGCGGTCGACCCGGCCGTGGTAGAACAGCCGCACCGGATCGGCGGCGTCGCCGGGCGTCCATCCCTCGGGCGGGCGGAAGCGCGCGGTGTCGACGGCGCCCGGCACGATGGTGAAGCGGTCGGGATCGCTGCCGAGCCGGTCGCAGACCTCGGCCACGAAGGAACGCCCGCCGATCAGCAGCGCGTTGGCGTGGGCGAGCACCCGCACCATGGCGAGGCGGTGGGTCTCGCAGCACGAGCCGACCCAGTGGCCGTCGCCGCCCTGGATCGAGACGACGTTCGGCACGCCCAGCCTCTTCGAGGCGATCAGCGTGGCGAAGCCGGTGGGGTAGCCGTACTGCGCGTGCAGGACGTCGAAGGGCTTCCGCGCGTGCTCGGCCGTGATGGTCTCGACCATCGTGGCGATGTCGCGCTCGAAATCGCCGCTCTCCTGCTCGCCGACCTGTTCGAGGCCGACCACCCGCACGCCGGGCACCGGCGGCGGCGGGCCGCCGCCATAGACCTTGGTGCCGAAGGCGTCGCCCCGGTACTGGCTCACCATCGTGACGTCGTGGCCGGCCCCGGCGAGCTCGCGCAGCAGGTTCTGGGCGTAGACGCTCATGCCGGAGATCGCCGGGAAGTAGCGGCGGCTCACGAAGCACACCCTCATCGGCGGCACTCCCGCAAGTAACGGAGCGAATCCGGGATCATCCGGTCGGCCCGGTGGCTCTCGCGGGACAGCTCGACGCAGACCAGCTTTTGGAAGCCGATGGCGTCGAGCGCGTCGAGCACGCCCGGCACATCCATGTCGCCCTCGCCGAAGGGCAGGTGGATGTGGGTGCCCCGCGCCATGTCCTCGATCGCCACGGTGCCGAGCCGGTCGGCGAATTCCTTCACCGCCGCGGCGGGCTCGCGCTCCTGCGTCACCAGGCAGTGGCCGGTATCCAGCGCCAGTTGGAGACCATGCACGTCGAGGGCGGCGTAGTCGTCCAGGGTCTCGACCAGCATGCCGGGCTCGGGTTCGAGCGCCGCGACGACCCGGCGCTCGGTCGCGTAGGCGACGACCTGTTCGAGACCGTCCCGCAGCCAGGTTCTGGCTTCCGCCGGATCGACGCCGGGCTTCGGCACCCCGGCCCAGAACGACACCGCCTCCGAGCCGAGAATCGCCGCGATGTCGATCGCGCGGTGCAGGAACGCGACCCGGCGGGCGCGGCCGGCGGGATCGGCCGTCACCAGGGTCGGCTCGTGCTTGGCGCGCGGGTCGAGGAGGAAGCGGGCGCCGGTCTCGATCACCGAGCCGAGGCCCAGGCCGTAGAGCCGGCCGCGCACCCGCTCGGCGGCCTGCGCCCAGTCCTCGGCGAAGGGATCGAGGTGGTGGATGTCGAGGGTGAGCGCGACGCCGTCGTAGCCGGCATCGGCGATCAGGCTCAGCGCGTCGTCGAGGCGGTGATTGGCCGCCCCGTTGGTGTTGTAGGCGAAGCGCAAGCTCATGCCGCCCTCCCCCGGCGCTCCAGGCGGAACGGCGCGTGGTGCGATTCCGGCTCGCGGTAGAGCGGATAGAGCGGGCCGACGATCGCGTCGGCCAGCGCCACGTCGAACAGCGGCTGGCCGCCGAAGCGCTCCAGCGCCTCGGGCGTCAGGCGCACCGGCCGCAAGCTCTCGCTCGCCTCCCCGAAGCGGATCAGCGGGTGGTCGCGCTCGATGAGCTTTCGCGTGTTGCGCTCGCCGATGCGGTAGTAGCTCATGGTCTCGACCTCGAGACCCGGCACGATCGCCTTGACGATGCCGACACCGCCGCCGGGCGGCGAGGCATCGACGTAGAGCACGTCGAACCCTTCCGCCTCCAGCCGCTCGCGGGCGATGCGGCCGCGGTCCTGGCCCGTGGGTGCGGCCTGCGTCGGCAGGTCGGCGAAGCGCTTGGTGGAGCGCTCGGAATAGACGGTCTGCGCGAGGAAGCCCCGCAGGGTCTCGGCCGGCTTGTCGATCCAGTCGAGCATCGCGGCGAGCGCCCTCCCCTCCTCCAGGTCGAGGCTCGGCAGCGCCGTCTCGATGAAGGCGTCGACGTAGCCCGGCGGGGTGATCGAGCGGGCGAGGTCGAGGGGGCCGTGGCCGAAGGTCTTGCGCACGCGCGCGGCCTGGAATTCCAGGATCGCCTTGCGCAGGGCCCGCTCGCGGTCGGGGTCGCAGGCCTCGCCGCAGGCCGAGAGCGCGATCGGCGCAGGCGCGCGGGAGGCGTCCAGGTCGTAGCCGACGCAGTAGACGTTGGTGAAGCCGAACTGGTCGGTGGCGAATTTCGGCATCGCGCGGATGCCCAGGGCCTCCAGCCGGTCGAGCATGCCGCGGGTCTCGGGACCGAGCCCCTCCGAGGTGTCGAGCATCACGCCCTGGTCGAGGGCGCGGAACAGGAGGCCGTTGCCGTCGCGCTGCAGGAGTTCGAGCAGCCCGTGCCCGAGGGCGAACTCCACGTCCGGCCCGGCGCCGAGCCCGTTGGTGATGAGATTCGTGAAGGGCTGGTAGCCCGGCGACAGCTCGAAATAGTCCGTCGCCGCGAGATCGAGCGGCATCAGCACCGTCTCGCCCGTGCGCGCCCGCACCGTGCCGGTCCATTCGAGCACGGTATCGCGGTTCACCGGGCTGCCCGCCGGCAGGCCGAGGGTGAGCGGATCGGCGACGGATTTCGCGCCGAACACCCGCACGAGGTCGTGGTAGCTGCCGCGCTCCTTCTTGCGCGGGATCAGCGCCAGGCTCGGCATCAGGTTCTCGGCGATCTCCGCCACCGAGCCGATGATCGCCTCGTCGTCGGTGGCGCCGTAGCCGATGCCGCTCGGCATCGCGCCGACGAAGTACGGATCCTCCAGGAACAGCGACACGAACCAGCACGGCACCCCGGTCCGGTCGAGGGGCGCCAGGGGAAAGCCGACGATCCGGCCCGGCGGCAGCACGTCGAGATAGGCACGGACGGCATCCGGCAGGCGCTCGGGCAGCCCTTCGATGACGCGTTTTTGGCCGTACGAGTAGGGGCGGGGTGCGGCGGGTCTGTCCACGAGCGGTGACACTCCTCGGGGCCGTCAGGCGGCCGGCGCGACGGGGGATTGTTCGGGCAAATGCGAGGGAGAGGCGGCGTAGGCGCGGGCGAGCAGCCGCATCGTGTGCAGGTCGCGCGCGGCCGACCAGGCGTCGCGCCCGGCCGGATCGCGCAAGGAGCGCCCGAAGGCCCGTACCTGCTCCAGGAACGGCGATGCCGCGGTGTCGAAGGCGAGCGGAGTCGTTTCGCCGGTGGCGCCGTCGATGAAGGCGACGCTCCCGCCCGCTTCCTGGCCCATCGTGTTGCGGGCGACCAACAGGCCCTTCGTGCCGGCGATCTCCAGGCGCCGGCGCGGCAGCGCGTCGGGGCAATTGTAGGCGACGTGCAGGCTCGCCAGCACGCCCGAGCCGGTCCGGCCGATCAGCAGCGCGCCGTCGTCGACGGCGTAGTCCTGCGCCCTCGCCTGGGTCAGCGCGGTGACGTCGAGGATCGGCTCGTCGAGGAGGAAGTCGGTCAGGTCGAGGCCGTGGGGGGCGAGGTCCATCAAGGCGCCGCCGCCGGCCTGGGCCTGGTCGATGCGCCAGTTCTGCTGTCCGGGAATCGCCGTCCAGCCCCGGTCGAGCCAGCAGGCATAGACGATGCGCACGCCTGTGACGGTGCCGACCCGGCCGGCGCGGATCTCGTCGCGGAGCAGGCGGTGGGCCGGGTGGTGGCGCTGGTCGAAGGCGGTGCCGTAGAGCGCGCCGGTGCGGGCGACCGCCGCCGCCATCGCCTCGGCATCTTCCAGCGCCGCCGCCATCGGCTTCTCGCACAGGATCGCCTTGCCGGCTTCGGCCAGCGCCTCGACGGCACCGCGATGCAGGTGGTTGGGCGTCGCGACGTAGACCGCCTCGACCTCCGGCTCGGCCAGCAGCCCGGCGAGGTCGGCATGGCCCCGCGCACCGAGCGCCGTGGCGGCCTCGCGCGCCTCGGCGCCGGGATCGCAGACCGCGACGAGGCGGTGCCCGGCGGCCCGGATCGCCGGCGCCATGAAGTCCCGGGCGACCCAGCCGAACCCGACGATGCCCCAGCCGATCGACGCCGACATCACCACCGCTCCGGCAAGTCGACGAACTCGCGGGTGCGGGCGCGTTGGATGGTCTCAGGTGTCGCCTCCAGGGTCTCGGGCCCCTCGGAGTGCATCGGGTAGGTGGCGCGGGCCGCGTATTCGTCGCGGTAGCGCTCGGACGGCCAGGCGATGGCGTAGCCCCCGGCCGGATCGGGCGCGTAGAGCGGGTTGAGCCGCAAGAGCGCCCCCTCCCGCGGCAGGGTCAGCCCGTCGACGAGGGGGCGGGGCGCCGGGCGCATGCCGGGGCCGCAGACGACCGAGAAGGCTTCGACATGGTCGAGGGCGGCCGGCTCGGCCGGAACCGGGGCGCGGGCCTCGACGAGGGCCCGGGTCAGCTCGTCGTCGTCGTAGACGAGCCCGTCGGGAAACAGCTCCGCGATCTCGGCCGAGGAGACCGCGTGCCCGGCCGAGAAGCCGGGCCGGGCGCTGTTGTGGACGTGGCTCAAGGCCAGCCACCCCTCCTCGCCGGCGGTCCGGCGCAAGGCTTCGAGGATGCGGGCCTTCTCGGGCAGGAAGTAGAACGCGTCATGGCACATCACGAGGTCGACGGGCGCCTGGTCGATCGGCCAGTGCGGGCCGGCGGCGTCGAAGCAGACGAGCTGCGGCCGCTGCCCGGCGACCCAGTGGCGGGCGACCCAGAGCTTGGCGAAGACGACGTCTCCCCCCGACACCCGGACTCCCCGCCCCTGCAACTCGCGCAGGTAGTGGCCGATGCCGCAGGCGAGCTCGAAGGCGCAAGAAGGCTTGTTCCAGTGCGCCTCCAGCAGGGCGAGGCCGGCGAGGTAGGTCGGGTCGGTCCAGCGATGGACGAAGTAGTCGCCGACCCGGCCCCAGCCGAGGCGGGCGCAGGCCTCGCGCAGGGAAACGTACTTCATCTCGCGCACGAGATCGCGCAGGACCGCCGGGTCGGCCTTCGGGCCGGTCCACCAATCGTCCTGGTCGGCGAGCAGGAGTTCGAGGGCGTGGCCGGGCGCGCCCTTGTCGAGATGGCCCAGCACGTCGCCGATCAGGCCGTCGCGCCCGACCCGCAGGTAGGGAATGCCGTCGACCACGGGCCAGCGCGGCCCGCGCTTGCCCTCGCGCAGGGAGTGGGGCGTATCGTGGTGCAGCGCCTCGCCGGTGACCGGCGAGAGGAGCCCGAACGGGATCACGGATGCGTTTCCTCGCGGCGCCCACCCGAGGGCGGGCTCTGACGTGAGATAGAGCGCAGGCGCGGACGCCCAAGGAGGTGCGGACACCCGAGGGCGTCCGGCCCGATCCTCACGGCAACCGCATGTCGGCGAGCACCCGATCGTGGAAACCCTTGACCGGGCCGTCATGGACCAGCGCCATCTCGCCCAGCACCGTGTCCATGGTGAGCGAGGCCGCCCGCAGGTGCTGGGCGATCTGCAGGACCCGGTCGATCACGTCGGCGGCGTGGAAGGCGCGGCCCTCCGCCGTGCGATCATCCGCCAGGATTTTTCGCGATGAGGCGACCACGTCCCGCAACGGCGCATCCAGCTCGGCGAGCGCCCGCTCGCTCAATCCGGCGATCACCGAATCGAGGTGGTCGCCGAGCAGGATCTCACCGGTGAAGCCGGCATCCGGCATCAGGGCGTTGTGCAGGTGATGGGCCAGCGCCGCCACGAACACCGTCGTCGGATCGGCGCCGTAGAACGGGCTCAAGGCCACGCCGTAGACCGCCACCACGAGGCAGTGCTCGGCGTGGTTCTCCGGCGGCTCGAGCAGGATGCGCGGCTTGCCCGGGCAGGTCACGCCGGCGCGCGGCTGGTCGGCCTGGAGCAGGGCGAAGTGCGGCAGGGGACCGGGGGTCCAGTCCCGCGGCGCGGCGAGGCAGGCGCGCAGACGCTCGGCGAGGGCCGGATCGAGCGGGCCCGCCACCTCGTCGAAGCCCCGCACCAGCACGGCGGAGGCTTGGGCCTGCGAGAGGCCGGCGAGGCTGAGAAAAGCAGCGTCGAGATCGCCGAGGCGGGAGGCGGCGAGCGCCTTGGCGGTGATGTCGAGGGCCAGCGCCTCCGGGTCGGCCCCGCCGGTCAGGGCGGACCAGGCCTGGAGGAAGAGCCGCTCGGCAATCGAGCCGTCGCGCCCGGCGGACCGGACGCGTTTGATGTCGTTGAGCTCGACCAGGAGCTCGCGCTGGGAGAGCGGGGCCTGAGCCCCGCCCGCCGCAACCTGGTGAGTGGGAACTTGGCTGCCGGCCATCCCTAGTGGACGCCGAGCCAGTCGAGCAGCATGCGCTCCTGCGCGCCGAAGGCGTGCTCGGGGCCGTGGCCGTTCTTGACCATCGGCGCCTTGAAGAACAGCGACAGCTGCTCCTGCACGCCGCCGTCGCCACGCTTCTTGGCGAGGTCGAGCACGCGGGCGATCTCGATCACCAGCGGCGCGGCCAGGATCGAGTCCTTGCACAGGAAGTTGATCTTGATCTGCATCCGCTGGCCGAGGAAGCCGGTGACGTCGATGTTGTCCCAGGCTTCCTTGTCGTCGCCGCGCGGGCGGTAATAGTGGATGTGGACGAGGTGATCCTCTACGGGATAGCCGAGGATCGAATCCAGCACCGTGCCCTTGGTGTTGAGCTTGGACTGCAGCGAGTCCTTGTCGTTCAGCGCCAGGCCGTCGCGGTTGCCGAGGATGTTGGTCGAGAACCAGCCGTCGACGTGGAGCGCCCGCGACTTGAGCGCCGGGGCCAGCACCGTCTTCATCATCGTCTGGCCGGTCTTGCCGTCCTTGCCGGCGACCGGGACGTTCATCTGCTTGGCGAGGTCGACGAGCGCCGGCACGTCGGCGGCGACCGAAGGGGTGAAGTTGGCGTAGGGAATGCCGTTCTTGATCGCCGCATAGGCGTAGAGCATCGCCGGGCTGATCGCCTCGTCGCTCGCATCCAAGCCGCGCTCGAAGGCGGCGGCGGAGTTCAGCGTCGGGTCGTCGAGGTCGGGCCAGCGCTCGGTCGAGGCGAGGTTGACCACCACCACGTCGTCGACGCCCGATTCCTCACGGAAGCGCTTGAGGTCGTCGGCGATGCAGTCGACCGCCTCGCGGTGATCCTTGGCGACGATGCGGTTGCCGCCGTCGATGTTCTTGCAGAACTTGGCGCTGCCGACCGCCGGCCACGGCTTCATGCCCTTGAGCACCTGGGCGCCGTTCTCGATGTCCTGCTTGGTCAGCACGCCGTGGCCCGCCGCCGCCGCGCCCAGATCGTCGCCGTTGAGGTCCCAGCCGCCGAAGACGAGATCCTTGTACCCGACCATTCCGGCCACCGCGTGGCCCGCAAGGGGCAGACCGTCGAGACGATTCGAACCGGACTTGATCATCTCGATGCCGGCGATGGCGGTGGTGGCGACAGCCCCACCCATGCCGACGAAAGCGACGCCAACGCGCCGACCGGGCTGCATGCTCATCGGTAGGGTTTGTCCTCTTCATGGCCCGCGGACCCCGGGCGGGGCGCCGGGGCAATCGTTACGCCCACTCCGCGTGGCGACTGGAAATGCCCCGGGGAGTATTTGGTTCCGGGTCACGCGCGATTTTTTCGCGCGCACGTGATCGCGCCGGGCGCCGCGGCGAGGGCGCGCCGAAGGTCTCGTTAACCATCCGGAGGGAAACGGTGCCGCAAAATGGCCTCAGGGCTCGCCGCGGCCTCGTCCCATTCTGGACACACCGGACGGCCAGAGGTGCCGGCGAGCGAAGCACGAAACACGGCGCGGCCTCTCAGGACCGGACCCGCGCCAAGGACAAAAGGTTGGAGATGGGGGTTTACCCGGAGCCGGCGCCCTGCGCCGACGACGCTGGCCGACTCGTGCCCGAGACGGGCACCGACACCATCCGCTGGCTCGATGCCCGCGAAGGCCACCATTCTGGATCGCGCGGCCGGGCCCTGTCCCTGGCCGCCTCGCTGAGCCGCAAGGCTGCCGCGGCGCTCGCCGTCGGCGTCGCCTTCGCGGCCTGCCTGCCGCAGGACGCCGTCGCCCCGGCGGCGGAGGCGCATGACCGGATCGACTTCTCCGTCCCCCGGCCACACGCGGCATCCCGCGGCCTGACGCCGGACTGGCCGGGCCCGGCGCTGGTCGAGGAGACCCCGAGCACGACGGCCCTGATCCGGGACGACCTCGAGCGCCTGCGCGAGGAGATGCGGGCGACGCTGGAGATGCGGAACGAAGCGCGTCCGAGCGACGATGAGTCCTTGGGCGACGACGCACGCGGCGCCCTGGCCGCACTGCCCCGGGAGGACGCGTCCGTGCGGGACGCCGCCCTCGCCCGAGAGGATTCCCCGTCCGTCGAGGTTGCCTTGCCGGAAGTCATGGCGCTGCCGGAGGTGACCCCGGACGGCCTGGTGGTCTTCGGCGACAAGAAGGTGCCGCAGGCGCTGGTCGCGACGATCGTGCGGGCCGCCCGCGAGACCGAGACCGATCCGGTCTACCTGATGGCGCTCGCCGACAAGGAATCGAGCTTCCAGCCGAGCGTCCGGGCCGCGACCTCGACGGCGGAGGGACTGTTTCAGTTCCTCACCGGCACGTGGCTCGAACTCCTGCGCAGCTTCGGCGCCAAGCACGGCTACTCGGCGGAAGCCGAACTGATCGAGAAGCGCGGCGGCACGCTGGTGGTCCTCAAGGAGGCCGACCGGCGCCGGGTGCTGGCCCTGCGGCGCGACCCCTACGCGGCGAGCCTGATGGCCGGCGAGATGATGAAGCGCGACCGCAGCCGGGTCGAGCAGCGCCTCGGGCGCGATCTCACGACGACGGAATGCTACTTCGCCCATTTCCTGGGCGCCGCGAGCGCCGGCAAGTTCATGGAATTGACGGCGGAAAAACCGCACCAGCCGGCCCAGGCCTCGTTCCGCGCGGCGGCGAAGGCCAATCGCAGCCTTTTCTTTCGTCGCGAGGGCCGGAAGACGCGCAGCCTGACGGTCGCCGAGGTCTATAGCCGACTCGACGGCATGATCGATCAGCGCCTCGACCGGTATCAACCGGTCGCGGCGTTCGCCGAGCAGATCGACATCCGGCGCCCGAGCGATGCCCCGCCCGCGGCCCTGAGCCAACTGCCTTGATTTTCTCCCCGGGCCTCATTGTGAGCGAAGCGGCCCGGGGGACGGCGCACGGGGAGGACAGCCCGTCGCCTCGGAACACTGCGATAACCCGGGATGCGTCCGCCGGTTCCGGACCGTTCGGAATTTTTTAACCGGTCTCCGGAAGCGTCTCGTGCTCCCGCACCGGCAGCTGGAAGTACAGATGGGCGACGCCCGGCAGGCCGTGTCGGATGGCGGCGCGCAGGTCGGCGGTGGCGCGGCGCAGGTCCTCGCCGGAGAGGCCGGGGGCGAGGTCGAGGGTGACGGCGAGCAGCACCGTGCCGGGTCCGAGCTGGAGGCTGCGCATCCGCTCGATCCGCACCACCCGGGGATCGGCCGCGAGGATCTCTCTCGCCTGCGCGATCACCCGCTGCGAGGCGCTCTCGCCGGTCAGCAGGCTGCGGGTCTCGCGAAACAGCACGCCCGCGGTGGCGATGAGCAGGCAGCCGATCGCCACCGAGGCGACGCCGTCGCCCTGCGGCCAGCCGAGGAAGCCGCTGGCGACCACGCCGACGAGGGCGAGGCCCAGGCCGATCAGCGCCGCCCCGTCCTCCAGGATGATCGCGAAGGTGCTCGGATCCTTGCTGCGGGTGACCGCGGTCCAGAGCGATTCGCGGGCGAAGCGGGCCCGCATCTCGCGCCGCGCCGTGCGGAACGACAGCCCCTCGAAGATGCCCGAGAGCACGATCACCCCGACATTGACCCACGGCGCCGTCATCGGCTCGGGATGGTGCAGCTTCTCGATGCCCTCGTAGACCGCGTAGGCGCCGCCGAGGGTGAAGATCAGTAGGGCGACGACGAAGGACCAGAAGTACAGCTCCAGCCCGTGCCCGAAGTTGTGGCTGTCGTCGGCCGGGCGGGCAGCGCGCCGCATCCCGTAGAGCAGCAACCCCTGGTTGCCGGTATCGACGAAGGAATGCACGGCTTCCGTGAACATCGCCCCCGACCCGGTATAGGAGGCGGCCGCGAGCTTGGTGACCGCGATGGCGAGGTTGCCGGCCAGGGCGGCGTAGACGACGAGCTTCGATCCCGATGGGGCCAAGGTGTTCGTATCCCAGATAGTCATGCGCCGGAGCGGCATTCACATCGACAGCATTCAGGGTCATCCCGGGGCCGCGCAGCGGAGCCCGGAATGACCCTGCGGGTGTCGGGGCAGTCAGAGAGAAACGCCTTCGCCCTCAATGCCCCCCCGCCGGCGCCGCCCCGCCCCGCTTGACGTTCTTGAGGATCATCGCGAGCGGCACCGCGCAGGCCGAGACCATGGCGAGGGCCCAGAACACGTCGATATAGGCGAGGAAGGCGGACTGGGTCTGGACCTGCTGGCCGATCCAGGCGACGGCCTGGTTCTGCGCGTCGACCGTGCTGGCGCCGCGGGTGGAGAAGAACTGCGTCGCGGCGCGCAAGGTCTCCTGGTAGGCCGGCTCCGTGGGGACGATGTGCTCGACGAGACGGCTGGTGTGGAATTGCTGGCGGTAGGCCAGGATGTTCTGGGCGAGCGACACGCCCATCGAGCCACCGACGTTGCGCGCGACGTTGATCAGCGCCGAGGCCTGGTCGGTCTGGTCCTTGGTGATCCCCTCGTAGGAGGCGGCGGTGATCGACAGGAAGATCATCGGCAGGCCGATGCCGATATAGATGCGCGACCAGACGAAGAAGCCGAAGTTGAGGTCGCCGTAGAGGTTGGTCAGATCAACCATCGCGAAGGCGATGATGGTGGCGCCGGTGGCGATGAGGTATTTCGGCTGGACGTAGCCCGAGACGCGGCCGATCACGAACATCATCAGGCAGGTGACGACGCCGCCGGGCGACAGGGCGAGGCCGGCCCAGGTGGCGGTGTAGCCGAAATAGTCCTGCAGCAGCTGCGGCAGGAACTGCGTGGTCGCGATCAGGATGGCGCCGGTCGCGAGCATCACCAGGAAGCAGGAGCCGAACTGGCGCTGGCCGAGCAGGCGCAGGTCGATGACCGGGTTCTTGTGCTTCAGCTCCCACGGGATCATCGCCACGAAGGACAGGACCGTCAGGCAGGCGAAGATGACGATCAGGTTCGAGCCGAACCAGTCCTTGCGCTGGCCCTCGTCGAGGACGACCTCGAGCGAGCCCAAGAAGGTCGCCACCAGGACGAAGCCGACGATGTCGAAGCGCACGCCCTCCCGGCGCAGGCGCTTCCGCTCCTCGATCGCCGATTTCGGGTCCTGAACCAGCCACCAGATCAGGAACAGGGCGATGGCGCCGACGGGTGCGTTGATCAGGAAGCACCAGTGCCAGGAATACTGGTCGGAGAGCCAGCCGCCCAGCGTCGGCCCGACCACGGGCGCCACCACGATGGCGACGCCGTAGAGGGCGAAGGCCTGTCCGCGCTTCTCCGGCGGGAAGGAATCCGCCAGGATCGATTGCGCCAGCGGCGCCATGCCGCCGCCGCCGAGGCCCTGGAGCACCCGGAAGAAGAGGAGCGACTCGAGGCTCCAGGCGAAGCCGCACAGGATCGACGACACCGTGAAGAGCGCGATCGCCGCCATGAAGAAGGCTTTGCGGCCGTAGCGCTTGGCGAGGAAGCTCGAGGCGGTGAGCACGATGGCGTTGGCGACGAGGTAGCTCGTCACCACCCAGGCCGCCTCGTCGGGACCGACCGCGAGGCCGCCCGAGATGTAGCGCAAAGCCACGTTGGCGATCGTGGTGTCGAGCACCTCCATGAATGTGGCGATCGCCACCACCATGGCGATGATCCACGGGTTGTGGTCGCCGGCGGCGCTGTCGGCGGGGTTCTGACCGCTCACGGTGCTTCCCCCGCGCCTAGCGCACCCGCACCGTCGGCACGATCGACATGCCGGGGCCGATCGAGACGTCGGTCGGCCAGTTGTCGACCGCGATCTTCACCGGCACGCGCTGCACCACCTTGACGTAGTTGCCGGTGGCGTTCTCGGCCGGCAGCAGGCTGAAGGCGGTGCCCGAGCCCGGCTGCACCGAATCGACCTTGCCGGTGATCTTGTGGTCCGGGTACGCGTCGATCTCGACATCGACCGGCTGGCCGGGGCGCATGTCGGTGATCTGGGTCTCCTTGAAGTTCGCCGTGACCCAGATGTCGTCGGGCACGAACATGCTGAGGGCCTGACCAGCTTGTGCGAACTGCCCGACCGCGCCGGTGAGGCGCACCACCCGGCCCGCCTGCGCCGTCGTCACGGTCGTGTAGGCGAGGTTCAGCCGGGCCTGCGCCTCCTGGGCGCGCGCCTGGGCGAGGCTCGCCTCGGCGCCGGCCTTCTGGGCCTGCAGCGAGCCGATCTGGCGCTGCGCCACCGTCACGGCGGCACTCGTGCGGTCGAAATTCGCCTGCTGCTGCTGCAGGTTCGAGGTCGATTGCTGCGATTGCTGCACCGAGCCGGCGCCGCGCTGGGCGAGATCCTGGTAGCGGGCGGCATCCTGCTTGGCGAATTGCAGCGCGGCCTTGGTCTGCTCGACCTGGGCCTTGGCCTCCTGGATGCTGCCGGCTTGCGCCTGGATCTGCGCCTCGAAGCCCTGGATCTGGGCCCGGGCCGACTCGACCTGCGCACGCGCCTGCTGGAGCGCCACCTCGTAGTCGCGGGTGTCGATCTGGAACAGCACCGCACCGGCCTCGACGTGCTGGTTGTCGGTCACCGGCACGGCGGTCACGTAGCCCGACACCTTCGGCGAGACCGCGAACTGGCGCGCATCGACGAAGGCGTCGTCGGTGCTCTCGTAGGGGTGGACGAAGGTGAGCCAGTACCAGTAGCCGCCGGCCGCCGCGAGGAGCAGCACCACCGCGCCGAGGACGAACCAGAGCGGATGACGCTTGATCAGGCTCGGCTTCTTCGCCTTGTTACCGTCGTCCTGCCCGGCGGACTCCTTGCCGTCGGCCTGCTGGTCCTTGCCCTCGGCCTCGTCCTGCGGCGTGCGCTCGCGCAGGGCGCGGGTGTTCTCCCGCAGGGCGCGCGTGTTCTCGTCGCGCACCGGGTCCTCTCTCGCGAAGTCTGATCTTCCGGCGTCCTGCCGCGCCACGACGGGCGCCGGCGCGTCCCGCCCGACTGGGGCCTCCGCCCGCGACTGATCGTCCAGCATGTCGTGAATTCCGCGCGACGGTCCGACCGGACCGGGCAAGGCGCCCGCCTCGGCCTGGAAGACGCCGGGGCGACAGCGCGAGTTCCGCGCTGCGGCAAAAAACTCTTCGGCAGACCGGGATGAAACCCGGATCCGCGTCGTCCGCGAGCATCCATGTCATCGGCGATCCGGGGAACGGCTACGCTCGGCGGACGTTGAGGCACGAAAAGCGGGGCCTTTCGCGACAGCCCACTGCGCGTCGTCCCGGAGGATGCTGCCATGAGTACTGGTACGCCGTTGCCCAATACCAATCCGGGCGGTTCGTCCCCCTACGGCTCCCCGCCCGATCCGCTCGCCCGTCTCACCGCGATGAGCGCGGTGCTCGCCCGCAACTGGTGGCTGATCGCGTTGCGCGGCGCCTTCGCGATCCTGTTCGGGATCGTGGCGCTGATCGCGCCCGGCGCCACGCTGCTGACGCTGGTGATCTTCTTCTCGGCCTACATGCTGGTCGACGGCATCGCCGAGATCGTGGCGGCGGTACGGGCGGCGGAACGGCACGAGCGCTGGGGCTACCTGCTCGCCGCCGGCCTCCTCAACATCCTGGTCGGCGTGCTCGCCTTCCTGATGCCCGGCAGCACGCTCGTCGCCTTCATCTACCTCATCGCCGCCTGGGCGCTGGTGACCGGCGGCCTGATGATCGCCGCGGCGTTCCGGCTCCACCTCGACCACGGCCGCTGGTGGCTGGCGATCGGCGGGGCGCTCTCGGTGCTGTTCGCGATCGCGCTGATCGCCAGCCCGGTCCTGTCGCTCCTGGTCCTCACCACCTGGATGGGCGGCTACGCCATCGCCTTCGGGGTGTTCATGCTGATCCTCGCCTTCCGGCTGCGCAGCCGGTTCGTCGGGACGGGCGGGACGATGCGGACGGTGTAAAAGGCGCTACCCTGAACCCTCCCCCCTCCGCGGGGGAGGGTGGCCTGCGGAGCAGGCCGGGAGAGGGGATCGCGACGCTGATCCAGGTGGCGCCCCTCACAACGGTTCATGCATTTCCGGAAGCGTGGTTCCCCTCTCCCGCCCCGCATCCGCGGGGCACCCTCCCCCGCAGCGGGGGGAGGGCTCAAGAGCGGCGCATCACGATAGGGAAGGCTTACGCCGCCTCCGCCCCCACCGCCGCCAGCGCGAAGGCGTAGATCAGCGCCACCTCCTCCAGCCGGTCGAACCGTCCTGCCGCCCCGCCATGGCCGGCTTCCATGTTGGTGCGCAGCAGGACCGGCCCGCCCCCGGTCATCGTGGCGCGCAGGCGCGCGACCCACTTGGCCGGCTCCCAGTAGGTCACCCGCGGGTCGGTGAGGCCGCCGAGCGCCAGGATCGCCGGATAGGCCTTCGCCGCGACGTTGTCGTAGGGCGAGTAGGACAGGATGGTCTCGAAGGCCTGGATGTCGGCGCCCGGGTTGCCCCATTCGGGCCATTCCGGCGGGGTGAGCGGCAAATCGCCGTCGAGCATGGTGTTGAGCACGTCGACGAAGGGCACGTCGGCGACGATGCCGGCGAAAAGCTCCGGCGCGAGGTTCGCCACCGCCCCCATCAGCATGCCGCCGGCGCTGCCGCCATGGGCGACGATGCGGCCGGCGCCGGTATAGCGCGCCTCGATCAGGGCGCGCGCGCAGGCGACGAAGTCCGTGAAGGTGTTGGGCTTCTTCTCGCGCTTGCCGTCGAGGTACCAGCGCCAGCCCTTCTCGGTGCCGCCGCGGACATGCGCGATGGCGTAGACGAAACCGCGATCGACGAGCGAGAGCGGGTTGGTGCGGAAGGCCGCCGACATCAGCGAGCCGTAGGAGCCGTAGCCGTAGAGGAGGAGCGGCGCGGTGCCGTCGAGCGGCGTATCGCGCCGGTGCAGCAGCGAGACCGGCACCTGCTCCCCGTCCGACGCGGTCGCGAACAGGCGCCGGGTGACGTAGGCCGCCGGGTCGTGGCCGCTCGGCACGTCCTGGCGCTTGCGCAAGGTCCGCTCGCGGGTCGTCGCGTGGTAGTCGTAGGTCTCCGCCGGCGTCGTCATCGACGAGTAGGTGAAGCGGATGAGGTCGGTGTCGAAGGCGTGGCCCGGCGAGAGGCCGAGGGAATAGGCCTCCTCCGCGAAGGCGACCGTATGCTCGGCGCCGCTCTCGGCGTCGCGCACGATCAGGCGCGGCCGGGCATTCTCCAGTTCCAGCCGCACGAGGTGGCGGGCGAGCACGTGCTGGAACCGGATCATCACGCCGGCCCGGTGCGGGATCAGGTCGCGCCAGTGGGCCCGGCCCGGACGGTCGAGGGGCGCCACCGCGATCTTGAAGTCCTCGGCGCCGTCGGCGTTGGTGAGCACGAACAATTCGTCGCCCCGGTGCTCGACCGAGTAGATCAGCTTGTGCTCCCGCGGCGCCACGACCCGCAGGGGCGCGAAGGGCGTGGCGCGCTCGGCGAGATGGACCTCGGAGGTCTCGTGGTCGTTCGCCGTCACCACCAGGTAGGCGCCGGACTGGGTCTCGCCGATGCCGACGAAGAAGCCCGCGTCGCCCTCCTCGTAGATCGTCTCGTCGTCGCTCTGCGGCGTGCCGAGGCGGTGCAGCATCACGGTTGCGGGGCGATGGTTCTCGTCGACCGCGACGTACCAGAACGCCTTGCCGTCGGCGCTCCACACCACGTCGCCGGTGGTGGCGAGAACCTGGTCCTCGCGGTCCCTCCCCGTCGCGAGGTCGCGGACCCGGATGGTGTAGAGTTCCGAGCCCTTCGTGTCGGCGCCCCAGGCCACCAGCGCATGGTCGTCGGAATGCGTGGCGCCCTCCAGGCTGAAGAAGGCGTGCCCCTCCCCTTCCCGGTCGCCGTCGATCAGGATCTCCTCACCCGAGTCTTCCTGGCCCTCGCCCGCGAGATCCCCGACGAGGCCGGGGGCGACGCGATCGGCCGGGCGGCGGCAGACCAGCGGGTGCTGCCCGCCCTCGCGGTAGCGGGTGTAGTAGGCGAAGGGGCCGTCGAGATCCGGCACGCTGCCGTCATCCTCGCGGATGCGCCCGCGCATCTCGGCGACCAGGGTCTCGCGCAAGGCCGTCGTGCCGGCGAGCGCGGCGTCCGAATAGGCATTCTCGGCCGTCAGGAGGTCGCGGATCTCCGCCGGCAGGGCGGCGGGGTCCTTCAGCACGTCCTTCCAGTTCTCCGCCTTGAGCCAGGCATAGGGGTCGGTCACCGCGCGGCCGTGGACGGTGACGGTGACGGGCCGGACGGGTGCCGTCGGCGCGGCGGCGGGCGGGCTCAGGCGAAGGGTCATGCGGCTCCCCGGGAGGTGGCGGTCGAGGCACCGATGTGCCGTCCCGGGGCCGCCGCCGCAAGGGTGGCCTAGGCCGCGGCCGCGACACCCTCGGCATCGGCGCGGATGCGATCCATCATCGCCCGGGCGCCGTTCGAGCGCTGCGCCGTCAGGTGCTCGGAGAGGCCGAGCTTCTGGAACAGCCCGAGGGCGTCGGCCCGGGCGGCATCGGTGGCGGTGCGGCCGTCGAAGAAGGCGATCAGCACCGCGACCACGCCCTTGGTGATGTGGGCGTCGCTGTCGCCGAGGAAGTGCAGCCGCGGCTCCGGGCCGGAGCGGTCGACATGCGTCTCGAGCCAGACCTGGCTGACGCAGCCGCGCACCCGATTGGCCTCGTTGTGAGCCTCCTCGGGCAGGGGCGGCAGCTTGCGGCCGAGTTCCATCAGGTATTGATGGCGGTCGTCCCACTCGTCCAGGAACTCGAAGTTGGAGACGATCTCGTCGATGGGCGGCAGCATGGGACCCGGGGGAAACGTTGGGGAGTCGAGACCCGGCATATAGGCGGGCGGGGGCCCGCCCGCCACCGTGTCAGGCCGGCAGCGTCAGCTCGAGCGGCGATTCCGGGGTGCCGGCGCCCGAGACCGCGATCTCGGCCTGGCCCGCATAGGCCGCGATCAGGCGGGGGCCGATCCGCGGCACGCCGGCCGGCGGCTCGCCGGCGACGCCGCCCGAGGTGATCCGCACCCGGACCGGATCGGCGCCCGCGCCCGCCGGCACCTCGACCCGGGTGACGCAAGCGGCGGCCTCGTCGGTGCCGTCGAGGCATTCGGCGACGATCTCGGCCAGGATCATGCCGAGCGCGTTGACCCGGCGCGGCTCCAGGAGCGCCGTGCGACCCGCCTCGACCGTCACGGCGATGCGCCCGGCCCGGCGCAGCTGGCCCAAGCCCTCCGCGAGGCGCGTCAGGTACTCGGCGAGGTCGACGCTGGCGATCTGCGGCGCCTCGTGCAGGTGCTGCTGCACCAGGGCGATCGCCCGCACCCGCTGGCCGAGCGCGTCGAAGGCCGGGCGGCAGGGTGCCGCCGCGGCGCGGCCGTAGAGCCCGATCAGGCTCACCGTGACCTGCAGGTTGTTGCGCACCCGGTGGTAGATCTCGGCCAGCAGCGCCTCCTGCTCGGCCATCGCCCGGGCGGCGTGCTCCTCGGCCTCCTTGCGCTCGGTGATGTCGAAGCAGGAGCCGGCGAAGCCCGTGAAGTCGCCGCCCTCGTGCAGCGGGTAGGCGTGGCCGTGGATCCACCGGAACGCGCCGTCGTGGCGGCGTAAGCGGTACTCGGCGCTGTGCGGCCGGCGCCGGGCATAGGCCGCCGCGAGAGCGGCCTCGTGCGCGTCCCGGTCTTGCGGATGCAGGCCGTCCTTCCAGCCGTGACCGAGCTCGTCCTCGGCCGCGCGGCCGCGAAACTCCGTCCAGGCCGGGTTGACGTAGATGAGGCGCGCCTGAGGGTCGGCGCGCCAGATCATCAGCCCCGCGCCCTCGGCGAAGCTGCGGAACGCCGCGTCCGGCAATGTCGTGTCCGCGGCCATGCCCCTCAACCACTCCTCAACGTCGCCGATCGCGTGCCTTCAGGGGCGGTCAACGTACCGGGCGCGGCGCCGTTCCGGCGCGACGGCCGGACAAAAAAGTCCCGCGCTCAGCGCCGGTTGAGGGCGAAGCGGCCGGGACCGGCGGCGGCGATCATCAGGAGGCCGCCGATGATCGACAGGTTCTTCATCGCCTGGATCTGGTTCATGCGGAACGCATCACCCGACATCGTCCAGAAGTTGTGGAAAAACACGATCGTCGCCAGGGTGAAGACGGCGAGCAGCACCGAGGCGGCGCGCGCGTAGAAGCCGAGGGCGATCAGGAGCCCGAGACCCAGCTCGGCCGCGATGGTGAGCCAGGCCAGCACCTCCGGGTAGGGCAGGCCCTTGCCCGAGACCGCGGCCACGACGCCGGCCGGGTTCATCAGCTTCTGGGCGCCGGAGACGCAGAACAGCACGACGACGAGGATGCGGGCGAGGCTGAAGACGGCTTGGCTCATCGGGGTGCTCCGGATTGATCGGAGCCCGTTGGAGAGCGTGGCCGTGGAACAGTCAAGCTGCTGTTAGAGCATTTTCCGACGACGTGGATGCCGGTTCGCCGCAGAAAATGCGGCACACTCAAAAACCTGGAGCAGCGATCGGTCGCCGCTCTAACGCCCCCCGGTCCAGTCCGCCCGGTTCGGTCGAGCGCCCACCGGCATCGCCTCGCCGGGCTCGAAGCGGGCGAGCTCGGCGGCGCGGGCGTTGATCCAGCTCGCGTGCTGGCCAACCGGCGTCACGGCGGTGAAGCCGCCGCAGGCGGTGCGGACCCGGCCCTGCTGGGCGGCGCCGCTCGACCAGCTCACCACGCCGACGAGCTGGTAGCCGCCCGGGCCACCGCGCAGGATCGGCCCGCCGGAATCGCCGAGGCAGGCGCCGGCGCCGGCGGTCTCGGCCAGCGTGGATCGGTCGGCCACCACCGTCACGGTGTTGGCGACCTGGAGCTCGCCGAGCGAGACGAGGCGGGCCTGGCGCAGCACCCGGGCGCTGCCGCGCCGGTTCTCCGCCACCACGCCGTAGCCGGCGATGGCCACGGTGTCGCCCTGCGGGATCTCGCCGCCATAGCGGGTGTCGAGGGGACGGAAATCGGGGCCGAGGCGCTCGCTGAGCTTCAGGATGGCGAGGTCGGTGCCGGGCTGGGTCTCGGGCGTGGTGCCGGGCACGAAATCCGGGTGCATCGCCGCCGCGATCGCCCGCAGGCGGCGCTGGCGGAAGTTGCGGTCGACGACCACGATCCAGTAGCCGGCCTTGCGCATCACGCAATGGGCCGCGGTGAGGACGAGGTCGGGACCGATGAGCGATCCGGAGCACATCTCGCCGGTGGTGCTCTCGATCCGCACCACCGAGCCGCGCAGGCCGTCGGGATCGCGGGTCACCTCGCCCCGGACCACGGCGCCGGCGCCGCCGCTCCACAGGCCGAGGGGCGCGGCCACCGCGAGGGCGGCCGAGAGGGGACGCAGGGCGGAACGGAGGCGGGACGGAGAGACGCGCATGGGACCACCCTAGAAGCGTGCGGCCACGCTCGACAAGTGAAGTCTCGCGCGAAGGGTGTGGTTCCGCACCGGCACGGGCCCGCCGCGGGAACGAAGCCGTGAGCGGGGCGGGAGGGCCGTCACTCCCAGCGCGCCTCGGCACCCCACGCGGCGGTCGCGCGCGAGATCCACGCCCGCTGCGGCCCGACCAGCACGCCCTGCGAGACGCCGCCGCAGGCCGATTTGCCCGAACCGCTCGCCCAGGTGGTCACCGCGAGCACGCCTCCGTCAGCGGTCACGATCGGCCCGCCCGAATCGCCCTCGCAGGCGCCCGACGCTGCCGGACCTTTCAGCCAGGCCAGGATGCGGCTCGGGCCGTGGGGCTCGACCAGTGGCATCGTCGCGGTGCGGAAGGTGCCGGTGCTGCGGTGGTCGCCCGGGCGGGCGACGCCGTAGCCGCCGAGGGTCAGCGGCGTGCCGGCGGCGACCGGCGCCTCGGTCAGGCTCGCCGGGACGAAGCGGGCCGGCAGGGCCGTCTCGGTGCGCAGGAGCGCGAGATCGATCGAGCGCCGTCGCCCGGCGATGGCCCCCGCATCGTAGCCCGGATGCAGCACCCGGGCGGCGATCCCGAGCATGACCGGCGCCCCGGATTCATCGCGAAAATGCACCCGGTGCTCGACCCCGGGGGCGGCGCAATGGGCCGCGGTGAGCACCACGTCGCGGGCGAGCACGATGCCGGTGCAGACCCCGCCGCGGGAGGACAGCACCATCACGCTGGAGTGGGCGAGGGGCGTGTCGGAGGCGTCGGTGCCGCCGACGACGGCGTGGGCGGGGGTGGCGAGGAGGAGGGCGGCGAGGAACGGGAGATGCAGGCGGATCACGGCGCTCTCGGGGCGGTGGGGCCGGAAAGCCCCTGCCCTGCCCGATCCGGCGCGGGAGGTCCAGGGCGACAACGAGAACGGCGCGCAATATTTTTTACAAGCAATAATCTCGTACAACATGCCTTCACATGTATGGATAGCGCCTCCAATGAGTGGAAAGATTATTCGATTCGCCCCATGGATTTGACAATCACAGTCTCATTCCGGGGCCTCGCAGCGGAGCCCGGAGTGCCGAAGGCACGCCCAGACACTCAGGTGATGCAGAACCACGCGGAACACTGTCCGCTTTATCCTGTACGATCAGCGGTTCTGGATTCCGGGCTCCACTGCGCGGCCTCGGAATGACACGGAGGGTGTCGAGACTGTCGAGCAAAGCCCAGGACGAGTAGAAGCATCAATGCAGCATCCGCGATCCGGGGATAGACTTGTACCGACGGCCGCCCGCGCTTCCTCGCGGTCGGCTTTCTCGACGGGCAGCTCGTATCCCTGGTCTTCGCCCTCGTCGGCAGCGAGGCCGTCTCGGCCATCAGTCTGCGGCGAGCGAGCCGCAGCGAGAGGAGTCGCTATGACGAGACGTAGGGCGAGCCTGCCGCCCCTCACCGATGCCGAGGAGGCGGAGATCCAAGCCGGGATCGCGCAGGATCCCGACAATCCGGAGATCACGGCCGAGCAGTTCGCCCGGATGCGGCCTGCCGGCGAGGTGCTGCCGCCCGCACTCTACGCCGCCCTGACGCGGCGTGGCCGGCCCAAAGCCGAGGTGACGAAGGTGCCGGTCACGATCCGTCTCGACCGGGACGTGGTGGAGGCGTTCAAGGCGACGGGCGACGGCTGGCAGACCCGGATGAACGCCACGCTCAAGCGGGCGGCAAGGCGGCTCGGGACGCGGTGATGCAAGAGGTGGCGGGCTCGGGCTGACTCTGTCGCGCGACGGGACTCATCCTGACACCAGCGAAGGAGCCTATGGATCGGTCATCGCGACCGAGGCCGGAACCGGCCGCGGCGCGGCCACCACGACCGGCGGCGCCAGCGCCACCGACGGCGGCACCGGCCCCAGGCACCCGGTGCACACCGAGGCGATCGCCCGGTTGGCCCGGGCGGTGATCCGCGCCTCGAACGCCTCGCGGGCCGCGACGGCGCGGGCGAGAGCCACTTGGCGCGCGATCTCCGCCGCGCGGGCAGCCGCAGCGGCATCAACGCCGGAGCCCTCCTCCGGCGCTTCGTCCCGAGGGCGGATGCGCAGCAGCAGGGGCGCGCCACCCATCGCCAAGCCGTCCACCGCAAAGCCGCCCATCTCCGTGGCGGCGGAAACGGGCTCGGGGACCGCCTCCTGCGCGTAGGCCGCGCCGGCGAGGCACCATGCGACGGCGAGGAACGGGAACGCGGCGGGGCGCATGGCAACTCCCTGGCTGGCGGCCGGCAGGGTCGGCCGGCGGGGTTAGCACGGCCTTAACCATAACAGCCACGTCGCCGGATCGGTTCACCCGCGTCGCCCGCGCCACACCCGGATCGGCGACGAAGCCGGCGCCGGAACCTCGGCCGCACACGAGAACGTGACCGGGCGCGCCCCTCGAAACCCGGCACCTTCGCATTCAGGGTGCATTCAGTGCCCGGCGACGATGGTCCCCGGCATGCGCAACCTCGCTCTCCTCCTGCTCCCCGCCCTCGTCGGCCTCGCCGGCGCCTCGGGCTGGCTCGCGGCCGCGGAGGAGCGGGACGAGACCGCCACGGGCGCCGTGCCGGCGCAACCGCTGAAGGCGGTGGAGACGCACCAGACCTGCCTCTCCTCCGGCGACCTGCGCGAGGCGGTGGCGGAGAAGCGCGTGGTCGAGCCGGTGGCGGCGATCCGCGCGGCGCGGGCCGCCGTGCCGCGGGCCGACATCGTGCGGGCCAATCTCTGCCGGCGGGACGAGACGCTGGTCTACATGCTGACGGCCTTGCGCAAGGACGGCCAGTTCGTGCACGTGATGGTGGATGCCCGGTCGGGACAAGTGTCCGGCCAGTGGTGAAACGCGGGTTTGTTCTGAACTGAGGGGTTCGGGTCGTGCGTCTGCTCGTGGTCGAGGATGACCGGGATCTCAACCGCCAGGTCGTGAGCGCCCTGGAAGAGGCGGGCTACGCCGTCGACAAGGCGTTCGACGGCGAGGAGGGCGCCTTCCTCGGCGAGACCGAGCCCTACGACTGCATCATCCTCGACATGGGCCTGCCCAAGGCCGACGGCGTCTCGGTCCTGTCGGGCTGGCGCCGGGCGCAGGTGAAGACGCCGGTCATCATCCTCACCGCCCGCGACCGCTGGAGCGACAAGGTCAACGGCTTCGATGCCGGCGCCGACGACTACGTGACGAAGCCCTTCCACATGGAGGAGCTGCTGGCCCGGGTGCGCGCGCTGCTCCGCCGCACCGCCGGCCACGCCACGAGCCAGATCAGCGCCGGCCCGGTCGTCCTCGACACCCGCTCGGGCCGCGTCTTCGTCGACGGCAGCCCGGTCAAGCTCACCTCGCACGAGTACCGGCTGCTCTCCTACCTGATGCACCATACCGGCCGGGTCGTGTCCCGGGCCGAATTGACCGAGCACCTCTACGACCAGGATTTCGACCGCGACTCGAACACCATCGAGGTCTTCGTCGGGCGCCTGCGCAAGAAGCTCGCGGTCGACCTGATCCAGACCGTGCGCGGCCTCGGCTACCTGATCGACGCGGGCGCCGGCGGAAAGCAGCCGTGACCGGTCCCGGCCGGGCCGCGGCCGAGGCGCCACCGGCGGCGGAGACGGGCCTTGCCGGCGGCGTCGCCCCCGCCGCGCCCCGCGCATCCGGGCGATTCTGGTGGCTCGGCTGGCGGCCGTGGCGCAAGCGCTCGATCGCGGTCCGCCTCGCCGTCTCGTCGCTGCTCGCGAGCGCGCTGATCCTGCTGATCGCCGGGCTGATCCTCTCGACCCTCTACCGCGAGACCACCGAGCGGGCCTTCGACAGCCGGCTCCTCGTCTACGCCAACGATCTCGCCACCAACCTCGTCTCGCCCTCCGATTCCGAGGCGCGCAGCTTCGGGGCGCTCGGCGACCCGCGCTTCGACCTGCCGCTGTCGGGCTGGTACTGGCAGGTCGGCCGGCCGAACGCCCGGCCCAGGGACCTGCGCACCTCGCGCTCGCTCGTCGGCGTGCCGCTCCAGCCGCCCGACAACGCGGTCGGCGAGGCCGGCGCCGGGCAATTGCGCAAGGGCTACGGCAAGGCGCAGGACGACCGGCCGCTGCGCATCATCGAGCGCACCGTCGATCTCGGCGAGGAGGGCCGCTACCTCGTGCGGGTGGCCGGCCCCTCGGACGAGATCGCCGCCGACATGCGGCGCTTCACCTTCGCGCTCACCACCACCTTCGCACTGCTCGGCCTCTCGCTCGGCCTCACCACCCTGTTGCAGATCCGCTTCGGCCTCGCCCCGCTGATCAAGCTGCGGGCGGCGCTCGGCGCCATCCGCCGCGGCGAGGCGGACCGCATCTCGGGCGAGTACCCGCAGGACATCGCGCCGCTCGCCGGCGAGGTGAACCTGCTCCTCGAGACCAACCGCGAGATCCTGGAGCGGGCCCGCACCCAGGTCGGCAACCTCGCCCACGCGCTGAAGACGCCGTTGAGCATCATCGTCAACGAGGCCTCGGCGGGGGACGCCCACAGCGAGCTCGCGGTCAAGGTGCGGGAGCAGGCCGCGGTGATGCGCGACCAGGTGAACTACCACCTCGACCGCGCCCGCGCCGCGGCTCTGGCCGGCGCGCTCGGCACCTTCACCGACGTCGAGCCGGTGGTGGCGGCGCTGGTGCGCACCTTTGGCAAGATCTTCTACGACAAGGACCTGACCTTCGATACCAGCGTCACCCCGGGCCTGCGCTTCCGCGGCGAGCGCCAGGATTTCGAGGAGATGATCGGCAACCTCGTCGACAACGCCGCCAAGTGGGCGCAGTCGCGCGTCTCGATCCGCGCCGAGGTGATCGGCCAGGGCGAGTACCCGCACCTCATCGTCACGGTGGAGGATGACGGGCCCGGCCTGCCGCCGGAGGCGAGGGCCGCCGTGCTGGAGCGCGGCCGGCGCCTCGACGAGACCAAGCCCGGCTCGGGGCTGGGTCTCTCCATCGTCTCCGACCTCGCCGCCCTCTATCGCGGGCGCCTGCGCCTCGACGCGGCCGCACTCGGCGGCTTAAGGGCAGTGATCGAGGTGCCGGGCGATGCGAGCCCGGCGGCGGCGCAGGCCTGACGGCCCGCGCGCGACGAGGTTCTCAGTTCGGCATGATCCTGCAGCGGAGCGAAGCGTTCTACGGCCGAGCCCAGGTGCGGCAGGGCCGGCCGGCCCTGCGCCTGGTCGAGGACGCCCACTACCTCATGCGGATCCCAAAGCTCGACAAGATCCCGGTGATCTTCGACGCCGCGGGCCGGATGGTGCCCGAATCCCTCGACCACCACAGCGGCGAGCGCACCCCGACCTGGCAGACCACGGAATGGCCGGAGGGGCAGGGCCCGGTGACCGACGCGGCACCGGAGGGCACCTATCTGTATGTCGGGGCGATCCACCCGCATTACGGCCACTTCGTCATCAACACGCTGGCGCGATTCTGGCCGCTCCTCGATGCCGCCGGGGGGGCCTTGCGCCCGACCCTGCTCTGCCACGGGCCCGGGCCCGACGCGGACTGGAGCGGCACCCCGTTCATCCCGGAGATCCTCGGCCGGCTGGGCCTCAGCGTGCTGGATCTCACGACCTTCGGCCGGCCGGTGCGGATCCCGACCCTGCTCGTGCCCCAGGCCGCCCTGCAGCAGGACGACTACGCCTTCCCGGTCCTGGCCGATCTGTGCCGGGAGATCGGGCGCGGCTACTACGCGCCCGAGGAGGTCGATGCCGATCCCCAGCCGGTCTACCTGTCGAAGACCCGCCTGACCGGCGGCGTGCGCCGCTTCTCCAACGAGGAGGCGGTGACGGCCGTGCTGGAGCGCGAGGGGGTGCGGATCGTCCACCCGGAGCTCCTGAGCTTCCCCGAGCAGGTGCGCCTGTTCGCCCGCCACCGGGTGATCCTCGGCGCCAACGGCTCGGCCTTCCACACCCTGCTCTTCGCGCCCCCTCGTCGGCGGGTGATCGCCATCGCCGACCGGCTCAAGCTGAGCGCGACCTACCGGCTGATCGACCTCATCACGGGCACGCAGGCGCATTACTACTATCCCGTAGGGACCAGCAGCCACGCCGGCGACGGCTTCACCGTCAACTTCGTGCTGCGGGAGCCGGAGACCGTGGCGGCGGAGCTCCTCGACAAGATCGCCCGCATCGACACCCTGCGGGAGAGCGACCTGCGGAGCGATCCCGGCGCCTGGCACCTCTCGCCGGCGATTCCGCCCCTGCCGCCCCGGCCCGGCGGGCTGCTGGGGCGCCTGCGCGGGGTGGTGCCGGGGCTCGGCTGAGGCGAGGACGTGTCCTCGGGCATTTCCTTGGAGCCGTTCCCCTCGGGCAGGGAGTGCGCTAAGTCCGGGCCCTGCTCCGGAGCGACCTGACCGATGCCCGACCTCGACGCGATCGCCGCCCGCCACGGCGTCGGCCCCGACGCCGTCCGCCACCTCCTCGACGCGCTCGCCCGCGGCCACGGCCGGATGGCGCAGTTCAATCATCCCGATCTCGGCGGCATGGGCCAGTGGTCCGCCGGCGGGATGACGATGATCGGCGACATGTTCAATGCCGGGCTCAAGGCCCGGGTCGTCGCGCTCTGCGACGAGCTGGCGCCGCTCGCCACGGCGATGCCGGCGGAGGGCGGGAGCTTCCAGTCCCAGGGCTTCTCGGCTCAAGGTTTCTCGGGGCAGGGCTTCGGTGGGTCCTGGTGGCCCGAGGGTCTGGGCCAGCCGGCCACTTCCGGCGCGCAGAACGACGCCCGCTACGCCTTCTTCCCCGAGGCCCGGCGCCTCGCCATCGAGAGCGGCGGCCGGGTGACGCTCTACGACACCGGCGACCACCGGATCGGGGGCGTCTCGCAGCAGCAGGGCTCGTCCCACTCCCTGAGCTTCACCAGCCAGTTCGGCCCGGTGCGGCTGGAGGAGCTGCCGGTGGTGGGAGAGCCCGGGCAGGATGCGCGCCCCGCCCCGCAGGCCGCGCCGGCGCCTGCACCGGAGGCCTCCGCGCCGATGCCTTCTCAACCTGTCGATGCGCCCAGCGGGGACGTGTTCGGGATGATCGAGCGTCTGTCGGAGCTGCACCGCCGGGGCGTGCTCACCGAGGCCGAGTTCGCCGCGAAGAAGACGGAACTATTGGCGCGGTTGTGAGGAGGCGATGCGGGGTCGACCACGTCGCACGACCACATCAGACGACGCGAAAGCTGGTTTTTGAGGGCTGCGGTGCTTTCGAAGCCTCTTCTATCCCGCCCGCAACCTCATCCTGAGGTGCCGAAGCGAAGGCCTCGAAGGAGGCCTCCAGGGATCTCGGAGACTTCTGGAAGCCTCCTTCGAGGCCGCTACGCTCGCACCTCAGGATGAGGTCGTGGGTGGGATGGTTTGAGAAATGGTATGCAGCCAAGTCTCGACCGCAGGGTTACGCCCCCGCTGAGCCCTTGCGTCGGCGCAGGTGGGTGACTGGTTTATCACCCCACCGCACTCCACCCGTACTCCCCAGCCGCCGCGACCTTCCGGTGGAAGGCGAGCCTGCGGTCGTATTCCAGCGGGTCCTTCGGCTTCACCAGGGCGCCGGGGGGCACATTGAGCCAGTCGACGAGGCGGGTCAGCATGAAGCGGAGCGCCGCGCCGCGGGCGAGGAGCGGCAGGGCCTCCACCTCGCGGGGTTCGAGCGGGCGCACGGCCTGGTAGGCGGCGATCATCGCCTGGCCCTTGGTGCGGTTGAAGGAATAATCCGCCTCGAAGCACCAGGCGTTGAGGCAGATCGCCAGGTCGTACGCGAAGGCGTCGGTGCAGGCGAAGTAGAAGTCGATCAGGCCCGAGACCTCGTCGCCGAGGAAGAACACGTTGTCGGTGAAGAGATCCGCGTGGATGACGCCGCCGGGCAGGTCCTGCGGCCAGGAGGCCTCGAGGAGCGCGAGGTCCGCGCGGGTGCGATCGGCGAGGCCCGGAGCGACCCGGTCGGCCTGGGCTTCCGCCGCCCCGAAGAGCGGGCGCCATCCCGCGACCGAGAGGGCGTTCGGCCGCTGCATCGGGAAGCCGGCCCCGGCGGCGTGCAGGCCGGCGAGCGCGGCGCCCAGCGCCCGGCAGTGCTTGACGCCGGGCCGGCGCACCGAGACGCCCTCCAGGAACGACACGATCACGGCGGGCCGGCCGCAGAGCCGCCCGAGGGTGGCGCCGTCGCGGGTAGGGATCGGCTGCGGGCAGGCGAGGCCGTTGGCGGCCAGGTGCTGCATCAGCCCGAGGAAGAACGGCAGGTCGCCCTCCCTCACCCGCTTCTCGTAGAGGGTGAGGATGTAGGAGCCGGTGGTGGTGTGCAGGATGAAGTTGGTGTTCTCCACCCCCTCGGCGATGCCCTTGTAGGACAGGAGATCGCCGATCTCGTAGGCGGCGAGAAAGGCGGCCAGCGCCTCGTCCGGAACCTCGGTGTAGACCGCCACGGCCGTTCTGCTTCGCTCTGGAAAATGGATGGAAAAACGGGGGGCGGTGCTTCGAACAAAGGCGCGGTCCCCCCTCTCCCGCGTGGGTGAGGGGGAACCGCGCCTTTGCTCTGCGAATGCCCGGACTCGGCAGGAAGGGCTCAGGCCCTACTCCGCCGCCTCGCTGCGCAGCTCGCGCGGCAGCGGGAACACCATGTCCTCGGTCGTGGTCGAGACGGTGTCGACCGTGACCTCGTAACGGGTCGCGAAGGCGTCGATGATCTCTTCCACCAGCACCTCGGGGGCCGAGGCGCCGGCGGTGAGGCCGAGGCGGCGGATGTCGGAGAAGGCCTCCCAGTCCAGGTCCTCGGCGCGGTTGACGAGCCGGGTGATCGGGCAGCCGACGCGCTCGGCGACCTCGCGCAGGCGCTGCGAGTTCGAGGAGTTCGAGGAGCCGACGACGATCAGCGCGTCGACGAGGGGGGCGACCTGCTTCACCGCCTCCTGGCGGTTGGTGGTGGCGTAGCAGATGTCGTCCTTGTGCGGACCGACGATCTTCGGGAACTTGCGCTTCAGCGCCTCGACGATGTGGTGGGTGTCGTCGACGGACAGCGTCGTCTGGGTCACCCAGGCGAGGTTGTCGCGGGTCTCGGGCTCCAGCGCCTCGATCTGCTCGACATCCTCCACCAGGGTGATCGAGCCCTTGGGCAGCTGGCCCATGGTGCCGACGACCTCAGGGTGGCCGGAATGGCCGACCAGCAGCACGTGGCGGCCGCGCTTGTGGTGGATCTCGGCCTCGCGGTGGACCTTGGTCACCAGCGGGCAGGTCGCGTCGATCGTGGTGAGGCCACGGGCGACCGCGTTCTGCGGCACGGTCTTCGCCACGCCGTGGGCGGAGAAGATCACCGGGGCCTTGCCGTCCGGCACCTCGTCGAGCTCGGCGACGAAGACCGCGCCTTTGCGCTTCAGGCTCTCGACCACGTACTTGTTGTGCACGATCTCGTGGCGCACGTAGACGGGCGGGCCGTAGAGGGCGAGGGCCCGCTCGACCACGTCGATGGCCCGCACCACGCCGGCGCAGAATCCGCGCGGCGCGCAGAGAAGGATCTCGAGGGGCGGCTTCGCGGGCGCGGCGGCACCGGCGTCGGTCTGGTTCACGGAGGCGCTCATGATCCGGGATGTGGCGAGGCGGGGCGGCCCCTGTCAACCTCTTGTGCCACGCAATCGTGGCGAACAACAGGTCGCGCGCGCGACACCTCCCCTGCGGCAGCCGCGTGACGACCGGCGCGGAACCCGCGGGCGGGGCGAAACCCGGGTTCGCTCACCGGCCCCGTTCGGGTTAAGGGAGGGTCTGAGCCGACCTCGAACCCGGGAGAATCCCGCGCGATGGCGACCGCCGCCGACCACGCCAGCTTCCTGCCGCCGGTCCTGACCTTCCTGTCCGCCGCGGTGATCGGCGTGCCGATCTTCCGCCTGCTCGGGCAGAGCGCGGTGCTCGGCTACCTCGTGGCCGGCGTCGTCATCGGCCCGTCGGGCCTCTCGCTCATCACCGAGCCGGAGACCGCCCGCAGCGTCTCGGAGCTCGGGGTGGTGCTCCTCCTGTTCATCGTCGGGCTCGAACTCGAGATCTCGCGCCTGATCTCGCTCCGGCGCGACATCCTCGGCCTCGGCACGCTCCAGCTCGGGCTCTGCGCCCTGACGCTCGGCGGCCTCGGATACCTCTCCGGCCTCTCGGGCGGCGCCGCGACGGTGATCGGCATCGCGCTCGCCCTCTCGGCGACGGCGGTCGCGCTGCAGCTCCTCGAAGAGAGACGCGACCTCGCCTCGCCTTACGGCCAGCGCGCCTTCGCGGTGCTGCTGTTCCAGGACCTGTCGATCGTCGGCATCCTGGCGCTCCTGCCGCTGATCGCCCAGACCGGCACCGGCGGGGGCGGCGAGGCCTGGCTCGGCACCGCCCTGCAATCGGCCGGGACCGCGGTCGCGGCGGTGATCGGGGTGGTACTCGTCGGCCGCTACGGCCTCAACCCGTTCTTCCGCCTGCTGGCCGCCAGCGGCGCGCGCGAGGTGATGACCGCGGCCGCCCTCCTCGTGGTGCTCGGCACCGCCCTCGTCATGGAGGAGGTCGGGCTGTCGATGGCGATGGGGGCGTTCCTCGCCGGGCTGCTTCTCGCCGAATCGAATTTCCGCCACCAGCTCGAGGCCGATATCGAGCCGTTCCGCGGCATGCTGCTCGGCCTGTTCTTCATGAGCGTCGGCATGTCGATCGACCTCGGCCTCGTCGGCCAGAACTGGCTCGGCCTGTCCGCCGCCACGGTGGGGGCGATCCTGATCAAGGTCGCGCTGGTGGCGGGGCTCTTCCGGCTGTTCGGCTCGTCGTGGCTCGACGGCTTGCGCGGCGCCGCCGTGCTGGCGCCGGCGGGCGAATTCGCCTTCGTGCTGCTGCCGGTCGGCCAGGAGCTCGGCCTCGTCGACGGCCCGTCCGGGCGGCTCGCCATCGCGCTCGCGGCGATCACCATGCTGATCGGCCCGATCGGCGCCAAGGTCCTCGACGGGGTGCTGTCGCGGCGCGCCACCGCCCCGCTCGAACCCGAGCACGAGGCGATCGAGGGCGCCGAGGCGCGGGTGCTGGTGATCGGCTTCGGCCGCTTCGGCCACATCCTCAACCAGGTGCTGCTGGCTCAAGGGTTGAGCGTCACGGTGATCGACAAGGACGTCGAGCAGATCCGCAGCGCCGCCCGCTTCGGCTTCCGGGTCTATTACGGCGACGGCACCCGCCTCGACGTGCTGCGCTCGTCGGGTGCCGGCAAGGCGGAAGTCGTCTGCATCTGCATCGACGACCCGGAGGCGACGCTCAAGATCGTCGACCTCGTCCATGCCGAGTTCCCGGCCGCGCGCACCTACGTGCGGGTGTTCGACCGGGTGCAGGCGATCGAGGCGATGGGCCGCGACGTCGACTACCAGATCCGCGAGACCTTCGAATCGGCCCTCGCCTTCGGCCGCGCCACCCTGGAGGCGCTGGGCCTCTCGCCCGAGGAGGCGGCCCGTACGGTCGACGACGTGCGCAGGCGCGACCTCGCCCGGCTGGTGCTGCAGCAGGCCGGCGAGCCCCTCGACCGGGGCGATCCGTTGCGCAGCCTGGTGCGGATCAAGCCCGAGCCCCTGACCGCGCCGCTCCACGCCTCGCACGGCCTCAACCCGGAGACCGAGGACATCATCGCCCGCGAGCGGGCCGGCGCCGATGGGTGAGGCCCGCCCCCCGACCCCGCCGCCCCGACCGCCCGCTTCGTCACCGGCTCGACGCTGCGCCACGTCGTGGTGATGGCGGCGACCGGCTCGGTCGGCCTGATGGCGATCTTCGTCGTCGACCTCCTGTCGCTGCTCTACATCGCGCGGCTCGGCGATCCGGTGCTGACGGCGGCGGTGGGCTTCGCCACCATCGTCCAGATCTTCGCGGTCTCGATCAATATCGGGATGATGATCGCGGTCGGCGCGCTCGTCTCGCGGGCGCTCGGGCGCGGCGATGTCGGGGAGGCGCGCCGGCTCGCCGCCTCGTCCCTGGTGCTGGCGGTGGTCGCGTCGGGCCTGGTGACGACGCTCATGCTGCCGCTGCTCACCCCGTTCCTGACGCTGATCGGCGCTTCACCTGAAACCGTGCCGGCGGCCCGGACCTTCCTGTGGATCGCCCTGCCCTCGAGCCTCCTGATGGCCCTCGGCATGGGGTTCTCCGGCGTGCTGCGGGCGGTCGGGGATGCCCGCCGCGGCATGAACGTGACGCTCGCCGGCGCCGCGGTCACGGTCGTGCTCGATCCGCTGCTGATCTTCGGCTTGAATCTCGGGATCGAGGGGGCGGCGGTCACGATCGTGATCGCCCGCGTCGCCTTCGCGTGGGTGGGTTATTCGGGCGCGGTGCGCGTCCACCGGATGGTGGCGAAGCCGACCCTCCCGGCCGTCCTCGGGGATGCCGGCCCGATCCTGCGGGTCGCGCTGCCGACCGTGCTCACCAACCTCGCGCCCCCGGTGGCGAGCGCCTTCCTCGCCCACGTCATGGCGGGGTTCGGCACCGCGACGGTCGCCGGCAACGCGGTGGTCGACCGGGTGGTGCCGGTGGCCTTCGGCGGGCTGTTCGCCCTCTCCGGCGCGGTCGGGCCGATCCTCGGCCAGAACTGGGGCGCCGGCCGCTTCGACCGGATGCGCGCCGCTTTGCGCGACGCCGCCCTGGTGACCGGATTCTACGTCGGCACGGTCTGGCTCGCGCTCGTCATCGCCCGCGCGCCGCTCACCGCCCTGTTCGGGCTTTCGGGCGCCGGCGCCGACCTCCTCGGCTTCTTCTGCCATGCCGGCGGGGCGATCTGGTTCTTCAACGGGCTCCTCTTCCTCGGCAACGCCTCGTTCAACAACCTCGGCTTCCCGCTGGCAGCCAGTGCCCTCAACTGGGGCCGGGCGACGCTCGGGACGATGCCGACGGCGCTGCTGGGCGCGCATCTCGCCGGGCCGGAGGGGGCGATGGCCGGGATGGGGATCGGGTCGGCTTTGTTCGGGGTGGTGGGGCTGGCGCTGGCGTTCCGGACGGTGGGGGTTTTGGAGCGGAGGGAGGCGGTGAGTCTGGGGGCGGCCGCACGGCCGGTCGCGGAACGGGTATCTTAGGGTCGAGCCCGACCGACCCAGCGATACGACGTGCGGCCTTCAGCCTTCCGCGCGGATTCTGGGTCGGCAACGGCTGAGATAGCTGCTTCCGGGCAATTCCAAGACCTTTCACCCGATCCCGCCCGACGAACCCTTCAACCCCGGCACCGGTGAAGCGTGTAAGAGCGCGAGCGCGCGTCCGTCAGACTCTGGACCGTCATCCTGTCGCCATCGACAAAGTAGCGCGTGCGATCCTTCGACGTCATGCCTTCGCCCTCACAAACCGTGGCGACGTCGAACGGATTGCTTCCAGTGATGCGGGTGATCCTGCAGGAATTCTCGTATCCCTCGATTGACGTCCTGGTGAAGATCTGCGGCAGGGCATCGGTCTCCCCGGGCCGGTTCTTGCACCAAGCGGGTTTTCCGGCCCAGCGCCCCGTCGGGAACGGCGCCTCGGCCCCGTAAGCGGGCGTCAGGATCAATCCGCACAGGATGATGATGAAGTGTCGTCGCATGATCGTTCTCCTTTCGGCTTCACACGTCGCTGCGCCGGTCAGGCCGCATGGGACCGCTCGGAAGGCCGTGCGACAGCGATCGACCGTCATTGATCGACTTTGAAGCGCTTGGCCGCCGTTGGGCACAGCACCTTGAATTGTTCGATGATCGGCGGAAGACCGGAGGCACAGGACGTATCGGCATCCGCTCGAAGCGGGAAACGGGCGCGTCCGGCGTTACGATCGCCGTAGCGATAGGAAATTACACCGGTCCGGCAATTGGCCTGCGCGCTGAGCGCGGCGCGTGCCTCCTGCCGCAGGTATTTTTCGACGCATTGCTTGACAGTGAGCCTGCCGCCGCTCTGCCTCGTCTCGCCGCCCGGATCACGCTCGCAGTATTCCTGGAGGTCTGCTTTCGTCACGATGCCCCTCATGCGGGCCGATGCCGTATCGATCCCCTCCCGTTCGACGATGGTACCGTTCCATCCCTTGCAGGAGGCGAGCGCGAAATCGCCGGCGGCGCGCGCCGGGACCATCGGAATCGCCGAAGCCACGAGGAGTACGGCGCCAAGCAATGCGGGGTTCGCGGAAACTGCACCGCGTAGAAGGCTATTTTTCATCGCCAAAACACCACCTATGTTGAGGGATCCTGCGAATCTCCCCTCGCAAATTTCTCTTGTATCTTTTTGATACGCCTTCACGGCGTCATATTCCCGCCTCGGACATCATTCGCATTGTCGGGGGAAAATTAAACTGCCATCGCGGAACAGCTCGATCCATCATCTCTGAATTTGGCGATTGGGCTTAATATTTGGTCTTCGACCCTGCTGGCGAGCGACGCGATCCGGGTGGCGATCGAGCATGCTCCAGCGCTGGCTGCGGAGGGGCGGCAAGTACGGGAAAGGCGAAGATAGACCTTGCGAGGCATCAGCTCATTCTTGATGCCACCTCATGGATTTTACCTGAGCCGTGGAATCATCTCGACAGCGGCCAGCTTGTTCGCGGCGCGATGACGTCCAACATCATCGGGTGCTCCGCCCATCCGGGCCAGTGCAGCGCACATATCGGATTGGATCGTCTCCGCCGACGTATCGGACGCTCACATTGCCATTGCGTAGAAGCGCAAGCTCATTGAACATGGTCGGGTCGGCTGCATCTTGGACCTTAAAGATCTTGCCGCGCTGCCCGATCAGCATCGCAACCTCCTGCGACCCGACAGAGCCACCCGCCTCCACGAGGAGGTAACGGTGGTTTCGATCGTTCAGGAGACCGACCCAGTCCCTCTTGAAAGCCGCGCACTCGGCCCGCGTTGGGGCGAACCAACCTTGATCGATATATGGGATCGAGGCTGCACTCGCGGCGGACGACGCGGCAAATAGCGCAAATAGAATAAGAACGATACGCACAAAGAACTCGCCTCTACCGTGGTGGAGCGTCTTCCCGACAGCTCCGCCGGGATCCTTTAAATGCAATCAAATCTATCGAATTATTACGACCGGAGCGACCCGACCTCCCCATGCCGAGCTTCCGCTTGCAGGCCGCGCTTCAAGGCCGGCGTCTCCCCCCGCAGCAGCCCCACTGTCGAGGATGGCTCGATTCACTCGACAGTCCTGCCATCCTCGGTGTCATCCCGGGTTCCGCTTGAGCGGCCCCGGGATGACATCGAGGGTGTCAATCCTCGTAGCGCCCATCGAAACGGCCACGGGACACCATCTCTCCGCGGAGGAAGAGGAATCCCGCGCCACATCTCTCGAAGACATCCGGTCGGAGGAGGCGACTCAAGCCTCCCGCGCCCGCCCCTCCACCGTGCGCCCGTCCCGGGCGGCGAGCCGCACGGTCACGACCGGCGGCGGGGGCTGGCGCCGCGCGCGGCGTCGATGCACCAGGGGCACGGTCGGGTCCTGCGCGAACGGCAGGTCGAGCACGCCCAGCACGTCGTTGCGGGTGAGGCCGATGTCTTTCAGCCCCCGGTCGTCGAGTTCGGCGAGGCGGTAGACGGCCCGGCGGTGGATCCACAGGGTGACGATCCGGGCCACGATCTGCGCGGCCTTGCGACCGGCGCCGAGCGCCAGCGAGAGGACACCGAAGAGGGGGGCGAAACTGATCGTCATCGTGGTCTCCGGCGGGAGCGTCTCGGCATACCTCGTCATGGGCCTGATCCTGGGCCTGATCCTGGGCCTCGTCCCGGGCCGGCCGTGCTCATCCGCCCCACCGTCATAGCCCAGCTCGGTCGATGCGTTGAGCGAATGATTGAGATGTGTCACATCACGCGGATTGATGCAGGCATCGATGACGGAGCGATCCGGTGCATCCCCTCGACATCGACCAGCTCCGGACCCTGGTGGCGATCGCCGAGAGTGGGTCGTTCACCCGCGCGGCGGAGGCGGTGAACAAGACCCAGTCCGCCGTCTCGATGCAGATGAAGCGGCTCGAGGAGCGGGTCGGGCGCGAGATCTTCGCCAAGGCCGGCCGTGGCGTGCGGCTGACCGACGACGGCGAGCGCCTGCTGGACTACGCCCGGCGCATCGTGCGCCTGCAGACCGAGTGCCTGGCGACCTTCGACGAGGGCGACCTCGCCGGCCGGGTGCGCCTCGGCCTGCCGGACGACTATGCCGACCGCTACCTGCCGGAGATCCTCGCGCGCTTCGCCCGGACCCATCCGCGGGCCGAGGTGACGGTGGTGTGCGAGCCCACCGACATGCTGGCTGCGCGGATCGCCGACGGCGACATCGACCTCGCCATCGTCACCGAGGCCAAAGGTTCCACGAAGGATAGGGGCCGGCGCAACATCGAGACGGTCCGCACCGAGGCGCTGCTCTGGGTGACGTCGAGCCGCCACGCCGTCCATGGCGAGGAGCCGGTGCCCCTCGCCCTCGGGCGGCCGGATTGCAACTGGCGCCGGGCCGCCATCGAGGCGCTGGAGCGCGGGGGCCGGCAGAGCCGCATCCTGTTCGTCAGCTGGAACTCGACCGCGGTCGGCGCCGCGGTGCTGGCAGGGCTCGCTGTCTCGGTGCTGCCCGAGAGCGCGCTGCGTCCTGGCATGCGGGTGCTCGGGCCGCAGGACGGGTTCGCCGCCCTGCCGGCCTGCCGCATCGGCCTGATGCGCCACCGCTCCGGCGAGCCCAACCCGCTCACCGACATCCTGGCCGGGCAGATCCGGCAATGCCTGGACAATCTCGGGCTGGCGGCGGAGTGACGGGCGGAAGCTACGGACTTCAGCGCAGCGCGGTACCGACCTTGTTGCTCAGGTTGCTGTAGAGGCCGCCGGCCGTGCTGCCGTAGACGGCGAGCGCGCTCGTCAGCGCGAGGAAGATCAAGGTCGCGATGAGCGCGTACTCGATCGCTGTCGCGCCGGATTGCTCACGCCGGAAGCGGCGAAGCGCCTCCGTCACCCGCGATCTGCCACGCACGTCGAGTTCTCCCGGTCCGCCGCGCTGGACAATAGGCGAGACCCCCTCACCGAGCGTTAATCCGAGCGGCTAATCCGACCCCGCGATCTCCATTTTCTAACGCAGGGTAAAGCAGGACTTCGGGGTCGCGCCGGTCGTTCCGCGCCGCGCGGGGCTGCCCGACGCACGAGAAGTGGCGCCGCTCCCTTCGCGGAGAGGGAGCGGCGCCTCGCTTGCATCCTCGGACGACACCGTGTCCCGCGCCGCGGGACGCGGGCCGCCTCAGGCCTTGCCGGTCTCCTTGCGCAGGGCGTCGATCCGCTGCGAGGCCTCGGCCTTGTCGAGGTCGGGATCGTAGGCGTCCTCGTCCTTGGCCTGCTCGGCCAGGGTCTTGAGGTAGGAGGCCTGCGCCCCGGTCATCGGCTCGGATCCGGTGGTCCAGTCCTTCGGATCCTTGATGCGGTTCGAGGTGTCCTTCGGATCCTGCTTCGGGTTCTCGGTCTCGCGGTGCTCGGTCTCGGCCTGCTTGGTGTGGGTCTTGGCGGTCATGAGGTCTGCCCGTGTTCTCTGAATGTTCCAGCCAGACAACGGGGAAGCCCCGGCCCGCGTTCCCGGTCCGAGCGCCGCAGGCGCGGCTTGTCCCCGCAAAACCCGCGACCGGGACCGACGAACCGGGACCGGGAGACGCGAAGGCCCCGGGCGGTCTCCCGCCCGGGGCCTTCTTCTCGTTGACGCGATGGAGGCTCGGGCGCCCGTTCAGGCGGCCTCCGTTCAGGCCGCCTTGGCCCGCGGCTGCACCTCGGCGCTGTAGTCGTCCATCAGGGTCTTGGTCATCGCGGCCGGGGTGAAGCGGTACTGGGCGATCTCCGAGACCGGGGTGACCTCGGCGGCCGAGCCGGTGATGAAGCACTCGGTGAAGCCCGCCATCTCCTCGGGACGGATGCGCCGCTCGACCACCTCGTAGCCGCGGCGCTTCGCCAAGTCGATCACGGTCTGGCGGGTGATGCCGTTGAGGAAGCGGTCGGCGGTCGGGGTGTGGATCACCCCATCCTGGATGAAGAACACGTTGGCGCCGGTGCACTCGGCGACGTTGTCCTCCCAGTCGAGCATCAGGGCGTCGGCGTAGCCCTTGTTCTCGGCCCGGTGCTTGGAGATCGTGCAGATCATGTACAGGCCCGCCGCCTTCGAGGCCGACGGCGCGGTGCGCGGATCGGGCCGGCGGTAATCGGCGAGGTCGAGCCGAATGCCCTTCATCTTGGTCGCCGGGTCGAAGTAGCTCGGCCACTCCCACGCCGCGATGGCGAGGTGGATGGTGTTGTGTTGCGCCGACACGCCCATCATCTCCGAGCCGCGCCAGGCGACCGGGCGGAGATAGGCGTCCTGGAGACCGCTCTCCTTCAGCACCAGCCGCTTGGCGGCGTCGATCTCGGCGACCGTGTACGGGACCTCGAAGTCGAGGAGCTCGGCCGAGCGGCGCAGGCGCTGCGAATGCTCGGTGCACTTGAAGATCTCGCCGCCATAGGCGCGCTCGCCCTCGAACACGCTGGAGCCGTAGTGCAGGCCGTGGCTGAGTACGTGAATCTTCGCGTCCGCCCACGGCACCATGCGGCCGTCGACCCAGATGTGGCCTTCACGCTGGTCGAAGGGAATGACGGACATGACGATGATCCTCGTATGCGTTCGTTTCCGCCTGGCTGGTTCTCGCGCAACGTTCGTGCTTGAGCGGGGCGCGGGGCGTACGTTCGTTTCGCCGGCGGGGTTGACGGGTATCAATGGGGCTGAGATATGTCAACAAGACTGACATAAATGACGAGGGCCCGCGAAGCCCCGCTTCCGCGAAGAGGTGCGACCCGTGACCCAGGCCGCCCGGACCTGTCCGGCCCCCATCCCGGACGCCGCCAACGAGGACCTGCCGGAGGTAGGCTACTCCCCGGACGCGCCCGCGCAAGACCTCTCGGGGCAAGACCTCTCGGGGCAAGACCTCTCGGGGCAGGACCTCTCCGGAGACGATCTCTCCGGCACCGGCGAGGCCCCGGCCTACGACCTGATCGAGCTCCTGTTCTTCGCCTATCGCGACTTCGTCGCCGATCCGGACCGGATCCTCGCCGAGTACGGCTTCGGCCGCGCCCACCACCGGGTGCTGCACTTCGTCGACCGCCATCCCGGCCTCACCATCGCCGAACTCCTGGATATCCTGCGGATCACCAAGCAGAGCCTGAACCGGGTGCTGAAGGAATTGATCGAGCAGGGCTACATCGCGCAGCGGACGGGCACGAGCGACCGCCGCCACCGCCTCCTCACCTGCACGCCGCAGGGCCGGCAGCTCGCCCATCGCCTCGCCGGCGTCCAGGGCCGACGGGTCCGCCGAGCGCTGGAGGAGGCCGGCCCGGGCTTGCGCGAGCCGGCGAGCCGGTTCCTGCTCGCGATGATCGAGCCGGAGGAGCGCGCGGCGGTGCGCCGGCTCATCGTCGGCGGCGACTCCGCGGCCGAGATTGCCGCGGCCGAGGGCGAGGCCCGTTCGTGAGCGCCGGCCCCGCCCTCAGCGTCCGGGCCGAGCTGCCCGACCACGCCCCCCACATCCTGGTGGTCGACGACGACCGCCGCCTGCGCGACCTGCTCGCCCGCTTCCTCGGCGAGAACGGCTACCGGGTGACCGCGGCCGCCAGCGCCGCCGAGGCGCGGGCGCGGGGCCGCAGCCTCGTCTTCGACGCGGTGGTGCTCGACGTGATGATGCCGGGCGAGACCGGCTTCGACTATGCCCGCCAGATCCGCCTGACCTCGCAGGTGCCGATCCTGATGCTCACCGCCCGCTCGAACCCGAACGACCGGGTGACGGGGCTCGAGATCGGCGCCGACGATTATCTCCCAAAACCCTTCGAGCCGCGGGAACTGATCCTGCGCCTCAACAACATCCTGCGCCGCAGCGCCCGGGGGCCGGCCGACGGCACGGCCGCCCCCCTCGACGCGGTGCGCTTCGGGCCGTTCCAGTTCCGCATCGAGCGCGGCGAGCTGACCCGCGACGAGGAGGCGATCCGCCTCTCCGAGCGCGAGCGCGAGATCCTGACCATCCTGGCGCTGGCCCGCGGCGCCAACGTCGAGCGCGAGGCGCTGACCGGCACCAACGGCGCCGCCAACGAGCGCACCGTCGACGTGCAGATGAACCGCCTGCGCCGGCGCATCGAGGACGACCCGGCGAACCCCCGCTACGTGCAGACCGTGCGCGGCGTCGGCTACCGCCTGGTCCTGGACTAGGCGCGATGGCCGGCCCGACCCTCGCCGGGACGCTGCCGACGCCCCGGCGGGCCTGGCGCCGGCTCGGCCGCCTGATCGGCGACCGGCTGCCGAAGGGGCTGTACGCCCGCTCGCTCATCATCATCATCGCCCCGATGGTGCTGCTGCAATCGGTGATCGCCTACACCTTCATGGAGCGGCACTGGCAGCTGGTGACGCGGCGCCTCTCGGCCGCCGTCACCGCCGACGTGGCGGCCCTGATCGACATCTACGAGAGCTATCCCCAGGCCAAGGGCTCCGAGACCCTGGAGCGGATCGCCAGCGAGCGGCTGAACCTCGACGTCGACGTCCTGGAGGGCGCCGCCCTGCCGGCGCCGGGCCCGCGGCCGTTCTTCTCGCTCCTCGACGAGGCCTTGACGGATGAGCTGCGCCGCCAGATCGCCCGGCCGTTCTGGATCGACACGGTCGGCCGCTCCAGCCTGATCGAGATCCGGGTCGAGATCCCCGGCGGGGTGATGCGGGTGATCGCCCGGCGCAGCCAGGCCTACGCCTCGAACTCGCACATCTTCCTGCTCTGGATGGGCGGCTCGTCGATGGTGCTGCTCGGCGTCGCGATCCTTTTCTTACGCAACCAGATCCGGCCGATCCTGCGCCTCGCCGACGTCGCCGAGAGCTTCGGCAAGGGCCGCGAGCTCGATTTCCGCCCCCGCGGCGCCCGCGAGGTGCGCAAGGCCGGCCACGCCTTCATCGAGATGAAGCGGCGCATCGAGCGGGCGATGGAGCAGCGCACCACGATGCTCAACGGGGTGAGCCACGACCTGCGCACCATCATCACCCGGTTCCGGCTCTCGCTCGTGCTGCTGCCGCAGACGCCCGAGATCGACGACCTGCAGCGCGACGTCGACGAGATGAGCCGGATGCTGGAGGCCTACCTCGCCTTCGCGAAGGGCGATTCCGGCGAGCCGGCCGCGGCCATCGACCTCAGGGCGCTGCTCGAGGATGTGCGCACCGACGTCGAGCGTCTCGGCGGCCACGTCTCGGAGGTGACGCTGGAGGGCCAGTCGACCGTGACGGTCCGGCCCGACGCGTTCCGGCGCTGCCTGTTCAACCTCGCCTCCAACGCCGCCCGCTACGGCGACACCATCGCGATCACCGCCCGCCAGGAGGCGCGCTGGCTCGCCGTCTCGATCGACGACGACGGGCCCGGCATCCCGCCCGAATTGCGCGAGGAGGTGTTCAAGCCCTTCGTGCGCCTCGACGACGCCCGCCAGGATGCCGGCGGCTCGGGCCTCGGCCTCGCCATCGCCCTCGACATCGCGCGCGCGCATGGCGGCGATGTGGCGCTGCACGATTCGCCGCTCGGGGGCCTCAGGGCGACGGTGCGGGTGCCGGCCTGACGGGGGTGGCGAAACCCGCCGTTAAGCGGCGATTTCTACCTTTTCGTCCGGGAGCAGGGACGCGGGCGCGCTGCCCCGGCCGGGCAGCGAAGCATCGAGTCGCCCGGATACAGTGCGCATCACGTGAGGGGGCATGCCTGCCCGAGCGGTGGCATGGGCCGGCTCCGACGGAAAGATCAACGCGATGCCCCTGGAACACGCCCGGCGAAACCTGATCCTACCGAGCACGATGCTGATGTTCCTCGGCGTCCTGAGCGCGCTGCCCATCCTCGTGCGCTACTACCGCCCGGCCGGCGGCGGTCTCGACGTGACCGGCCACCCGATCGGGCGGGACTTCATCAACGCCTGGGCCGGGGGCCGGCTCGCCCTCTCGGGGCAGAGCGACATCCTGTTCGACTTCGGGGCCTATCACGCGGCGATCGGCGCGCTCTTCGGCACACCGCTGCCCTTCCACAACTGGAGCTACCCACCCTCCACGCTGCTGCTGCTCGTCCCGTTGGCATGGATGCCCTACTTCGCGGCGCTCGCGGTTTGGACGGTCGGGCTGTTCGCCGCCTTCGCGAGGATGACCTTAAGCCAGGTCCCACCTGGGCGACGCCTGCGCGCGCTCCTCCTCCTCGCTCTGGCGCCGGCCTGCCTCGTCAACGCCGCCGGCGGCCAGAACGGCTTCCTCACGGCCACCCTGCTGCTGAGCGGCGTGCTGGCCCTGGAGCGCCGACCGGTCCTCGCCGGCATCCTGTTCGGCCTGCTCACCTGCAAGCCGCAGCTCGGCCTCGTGCTGCCGCCGGTCCTGATCGCCCTCGGGGCGTGGCGGACCATCGCGGCGGCCGTGGGCACCACGCTCGCCCTCGTGGGCGCCTCGCTCCTGGCCTTCGGGGCTGATGCCTGGCGGCACACGCTCGGCCAGACGAGCGCCTACTCCTACGGCGTACTCGCGTCCTTCGACGGGTTCTTCGCGTACATGATGACATCGGTCTTCGCAGGCGCGCGCACCTTCGGGCTGTCGATGGGGACGGCCTGGGGCCTGCAGATCCTCGTGGCCGTCCCGGTCCTGGCGGCGACGGTCTGGGCCGTGCGCCGCTCCCGCGACCCGCTGCAGCGCGCCGGCGTGATCGCGGTCGCCGTCCCGCTCCTGACCCCTTACGCCTTCAACTACGACCTGACCCTGGTCGCCGCCGTGCTGGTGTGGCGGATCTCGGCGGCAGAGCCGGACGCGCAGCCGGACCTCGTCATGATCCTCGCCTGGCTCAGCCCCACCCTGACGATGCAGGCCCAGATCTTGGGCTTCGGCGGCATGACGGTGGTACTGGTCGTGTTGTTCGGGCTCCTGTTGCGCGAGGTCGCCGCGCAGGCCCCGGCGCGGGGCGGGCTCGCCGCGGCCTGATGAGGCGGGAGCGGTCCGATGCGAGCCCGGTTCCAAGGGGGACTTGCGCCGCGATGATATAACAAAGGCCTGGCCGTGCCGATCGGCCGTGGTAAGCCCCGGCAGGACCGGGAGGGGGCAATGAGCGAGGCGGAACCGAGTGCGGCAGCCCCCCTGATCGGCCTCGCGGCCGTCATCCTGGCGGCGACGCTCGACGACCCGCGCGTCCTCACCGTGCCAGTCTCCGGCCAGCCCGAGGGCCGGGGCGAGGGCCTGCCGGCAGGTCCCCTGGAGCCGGCGCATCCCACCCTGGAGCGGGGCCTGCGCGCCTGGGTCGAGCGCCAGACCGGCCAGAGCCTCGGCTATGTCGAGCAGCTCTACACCTTCGGCGACCGCAACCGGCGGCCCGCGAGCGAGGGGGGCGAAGACGAGGACGGCCGGCATGCCCTCTCGGTCGCCTACCTCGCCCTGGTGCGGGAGGCGCGGCCCGCCGCGGATTCCGCCTGGCAGAGCTGGTACCGCTACTTCCCCTACGAGGATTGGCGGGCGGGCCGACCTGCCGCCCTCGACGCGCTGACCCTCCGGCTCGACGCCTGGGCCGAGGCCGCCCCCGATCCCGAGGAGCGCCGCCGCCGGAGCGACCGGATCGGCCTGACCTTCGGGGCGGCGGGGAGCGGCTGGAACGAGGAGCGGGTGCTGGAGCGCTACGAGCTCCTGTTCGAGGCCGGCCTGGTGCCGGAGGCGGGCGCCGCGGAGGAGGACATCCGCCTGCTGGCCGGCCAGCCCATGGCCTTCGATCACCGCCGCATGCTCGCCACCGCCCTCTCGCGCCTGCGGGGCAAGATCAAGTACCGGCCCGTCGTGTTCGAGCTGATGCCGCCGGCCTTCACCCTGGGCCAGCTCCAGCGCGTGGTCGAGGCCCTGTCGGGCGCCCTCCTGCACAAGCAGAACTTCCGTCGCCTCGTCGCGCAGCAGGGCCTCGTCGAGGAGACCGAGGCCGTCACCGCCGAGACCGGCGGGCGGCCCGCCCGGCTGATGCGCTTCCGCCGCGAGGTGCTGCTCGAGCGACCCGCCCCAGGCCTGCGGCTGCCGTCGAGCCGTACGGGCTGACCGCCGCGGCGGGGTCGGACCGCGTCGTCCTGCCGCACTTATGCTCAGATACAACATATCTGGACAGGCCGGAATCCGGGAACTAGCCTAGCCGGGTAAATGCTCATTTTGAGTATAAATCGGGAGGCGAGAATGGATGCGGCATTCCTCGACCGGGCTGGGATCCCGTCCCAGGCGGAACTCTACGCGCGAGTGCGCCACCACGTCCCGGCGATCGAGTGGCCGGCCCTCGCCGCGGACGTGGCGGCGATCCAGGCACTCAAGCGGGAGCGCAATGCCGTGGTGCTGGCGCACAATTACCAGGCGCCGGAGATCTTCCACACCGTGGCGGACATCGTCGGCGACAGCCTGGCGCTCGCCCGCGAGGCGGCCCGCACCGATGCCGACGTGATCGTGCTCGCGGGCGTGCACTTCATGGCCGAGACCGCCAAGATCCTAAATCCGGGCAAGACCGTGCTGATCCCCGATCCCGCGGCCGGCTGCTCGCTCGCCGATTCGATCATCGCCGCCGACGTGCGGCGCCTGCGGCAGCGCTATCCCGGCGTGCCGGTGGTCACCTACGTCAACACCTCCGCCGCCGTGAAGGCCGAGTCCGATCTCTGCTGCACCTCGGGCAACGCCAGGGCTGTGGTCGAATCCCTCGGCGTCCCGCGGGTGCTGATGATCCCGGACGAGTACCTGGCCCAGAACGTCCAGGCCGAGCTGCCGGGGATCGAGATCCTGACCTGGGCCGGCCATTGCGAGGTGCACGAGCGCTTCACGGCAGCCGACATCCGCGAGGCCCGCGAAGCCTACCCGGGCGTGACGGTGCTGGCCCACCCCGAATGCCCGCCCGCCGTTGTGGCCGAGGCCGATTTCGCCGGCTCGACCGCGGCGATGCAGGCCTATGTCGAGACGCGCCGGCCGGCGCAGGTGGTGATGATCACCGAATGCGCGATGGCCGACAACCTGGCCCTGCGCAATCCGGACGTCGCGTTCGTCAAGCCGTGCAACCTCTGCCCGCATATGAAGCGGATCAGCCTGGAGAAGATCCGGCGCAGCCTGGAGACCCTGACCCACGAGGTCACGGTGCCGGACGACCTGATCGTCCCGGCCCGCCGCGCGGTCGAGCGCATGCTGGCGGTGCGGGCATGAGCCGGAATCCTACCATCCACGATCGCGTCGTCGTGGTCGGGGCCGGCGTCGCCGGCCTCGCCACGGCCCTGCGGCTCGCACCGCTTCCCGTCACGCTGCTCAGCGCCGCGCCGCTGGGCGAGGAGACCGCGACCGACACTGCAACGGCTTGGGCCCAGGGCGGCATCGCGGCGGCGATCGGGGCGGACGACGATCCGGCGCTCCACGCCGCCGACACCCTCAGTGCCGGCGCGGGCCTGAGCGATCCGGAGGTGGCGCGGCGCGTCGCCGAGGCCGGCCCCGGCCTCGTGGAGTGGCTCTGCGGGCTCGGCCTCGCCTTCGACCGCGGGCCCGACGGCACGCTCGCCCTCGGCCTGGAGGCGGCCCATGGCCGGCGCCGGATCGTGAAGGCCGGGGGCGACGCCACCGGCGCGGCGGTCCTGCGAACCCTCGCCCGGGCGGTCTCGGCCTGCCCGTCGGTGACGGTGACGGTCGGGCGGGCGAGCGCGCTCATGCAGGACGGCGCGGGCCGGGTGACCGGCCTCGTGGCCCGGACCGAGCGGGGACCCGTCGCCCTGCCGGCGCGGGCTTCGGTGCTGGCGACCGGCGGCCTCGGGGGGCTCTATCGCTCGACCACCAATCCGGCGGGCGCGACCGGCTCCGGCCTCGTCCTGGCGGCGCGGGCGGGCGCGGTGCTCCGCGACGTCGAGTTCGTGCAGTTCCACCCGACGGCGATCGCGCTCGCGACCGACGGGTCCCTGCCGCTCGCCACCGAGGCCCTGCGCGGCGAGGGCGCGGTGCTGGTCGATGCGGCTGGCGGCCGGGTGATGGCCGGCATCAGCGGGGCGGAGCTCGCCCCCCGCGACGTGGTCGCCCGGGCCATCGCGCTGCGGACCGGGCGCGGCGAGGCGGTCTTTCTCGACGCGCGCCGCCTCGACGTCGCGCGTCGCTTCCCGACCGTCGCCGCGTTCTGCCGCGCCGCCGGACTCGATCCGGCGGTCACGCCGATCCCGGTGCGGCCGGCCGCCCACTACCACATGGGCGGGATCCGGGTGGACGGGCGCGGGCGCAGCTCGCTCCCCGGCCTGTGGGCCTGCGGCGAGGTCGCGGCGACCGGCCTGCACGGGGCCAACCGCCTCGCCAGCAACTCGCTCCTCGAGGCGATGGCCTTCGCGGCGCAGATCGCGGCTGACATCCGGGACACGGAGAGCCGCGCCGCCGGCCCGGGCCACCTCCGGGAGGAAACCTCCGGCCCGGAGGCGCTGCCGGAGGTCCGCGCCGTGATGGAGGCGCAGGTCGGGCTGGTGCGCGAGGCTGCCGGCCTCGGGCCAGCGGTCGTGCGCCTCGCCGCCCTGGCGCGGGCCGGCTCGGCGGCGGCGACCGCGGGCCTGCTCGTGGCCGCCGCGGCGCTCGGCCGGGAGGAGAGCCGCGGCGCCCATTGGCGGGCCGACCATCCGGGGCAGCGCGCGCCCCGCTCGACCGAGATCACCCTGAGCCGGGCCTTCGCCGTCGCGAAAACCCTCGGCGATGCCCTGCCGTCCTCCTTCGAGGCCATCCGATGACCGACACCACCCTCCCCTCCCTGCCGCACCTGCTGGTCGAGCCGGTCGTGCGGGCCGCCCTCCTCGAGGATCTCGGCCGGGCCGGCGACCTCACCACCGACAGCATCGTGCCGGCGAGCGCGCGCTTCTCCGGCGCCATCGTCTCGCGCCAGGCCGGCACGGTGGCGGGCACGGACGCCGCACTCCTCGCCTTCGGGCTCCTCGATCCGGCGGTGAACGTCCGGGTCCTGCGGCCGGACGGCAGCCCGATCGCCCCGGGCGACACGGTGATCGCCCTCGACGGCCCGGCCCGGGCGATCCTCTCGGCCGAGCGCGTCGCCCTCAACCTGCTCTGCCGCCTGTCGGGCGTCGCCACCGCGACCGCCTCGCTGGTCGAGGCCGCCCGGCCGCACGGCAGAGCCCGCATCGTCTGCACCCGCAAGACCACGCCGGGCCTGCGGGCGCTCGAGAAGCACGCGGTGCGGGCCGGGGGCGGGGCCAACCACCGCTTCGGCCTCGACGACGCGGTGCTGATCAAGGACAACCACGTGGCGGTGGCCGGCGGCGTCGGCCCGGCGGTGCGGCGCGCCCGAGCGGGCGTCGGTCACCTGGTGAAGATCGAGGTCGAGGTCGACACCCTGGCGCAGCTGGAGGAGGCCCTGGCGGTCGGCGCCGACGCGGTGCTCCTCGACAACATGGATCCCGACACCCTGCGGCAGGCGGTGGCGATGATCGACGGCCGGGCGGTGAGCGAGGCCTCCGGCCGCATCACCCGCGAGACCGTCGGCGCGGTCGCCGCGACGGGGGTGGACCTGATCTCGGCCGGCTGGATCACCCACAGCGCGCCGATCGTCGATCTGGGGCTCGATGTGGCGTGACGGCGGTTGCGTGACGTGACTTGCAAAGATGGCCCGCGAGAAGCCGGATTCCTCCCATCCACACCCTCATCCTGAGGTGCGACCAACGGGAGCCTCGAAGGAGGCCTCCCGTTGCCCCGGTGGTCTCCGGAGACCTCCGTCGAGGTCAGTCGATCTTCAATCGACCGACACCTCCGGATGAGCCTGTGGGTGGGATCGATCCTGACAATCAGTCAAACAGGCTCTCGACGGCGCTCCAGACCTTGATTGTGCCGCATGCCTTCGCCGAAACGGTTCTCCGCGTCGCCGGGCGATGCTCCAGCGCAGTGCCTCGATGCGCCTTCCGTCGCCGCCCCGGCCTCGACGGCGAGCGGCCCCGTGGGACTCTCGTCCCTACGATCATCGGTGAACCTCACAAATATCCCGATCGCCGGCGTCGCTCGTCGCTCGTCGCTCGTCGCTCGTCGCTCGTCGCTCGTCGGGGTGGCCTAGGCGCAGCGGAAATTTGGCAAGAGGCACTTAACCGCTACGAACCGAGCGTCCGCAGCCACCCCGCGGCCGCTCTCGGCCCATTTTATTAATGTCGGTCGATTATATTTTACTATTATGACTTATCGTCAATCGCCTAAGACGATCTTCCCATCATTTCGGGGTCAGCTGGATCCTCTTCCGAATTCCCTGCCGCCTCCACCTCGACGGAGACACGAAGCGTGTCGCTCAAATCCAAGTTGATCACCATCATCGTGGTGTTCTCGTGTCTCACGCTCGGCATGTTCGGGCGCGATCTGCTGCGCTCGCGTCAGGCCTGGACGACGTCGGAGCAGGTCGCCCGCCTGGCGAAGATCGACGAGCTCCTGCTCAACGCCATGGGTTCGCTGCGCTACGAGCTGAGCTACGAGGTCGGGGTGCTGAAGCTCGACGGGGAGGCCGCGGCCGCGGCGGCCGCCCGGCTCGCGACGCGACGCGGTGAGGTCGATCGCGGGATCGCCCAGGCGCTCGACCGCCTCGGCCGGTTCGGCCCCGAGCGGGCCGGCCTCGGCGAGGCGACGGCGTCGGCCTATGCCGGGCTCCGCGCGCTGCGCGGCGAGGTGGATCGCCAGGTGACGCAGCCCAAGGGAGAGCGCGATCCCAAGCTGCTCGCGGGCCTCGCCGCCCATGTCCCGGCGATGCTGGCGACGATGGACACCCTCGCGGACGCCATCGAGCAGCCGATCCGCACCGGCGATCACCGGCTGGCCGACCTGATCGAGATCCGGCGCAAGGGCTGGGTCGCCCGCGGGATGGCCGGCGACGCCGCCAGCGCGCTCACCCGGGCCCTGGCCTACCAGCGCCCGCTGACGGAACAGGAGGCGACCACCGTCCTCGTCCGGCGCGGCCAGGTGGAGGCGGTGTTCCAGCAGGTGGAGCAGGCGGTGCGCCAGCTTACGGACGGCGCGGATCTCGCCGCCGCCGTGGCGAAGGCCAAGGCGACGTATTTCGGCGGCCGCTACGGCGAGATGGTCGGGCCCCTGCTGGCTGCGGTGAACGGCCGCTACGAGACGAAGCTGACCAACGAGGACTTCACCCTGGCGGTCGTGCCGGCCCTCGACGCGCTGCTGGCCATCCCGACGCGGGCGGTGACGCAGCTCGCCGGGGAGGCCGAGGCGGCGGAGGAGGAGGCGAAGCAGGCCCTGGCCTTCAACGCCGTCCTGATGGCGGGGATCGTCCTGCTGACCGGGCTCGGCGCGGGCGTGATCGTGCGGGGCATCACCCGGCCCCTGGACCGGATGACCGCCGTGATCAACCGCCTGGCCGGCGGCGACGCCGCGGTGACGGTTCCGGATCTCGGCCGCCGCGACGAGATCGGCGCCGTCGCCCGGGGCGTCGAGGTGTTTCGCCAGAACCTCATCCGCAGCCGGGCCCTCGAGGCGGAGACCGCGGAGGCCCGCGCCGACGCGGAGACGCAGCGGCGGGCCGCGATGCACCGGGTGGCCGACGATTTCGAGACCGCCGTCGGCGGCATCGTCGGGCTGGTCGCGCATGCGGCGACGGATCTGCAGGCGACGGCCCGGACCATGTCCGGCGCCGCCAGCGCGACGGCGAGCCAGTCCTTCACCGTCGCGACGGCGGCCGATCAGGCGGCGGCCAATGTCGGCACCGTGGCGGCGGCGGCCGAGGAGCTCGGCGCCTCGGTGATCGAGATCGGCCGGCAGGTCCAGGGCGCGGCCGGCCTGGCGCGGGTCGCGGTGGGCGAGGCGGAGCGGACCACCGCCCTGGTCCACGACCTGAGCGCCACCACCGCGCGCATCGGCGACGTGGTGGCGATGATCGCCGGCATCGCCGGCCAGACCAACCTGCTCGCCCTCAACGCCACGATCGAGGCGGCCCGCGCCGGCGAGGCCGGCCGCGGCTTCTCGGTGGTCGCCGCCGAGGTCAAGGAACTGGCCAACCAGACGGCGCGGGCCACTGAGGAGATCACCCAGCAGATCGGCCGGATCCGGGGATCCACCGATCAGGCGGTGTCGGCCATCGCGGCGATCACCGGGCGGATCGAGGAGATCGACGCGGTGACGGTCGCCCTGGCCGGCGCCGTGGAGCAGCAGGGGGCGGCGACCCAGGAAATCGTCCGCAACGTGAACCAGGCCGCGAGCGGCACCGGCGAGGTGACGACGAACATCGCCGGCGTGGCCGGGGCCGCGGAGCAGACCGGGGCGGCGGCGGACCGCGTCCTCGCCTCGGCCTCGGCGTTGCAGCAGGAAGCGGCGCATCTCGGCACCGAAGTCCGGCGCTTCCTCGACACCGTGCGGGCGGCCTGAGAGACCGGCGCCGCGGCGCGTACGCCGCCGCGCCAGCCCCTCAATGCGCCTCCTGCCAGTTCGCCGCCGCCTTGGCCTCGACGGCGAGCGGCACCCGGAGCTGAACCGCCGGGTGGGGCGCCTCCTCCATCACCCGGGCGATGATCGGCAGCGCCCGCTCGACCTCGTCGTCGGGCGCCTCGAACACCAGTTCGTCGTGGACCTGGAGCAGCATCCGGGTCGAGAGGCCCGCGTCCGACAGCGCGCCCTCCATTCGGGCCATCGCCCGGCGGATGATGTCGGCCGCGGTGCCCTGGATCGGCGCGTTGATCGCCTGGCGCTCGACCGAGGCGCGCTCCTGCGGGTTGTTGGAGCGGATCTGCGGGTAGTGGCAGACCCGGCCGAACAGGGTCGTGACGTAGCCCTTGTCGCGGCAGATCTTCTTGGTGTCGTCGATATAGGCGCGGATGCCTGGGAAGCGCTCGAAATACTGCTTGATGAAGGCCGAGGCCTCGCCCTGCGGGATGCCGAGCCGGTCGGCGAGGCCGAAGGCCGAGATGCCGTAGATGATGCCGAAATTGATGGTCTTGGCCCGGCGCCGCAGGTCGGAGTTCATCTGGTCGAGCGGCACGCCGAACATCGCCGAGGCGGTGGCGGCATGGATGTCGATGCCGTCCTCGAAGGCCTGGCGCAGCTGCGGGATGTCGGCGATGTGGGCGAGGAGCCGCAGCTCGATCTGGCTGTAATCGGCCGAGATCAGCTTGTGGCCTGCATCCGCCACGAAGGCCTGGCGGATGCGCCGCCCTTCTTCCGTGCGGACCGGGATGTTCTGCAGGTTCGGGTCCGACGAGGACAGCCGCCCGGTCGTGGTGGCGGCGAGCGCGAAGGAGGTGTGGACCCGGTCGGTGCCGCGGTCGGCATGCTCCTGCAGGCTGTCGGTGTAGGTCGATTTCAGCTTCGAGAGCTGGCGCCATTCGAGGATCCGGCGCGGCAGGTCGTGGCCCTGGCCGGCCAGCTCCTCCAAGAGGGTCGCGGGGGTCGCCCACTGGCCGGACGGCGTCTTCTTGGCGCCGGGCAGGCCCATCTTGCCGAAGAGAATGTCGCCGATCTGCTTCGGCGACGAGACGGAGAACTTTTCGCCCGCCATCTCCTGGATCTCGTCCTCGAGCCGCGCCAGGGACTGGGCGAAATCGCCCGAGAGCCGGCTCAGCATCTGGCGATCGACCTTGATGCCCTCGCGCTCCATCCGCGCCAGCACCGGCACCAGCGGCCGCTCCAGGGTCTCGTAGACGGTGGCGCGGCGCTCGGCGGCGAGGCGCGGCTTCATCAGCCGCCACAGGCGCAGGGTCACGTCGGCGTCCTCGGCCGCGTAGGCGGTCGCCTTGTCGAGGGCGACGCGGTCGAAGGTGACCTTCTGGCGCCCGGTCCCGGCGACGTCCGCGAAGGTGATCGGCTGGTGGCCGAGATGGCGGCGGGCGAGTTCGTCCATGCCGTGCGAGCCCTTGCCGGCATCGAGCACGTAGGAGATCAGCATCGTGTCGTCGAAGGGCCGGACCTCGATGCCGTGGCGGGCGAGCACCAGCCAGTCGTACTTGATGTTCTGGCCGACCTTGAGCACCGCCGGGTTCTCGAGCAGCGGCTTCAGGCGCGCCTGCACGACCTCCCAGGAGAGCTGCCCCGGCAGTAGGCCGCCGCCGAACAGGTCCTCGCCGCCGCGGTGGCTGAGCGGGATGTAGGCGGCGCGCCCCGGCGCGGTGGCGAGCGAGACGCCGACGAGGTCGGCCGTGTTGGCGTCGAGCGCCGTGGTCTCGGTATCGACCGCCACCACCCCGGCCTCGACCGCCTCGGCGATCCAGGTGTCGAGGCTCTCGACCGTGGTGATGGTCTCGTACGACGCGGTGTCGAAGGGCTTCACCGCTTCCGCGGCGCGCGCCGCCACCAGCGTCGTCGGCGTCGCCTCGGCGGGCGCCTTCGGCTTCGGGGGGGCGTCCGGCAGGTCGAGATCGGCGAAGGGATCGACCTCGGCCTTCGTCTCGGGCGCGGCGTCCGGCGCATCGCCGAAGAACGGCGTCACGTCGCTGCCGCCCTTCTCGTTCGAGAACCCGGTATCGGCGCCCTCCGGCAAGAGGGAGGGGTCCGGGCGCACCGCTTCCGGGTCGACGTGCAGCATCTGGGCGATGCGGCGCGTCAGGGTGTTGAACTCCATCGCCTTCAGGAAGCCGACCAGGCGCTCGGGGTCGGGCTTCGGCAGGCCGAGATCGTCGAGGGGCACCGGCACCGGCACCTGCTCGTCGAGGGCGACGAGGCGGCGCGACAACCGCGCCTGGTCGATATTGGCGAGCAAGGTCTCGCGGCGCTTGGGCTGCTTGATCGTCGCGGCCTTGTCCAGCAGCGCCTCCAGGCTGCCGAACTCCTTGATCAGCGCCGCCGCGGTCTTCAGCCCGATGCCCGGCACGCCCGGCACGTTGTCGGAGGTGTCGCCGATCAGCGCCAGCGCGTCGCCGATCTGCTCCGGCCCCAGGCCCTCCCAGCGCTCCAGGATGGCGGCGCGGTCGAGGTTGCGCTCGGGCCGGTAGCCCGGCTTGCCCTTCTGGCCCGATTCGAAGTCGTAGAACCGCACGAGGTCGCCGACGAGCTGCATCAGGTCCTTGTCGGAGGACACGATGATGACGCCCGCCCCCCGCGCCTCGGCCTGGCGGGCGTAGGTCGCGATCAGGTCGTCGGCCTCGTAGCGCTGCAACTCGATCGGGTGCAGGCCGAAGGCCCGCACCGCGTCGCGCATCAGCGGCATCTGGCGCTTGAGGTCGTCGGGGGCGTCGGGCCGGTGGCCCTTGTAGTCCGGAAAGATTTCTTTCCGGAACGAGCCTTCGGACTTGTCGAACACGATGCCGAGATGGGTCGGCACGACGCCGGCGGCGCCCTCCTGCACGAACTGCGCGAGCTTGGCGCAGAACAGCCGCACCGCCCCGGTCGGCAGCCCGTCGGAGGGGCGGAAATTGTAGCGCTCGGGCTGGTTGATCGACTGGAAATAGGCCCGGAAGATGAACGACGAGCCGTCGACCAGGAGCACCTGATCGCCGGGGCCGACGGGCTTCGTCTCGGGGGCGGTCTCGGTGCTCATGCGGGCTGACATCTTTTCGGCGGCCTGTGTGAGTCCCGTCTTAGTGCGTCGCCGGGGCGAGGCAAACCGCGGCCGACGCGCGCTCCCCGGGGAATGGGTGCGCGCCGGCCCCCGGCCGGGTGTGCCCTGAGCACACCAGGCGCCCGCGAAAGCACCGCCGGGCCAGCCCAGAAGCTTGACTTGGCGCGGGCGGAGGCTTGGTGTCAGGCTTGAGAGAGCAACCGTCATTCCCCCGGAAGGCTTGAGCCTCGCGGGCCCGCCCGCGGGCCGGCGCCTGCCCCGGGCCCAAGGACCGGCCCATGCGCAAGACACCCCTCCTCGCCGCCCTGCTCGCCGGGCTCGCCACCGCCGCCGGCCTGTCCGCCGCGCAGGCCCGCTCGGCCCGCCAGGAGATCGCCCCGGCCGAGGAGCGCGAGTTCCCGTTCGACGCCCAGATCCCGGGCTGCCAGGATGCCGGCGTGCTGGAGAAGATCACCTACCAGTTCGCCGAGAAGGAGGCGAAGTTCTGGAACTCGACGCTGACGATCGCGGCCTACGACAGCATCGAGCGCACCGCCTGGCGGCCCTGGGGCCTCGACTTCTATCCCCGCCGCTTCTGCACCGCGGTCGCCACCACCTCGGACGGGGTGCGCCGGCGCGTCGACTACTCGGTGCGCGAGAGCCTCGGCATCATCGGGGCGACCTACGGCGTCGAGTTCTGCGTCCACGGCCTCGACCGCAACCTCGCCTACGCCTACGCCTCGGCCTCGTCCTGCCGCGAAGCCCGGCCGTGATGCGCGCGCTGGTCGGTGCCGCCCTCGCGGCGGCCGTCGCCGCCGGCCCGGCCGCCGCGCAGGGGCGCGGCGGCGGCGAGCCGGGGGTGTTCGACTTCTACGTCCTGGCCCTGTCCTGGTCGCCGACCTACTGCGCGCTGACCGGCGAGCGCCGCAACGACCGGCAATGCGACACGGGCCGCAATCCGGGCTTCGTGGTCCACGGCCTGTGGCCGCAATACGACCGCGGCTTCCCGAGCGAGTGCGGCGCCTTCTCCCGCAGCCCGAGCCGTCCCGCGATGGACGCGGCCGAGGGCGTCTTCCCGAGCGAGGGCCTGGCCCGGCACGAGTGGCGCCAGCACGGCACCTGCTCGGGCCTCGATCCGGCAGCCTATTTCCGCGCGACCGCCAAGGCCCGCGACGCGGTGACGATCCCGGCCGCCCTGGCGAAGCCGGCGGACGACCTGCGCGCGGCTCCCATCGACATCGCCCGCCAGTTCGTCGCCGCCAATCCGGGCCTGCGCCCGGACATGATGTCGGTCACCTGCAAGGCGGGCCGGCTCGAGGAGGTGCGGATCTGCTTCACCAAGGACCTGCGCGGCTTCACCGCCTGCCCGGAGGTGGCCCGCCAGAACTGCCGCGCCGGGGAGGTGACGGTCGGGGCGGGGCGGTAGGATCTCACTCGTCTGGCACCCGGTCGAGAAGCGCCGCCGCGGCGGTATCGAGGGGCGCCAGATGTTCGGTGACGACAGACCAGGGCACGACCGGGTCGATCCTGCGATAGTCATGGCGGAGCATGTTGCCGAGGCCGTGGATCTGCCGCCATGGCACCGATGGCTCCAGCGCCTTCAGATCGGGCGGAATGTGCTTGGCGGCTTCGGCGATGATCAGCAGTGCGTGCTGCACGGCCCGCATCATGGCCCAGCTTCCGGCGAGCATCTCGAAGGTCGCCTCCTTGGTCAGGTCACGAATGCCGGCGATCTCGCCCCGGATATCGAGCAGCCAGATGCGAGGCGAATGGCCGGCCATCAGAACACCCTGACCGCATCCCGTTCGATCGTCGGACGCAAGACCGGATGCAGGCCGCTGCGCGTGCCGTAATCCACCCGGGCTCCCACCGCGGCCTCGATTGCTTCGTAAGCCGCCATGAACGGCAGGAAGCCGAATGTCACGCCGGGCGCCGGATCGACGAACACGTCGATGTCCGAATCGTCCCGTGCCTCGTCCCGGGCGTGAGAGCCGAACAGGTACAGCGAGGCGACGCCGTTCGCCCGCAGGGCGGGCTCGGCGGATTTCAGGCGGGCCAGGATCTCCCGACAATCGCCTCGTCGCGGCGCATGCGATGATGATAGGGCCTCTTGCGCCGGTTCCCACGCGGGACGGCGAGACGAGGGCTCAGGATCCGTGAATTACCGCCACGCCTTCCACGCCGGCAACCACGCCGACGTGCTCAAGCACTGGGTGCTGACCCGGGTGCTGGCGCATCTCCAGCGCAAGGCGACGCCGTTCAGGGCGATCGACACCCATGCGGGCCTCGGCTTCTACGATCTCACCGCCGACGAGGCCGGGCGCACCGGCGAGTGGCACGACGGCATCGGCCGCCTCGACGCGCCCTTCGCTGAGGACGTGGAGGCGCTGCTCAGCCCCTACCGCGCGACGGTGGAGGCGGTGCGGGCGCGCCACGGCGCGACGATCTATCCCGGCTCACCGGCGCTGATCCGCGAGTTCCTGCGCCCCGGCGACCAGGGCGTGTTCGTCGAGCTGCACCCGGCCGACGGGGCGGTGCTGCATGCCCGCTACAACCAGGATTCGCGCACCAAGGTGCTGGCCCTCGACGGCTGGACGGCGCTCCCCGCCCTGATCCCCCCGAAGGAGCGCCGCGGCCTCGTGCTGATCGACCCGCCCTACGAGGTACCGGGCGAGATCGAGCGCCTCGGCCGCGAACTCCTGAAGGCGGTCACGAAATGGGCGACGGGCACCTACCTCGCCTGGTACCCGATCAAGGACGCCGCCGCGATCGACCGCCTCGCCGCCACCCTCGACGCCGCCCTGCCCCGGCCCGCCTTGCGCCTCGACCTGCTGATCCACCGGCCCGACCCGACGCGCCTGAGCGGCAGCGGCCTCATCGTCGTCAACCCGCCCTGGACCCTGCGCGAGGAGGCCGACATCGTCCTGCCGGCTCTGGCCGAGCGCCTGGCGCAGGGCGGCTACGGCGCCTTCCGCTGCGCCCCGCTCGGGCCGCCGGCCTGAGGGGCATCGCCCGGGCGTCTCAGCGCACGGTCGAAGAAGGCGACGATCGCGGCGTTGAAGCGGGCGTGGAAGGCAGCCCGGTCGAAGCCGGGCGCGCTGGCGCAGATCTCCGGCGCAGCCGCCACCAGATCGGGGGAGCAGGGCGCCAGGATGTCGTAGTGGCGCGCGCCCTCGGCGACGTGATGGTCGGGCGGGTGCGGCAGCGCGGCGGCGACCGGCTCGACGTAATGCGGCGCGGGCAGAATCTCGTCGTCCCCCGCCTGCCAGAGCTGCACCGGCGCGGCGATGGCGGCGAGGCCCGATCGGGTGAAGGTGAAGCCGAGGGCGGGAGCCGCGACGACCAGGGCGGCGAGGCGGGGAGCGGGGGTGAAAGCGGCCGGCCGCAGGTGTCGTCCGCGTGCCGCCTCCGCCGCGATCAGGCGGCAATCGTAGACGTCCGGACTCGCTTCGCAATGTGGTCCGACCCGGTCGAGATCGGGCCGTCCGCCCGCCGCGGCCAGGACGGTGAAGCCGCCGGCCGAGAAGCCGAAGGCGCCGACCCGCGCGGGATCGATGGTCGCGCCGCCCTCACCGGCAACCACGGCGGCGACAATCGCTCCGAATTGACGGACCCGGCCAGCCACGTCCAGCACGCGGCTACGGTCGCGCCAATCGTCGCCGGCGTGATCCAGGGCCGCCACGACATAGCCGGCCTGCGCGAGCGCGAGGGCGGTGTCGGCATGGCTCGTCCGGCTCCCGCCGGTGCCGTGCGACAGGACGATCAGGGGCAGGCCGCGCCCGGCGATGGCCGCACCCGGTGCGACGCTCTGGACGAAGGGTCCGACCTGTGTCGGACGCGGCGCGGCCTCGGTCGGATACCAGAGCGCGACATCCAACGGCGGCCCGTCTCCCTCCGAAATGGCGAGGGTTCGGAATCCGGCGTGTCCCGCCCAGGCCGCTCCGGGCAGGCTCCCGGCCAGCAGGCAGAGCCCCATCAGCATCCCCGAGCGTCTCATCATGGTCGTTCCCCTTGTAAGCGCCTCCGTCATGGGCTCGGGGAGCCCCACCCGCAGCTGGTACTTCGCCAACGGGCGAGCGGGTTCGCGGCCGGGCGGGCGGCCAGGCTTCCCACCGCATTCGTGCGCAGCTAACCTGGCGGCATGATCGCACGATGCTGGCCCGGTCCCGGGCATCCCCGGACGCGCGCCGGCGCGGCGCTCACCACCGCCGGCGTGGGTCTCGGGCTGATCGGCCCGTTCGGGAGCTACCTGAACGGGTCGTCCGCCCTCCTGGTCGCCTACTGGGTCGGATGCCTGTGGCTCGGGGCCATCCTGCTCGCGGCGGCCGCGACGTGGCTGGTGCCGTGGATCACGCGTCGGGGCGTAACCGCCCCGGTCGCCCTGGCCCTGGCCGCCGCGGTCGTGGCCCTGCCAGCAGGATTTCTGTCCCGGATCATCGCGAGCGGCCTCTGGCCGGGAGTCGTCGCCCGCGTGCCGCTCCCCGAATGGTACGGCCAGACGCTCCTCGTCCTGCTCATGCTCGCGGCCGGCCGGGCACTTCTGATGACGCGCGAGCCTCCTGCCCCGTCATACGACTTCCGATTGATCGCTTCAGACGATCCTGTCGGATCGCTTTCGAGATGCGGAAGTCGGCTTCGCTCCGGCGCCGTGCGGGCTGATGATACGATTTCCAGGAGGCATCTTCCGGAAACCGTATCACCCGCACCGCCGACCGTGTGCGGCCTGCTGGACCGGCTGCCGCCACAGATCGGGCGCGACATCCTCGCATTGCAGATGGAGGACCACTACGTCCGGGTGCACACCCGCAAGGGGAGCGCCCTGGTCCTGATGCCGCTGCGCCAGGCGGTGCAGGAGGTGGGACACCGACCGGGTCTCACCGTGCACCGCTCTTGGTGGGTGGCACGAGATGCCGTGACCGGCTGGAGGCGGGACGGCCGCAACATCCGCCTCGTGCTGGTCGGCGGGCTCGACGTTCCGGTGGCCCGCGCCCGTCTCGTCGCCGCGCGCGAGGCCGGCCTCGTCGGCTGATCTACCGCAACGCCACAGCAGCGTGACGCCATTGGTGACGCTCTTGCCGACCCGCCTGACGCTCACGCCGCGATCCGCCCGTCCAGCGGAAAGACCTTGGCCGGGTTCATCAGCCAGGCCGGGTCGAACACCGCCCGCACCCGCATCTGCTGGTGCAGGTCCTGCTGCGCGTACTGATAGGTCATCAGGTCGCGCTTCTCGATGCCGACGCCGTGCTCGCCGGTGAGGCAGCCGCCGACCTCGACGCAGAGCTTCAGCATCTCCTCGCCGGCGGCCTCGGCCTTCTCCATCTCGCCGGGCGTGTTGATGTCGAACAGGATCAGGGGATGCAGGTTGCCGTCGCCGGCGTGGAAGACGTTGGCGCAGCGCAGACCGTAGGATTGGGTGATCTCGCCGATGCGCTCCAGCACGCGGGGCAGCTGCCCGGTCGGGATGGTGCCGTCCATGCAGATGTAGTCGGAGATGCGACCCGTCGCGCCGAAGGCCGACTTGCGGCCCTTCCAGATCGCAGCGCTCTCGGCCTCCGACTGCGAGACCTTCAGGCTCGTCGGGTTGAAGGGCCTGGCGATCTCGACGATGCGGGCGAGCATCGCGTCGCACTCCTCCTTGCAGCCCTCGACCTCGATGATCAGCATCGCCTCGGCGTCGAGCGGGTAGCCGGCATGCGCGAAGGCCTCGCAGATCGTGATCGCCTCGCGGTCCATGTACTCGATCGCCACCGGGATGATGCCGGCGCCGATGATCGCCGCCGTGCAGGCGCCCGCATCCTCGACCGTGCCGAAGCCCATCAGCGCCGGCCGCGCTCCTTCAGCGGCGCGCAGGATCCGCACGGTCGCCTCGGTGACGATGCCGAGCTGGCCTTCCGAGCCGCAGACGAGGCCCAGAAGATCGTAGCCGGCGGCATCGAGGTGGTCGCCGCCGATCTCGACGACCGTGCCGTCGATCATCACCAGGGTCACACCCATCAGGTTGTTGGTGGTGACGCCGTATTTGAGGCAGTGGGCGCCGCCGGAGTTCATCGCGATGTTGCCGGCGATGGTGCAGGCGAGCTGGCTCGACGGATCGGGGGCGTAGAAGAAGCCCTCGTGGGCCACCGCGGCGCTGATGGCGAGGTTGGTGATGCCGGCCTGGACACGGGCGGTGCGGTTGGAAAAGTCGACGTCGAGCACCCGGGTCATCTTGGCGACGCCGAGGATCACCGCGTCCTCCTGCGCGATGGCGCCGCCGGCGAGCGAGGTGCCGGCGCCGCGCGGCACCACCTTGACGCCCTGCGCGTGGCAGTAGCGCAGAACCGCCGAGACCTCCTGGGTGGTGGAGGGCAGCACCACGGCGAGCGGCATCTTGCGGTAGGCGGTGAGCCCGTCGGTCTCGAAGGCGCGGCGCTCGTCCTCGCTGGTCACCAGGGCCTCGGGCGCGACGAGGCCGCGCAAGCCCTCCACGATCGCGTCGCGGCGGGCGAGGATCGCGGGGTCCGGGGGCGGGAAGGCGATCGTCATGGCGTGTCCTCTCGGATTCTTCTCGGATCTTGCGTCGCGGGCCTAACTCGGGCCGGTCCTTGGTGCGCCATCATACCGGAGGCGAGGGAGCGCGCCCATCCCGCGCCCGTGTGGGCGGCTGCCCCGCACCTTGGTCCGATTGCGCGCGACCGCGGCAGAGCTTCTTTTCGCCGCACGGGACCCGGCGCGAACCGTCGGCGTTTTTAACTGTACCAATCTGCAGGCTGGGCCATATCCCCTGGGCCGGTCGCGAACGACGTCCGTTGGAGGGAACCTCATGCGTCAGCTCATCCTCGGTGCCGCCCTGGCGGCTCTCCTGCCCTTCGCCGCCCAGGCCCAGAGCGCGGGCGACGCGGCCGCCGGCGAGAAGGTCTTCGCGCCCTGCAAGGCCTGCCACGCCTTCGGCAAGAACGGCGTCGGCCCGGACCTCACGGGCGTCATCGGCCGCAAGGCCGGCACCCACGAGGGCTACAACTACTCGGCCGCGATGAAGAATTCCGGCCTCACCTGGGACGAGGCGACGTTCCGGGACTACATCCACAACCCGAAGGCCAAGGTGCCGGGCACCAAGATGATCTTCGCCGGCATCACCGACGACAAGAAGGTCGCGGACCTGATCGCCTATCTCGAGACCAAGAAGTAGGTCCCGACGCGGCCCCGGCGGCGTCCGCCGGGGCCTTCCGTTCGGCGTCTCTCGGCGCCGCGGACGCTTCCGTCGAGGTGCTCTCAATCGGCGACGCCGTCCCGGCCCTGGACGGCCATCAGGGTAGCGGTGAGGAGCGCGACGAGCTTCTCGCCGCCCTCGCTCTCCGAAAAGACCTCGGCCTGCGCGAGGGTCAGGGTGCGGCCGGCCTTGACCACCCGGCCCCGCGCCAGGATGCGGCGGCCGGCCGCCGGCGCGAGCAGGTTGATCTTGAACTCCGCCGTCAGCACCCCGGCGCCGGGCGGCATCAGGGTCAGGGCGGCGTAGCCCGCCGCGCTGTCGGCGATGGCGCTCACCGCCCCCGCATGGACGAAGCCGTGCTGCTGCGACACGGCGGGACCGGGCACGAGCGCGATCTCGACCGCGCCGGGCGCCACCGCCTCGAGCGTGGCCCCGAGGGTGCGCATCAAACCCTGCCTGTCGAAACTGGCGCGCACGCGCGCTTCCGGTGTCTGGTCCGTCACAGGGCCCCTCCCGCGGGATTTTTCTTGTAGAGGTCTTGAGGCACGGCCGCGGCCGCGCTGTCCAGCATTCTCACCCTCCGAGGCCTCATGACCTCCCCCGATTCCGACCCGGCCGGGTGGCGGCCCTTCGACGATCCGGGCTTCCTCTCCCTGGTCGGCCCGGTCCTGCTGCGCGAGGACGGCGAGGCGGTGAGCTTCGCGTTCCGGGCCGGGCCCAAGCACGCCAACCTGATCGGCGTGGTGCAGGGCGGCATGATGATGACCTTCGCCGACCGGGCGCTGGGATTCGCCGCCATGCGGGCCGCCGGGGGAGCGAATTGCGTCACGGTGCAGTTCGAGATGCAGTTCGTCTCGGCCGGGCGCATCGGCGAGACGATCACGATGACGCCGCAGGTGGTGCAGCGCACGGCGAGCCTGGTCTTCCTGCGCGGCGACGCGGTCTGCGATGGGCGCATCGTCGGTGCCGCCACCGGCGTGTGGAAGATCCTGCGCCGCCGGCCGGAATCGGGGCCGGCCTGACGCGGCCGGTCTGCGTCAGGCGCGGTCCGGGCCGGCAGCGGCACGTCGGGGGTGCCTCAATTGGTGAGCGTCGGGTAGGCGCTCGTCGGCCCGATCCCGTGCGGCACCGGCACTTTGCTCGCGCCGTAATTCGCGTTGACGACGAGACGCGGCGCCTCCGACAGCGCGAGCCTCCGCGCGACGATGGCGGTGTATTCCGACTGGTCGGCGACGACCTGGTTGGCGGAGACCAGGAAGGTGCCGCGCGGCAGGTAGATCGTGCCGACGAGACGGCGGGCGTTGTCGCTCATGATCTCGAACACGCGGTTCGCCGGGGCCGCGCGGTCCTCGAAGAACAGCAGGCCTGCCATCGTACGCGCCATCGGCTCGTCCAGCGGCGCGCTGAGCGAGACGTTCGAGCGCGGCATGAACTGGATCGGCCGGGCGACATCGTCGTCGTCCGGATCGACTGGCCCGGTGAAGTAGAAAGCTACCCCCTCCCCGGTCAGCGAGGCCGGCGGGAGCGTTGTCGACGCAGTCGGGCAGCGCAGGCGAGATTTTATCCTTTGCGACACTCGCTTGCGATAACAAAGACAGGGAACGCGCCTGAAACGACCGGATCCATCTTTCACAGATTCCGAACCGACCACGAGCGGGCCGTCCTTTATAATGTAGATTCCAGGAGTGAGCTTGACACTGGCTCCCGCCTTCAGGATGAGGCCGCCGCAATAAACTCCGGGTGTCAGAACTGTGTTCTGGTTTTCCACCTCGACGGGACCCAGGCGGGGGTTGTTGAGGCAAGGCCCCATGGGTGGGGCGACGCGGCCGGCGAGCGGATCCTTGATCGCCGGGCAGCCCGTGATCGGCGCGGGCTGGTAGTGCTGGGACGAGCCGGCATAGCCGCCGACCGCGCAGGATTTCATCGCGCTCAGCTTCGACGAGTCGCGGGCATCGATCGCCGCCGCGGACGCCGACATCGCGTAGACGGAGCAACCGGTCGCGGACACCTGGGCGTCGTCGTTCAGGCCGATGGCCTGCCCCGCCTTGTCCTCCAGCGCCACGACGCACACCCTGGACGTGCCGACGATCTCGGCGGTCGCCTTGACGACGATGTCGGTCAGGTACGGCGTGACGAGCTTGGTCATGATCGCGTGCTTGCGCTGCGACAGGGTGAGCGTGACGCCGGTCGGTGTCTGGTCGCGCTCGTTGGCCGGCACGATCGCGAAGGGATCGTCCCCCTGTCTCTGGCGATAGACGGGCTCGATCCCGAGGTTGATCCATTCGTCGCGGATCTTGCTCTCCGCCATGCTGTCCGTCTGGCCCTTCGCCACGGCCCAGGCCCGGCCCTTGTCGAAGCCGCCGACCTGCATGTCGGACGCGACGGCGAGCGCGGTGATGTCGACGAGATTCTGGAGTTTCTGCTTGCGGAGCAGCCAGGTCGCGTAGTCGACGCCGATGCCGACGCAACCCAGGACGACGGGAGCAAGGAACGCGAAAGCGAGGGCGACGCCTCCGCGTCGGCTGCGGACGAAGCAGCCGACGCGAGCTGTAACGACGCGGAACATAAGCATCTTATCCTATTTTTCAGATATTTTAAGCGCAAATTTGCGAATAAATAATTAATAATATACATTATATTATAGATTACACTGAATTTATCAATGAATAAAAACCAAATTTGGTCATAACGAGGATCTGTCTTAGGATATTTGTCTTTGATGTCACAGGATATATCTACGTCAAGTGATATTGATGCAACGTCGTATCGATCACAAGTTGCTTCGTCGCCACGAATGCCATCGTGGTCGGGACACTCGGCCCGCCTGACCCGCATCGGCGCACCCGCTCTGCATCGAAGCGGCCGGGGAGCGATGAACAGCCATGTTCAGGCCGGTCGACGGCGCCATGCCCCGGTCTCGCACCGGCGCGCCTGCACAACCCGTTCCGATCCGCTATGTAGAGCGGGATGACGCACGATCCGAACGGCACCCCGCCCGGCGGGGTCCTCGAACGACTGACCGCTTCCCTGGGCGCGGAGGGCGCGCGGCGCGGGCCGCCGCCGGTCGAGCGCTGGAACCCGGACTATTGCGGCGAGATCCCGATGCGCATCGCCGCCGACGGGACCTGGCACTACAACGGCAGCCCGATCACCCGGCCGGCCCTGGTCCGGCTGTTCTCCACCATCCTGCGCCGCGACCCCGACGGGCGCACCGTGCTGGTGACGCCGGTGGAGCGGGTCGGGATCGAGGTCGAGGACGCGGCCTTCCTGGCGGTCGAGATGGCAGTGGAGGGCGAGGGCGAGGCCCGCGCCGTCGCCTTCCGCACTAACCTCGACGACGTCGTACCCCTCGACGACGCCCACCCTCTGCGGTTCGAGCGCGACCCGGAGGGCGGGTTCAAGCCCTATATCGCCGTGCGCCACGGCCTCTGGGCCCGCCTCACCCGGGCGCTCGCCTACGACCTCGTGGCTTTGTGCGAGGAGCGCGAGGAGGCGGGGGAGACCTGGTTCGGGCTGCCCGCCGGCGGGCGCTTCCACCGCATCGCCAAATCCGCGGAACTCGGGGCGGCCGAAGTGTCGTGACCGATCTCGTCGCGTCCACCGCCCTCGACGCCTTCCTGGAGCGCGCCCGCGCGCGCCTGCGGCCCGAGCCGCCGGGCCCGCACGACGCGACCTCGAACCCGCCATCCCTTCCCCCTCGTGGCGACCACGACCTCGAGCCCGACGTGCTGGAGGCGGCGCTCGCCCGCCCGCCGCGTCTCGCCGCGGTGCTGGTGCCGGTGGTGCCGCGCGACGACGGGGTGTCGGTGCTGTTCACCCAGCGGTCGGCGCATCTGCGCGACCATTCGGGCCAGATCGCCTTCCCGGGCGGCAAGATCGATCCGGCCGACTCCTCGCCGCTCGCCGCGGCCCTGCGGGAGGCCGAGGAGGAGATCGGGCTCGACCGTGCGGCGGTGACGCCGCTCGGCTACCTCGACCCGTACCTCTCGGGCACCGGCTTCCTGGTGACGCCGGTGGTCGGGCTGGTGGCGCCGGACGCGACGCTCACGCTCAACCCGCACGAGGTGGCCGACGCCTTCGAGGTGCCGCTCGCCTTCCTGATGAATGTGGCCAACCACGCCCTGCACAGCCGGGAATGGCGCGGGCGCCAGCGCCGCTACTACGCGATCCCCTTCGGCGAGCGCTACATCTGGGGGGTGACCGCCGGCATCGTGCGCAACCTCTACGACCGGCTCCACGATGCGGACGAGCCTGCACCCCGATAGGACCGCCACTCCGATAGGACCTCATGGCCCGCGCGCTGATCGACGACGTCCTGCTGTTCCTGCTTCCCTTCGCGGTCTTCGCGGTGTGGCTGACCTTACGCCAGCGCAGCCCCCTGCGCTGGGTCCACTGGAGCGACCACGCCGCGCGGCTCGCCATCGCGGGCGCCGCCCTGGTCATCCTGTCGTTCGTGGTGGTGGCGTTCACCGCCGAGCGGCACCGGGACGGCTTCGTGCCGACCCATATCGAGAACGGCCGGGTGGTGCCCGGGCAGTTCCGGTGAGCACGGCCCTCGACGAGGCCGCCCTGCGGCGCGTTCTGGCGCGGCCGCGCCTCGCCCGCGTGCTCGCCGCCCTCGACGCCCCGGGCGAGGAGACCCGCCTCGTCGGCGGCGCGGTGCGCGACGCGCTGCTCGGCCGCCCGGTCGCCGATATCGACCTCGCCACCACGCTCCTGCCCGAGGCGGTGGTCGCGCGCGCGGGTGCGGCGGGCCTGAAGCCCGTGCCGACCGGCATCGCCCACGGCACCGTCACGGTGGTGGCGGAGGGCGAGCCGTTCGAGGTGACGACCCTGCGCGAGGACATCGAGACCGACGGGCGCCACGCCGTGGTGCGCTTCGGCCGCGACTTCTCCCGCGACGCGGCCCGGCGCGACTTCACCGTCAACGCCCTCTCGGTCACGCCGGACGGGCGCGTCCACGACACGGTCGGGGGCCTCGACGACCTGGCGGCGGCCCGGGTGCGCTTCATCGGCGAGGCGCGCCAGCGCATCCGCGAGGATTACCTGCGGGTCCTGCGCTTCTTCCGCTTCCACGCCCGCTACGGCGCCGGCGACCCCGACCCGGAGGGGCTCGCCGCCGCGATCGAGGCCCGGGACGGGCTGGCGCAGCTCTCCCGCGAGCGGGTGCGGGGAGAACTCCTGAAGCTCCTCGTCGCCCCCGGGGCGCCCGCCGTCACGGCGATCCTGTCGTGGACCGGCCTGCTGCAGCGGCTGATCGGCGGGGTCGGCGATCTCGGCCGCCTCGCCCGCCTCGCCGCCGCAGAGGTCGAGGTCGGGGTCGAGGCCGACCCGGTGCGCCGCCTCGCCGCCCTGGCTTTGCGCTCATCCGTCGATGCCGACCGGCTGCGGGAGCATTTGCGCCTGTCGAAGGCCGAGCACGCGCGGCTCATCGCGTTCGCGGGGGCGGAGGCCGCCCTGCACGGGGCGCTCGCCCCCCTGGCGCCGGCGGATGTGCGGCGCCTCGTGGCCGTGCACGGGGCGGGGGCTTTGTCCGACGCCGCCCTGGTGCTGACCGGCGAGAAGCGGCCGGAGCTGACGCCGGAGGCGGGTGAGGCGCTCGCGCGGTTTGCCGCCGGCGCCGAGCCGGTGCCGGTCCTGCCGGTCACCGGGGCGGCGCTCGTCGCGGCGGGCGCTCCCCCCGGCCGCGCCCTCGGCCGGGGCCTCGCGGCGGCGCGCCGGGCCTGGCTCGCGGAAGGGTGCCCGACCGACGCGGCCGCCAAGGCGCGCCTGCGCGCGCTCGCCCTCGCGGCGGCCGGCGGAACCCCCGAAGATGCCGTCCGTTCGCCCCATCCCAAGAGCTAACTTTCCCAAGAGCTAAGGTTTCCGGGCTCGCCCCGGAGGAAGGACCGGGATGGCGCGGATCGCGATGGCATTCGGGATGGTGGGCGCGGCGGTTGCCGGGGCGGTGGCCCTGTCCTACCTGGCGAACGGACTACGCCAGGCCGGCCAGGGGCAGCAGGCCAAGCCGGGCTGAGCCACGCCAGCGCGCGGGAGTTCCGGCCTCCGGGCTCCCCGCCGTGGATCGGTTTGCCGCCGGATGGGTTATGATGCCTTGCCGCCGCGGGCCCGCTTCGTGCCTCGCCCCTCACGCGAGGCGCCGTCCGGCGCCGCCCGATGGAGACCGACGACCGATGCAGCCCCTGCTCCGCACCGCCCTGGCCGCCGCCCTCGTCCTCGGGACCTCGCGGCCCGGCGGCGCGCACGAGCTGTGGCTGACCCTCAGCACCGTCGACCAGGTCCCGCAGGTCCGGGTCAATTACGGCCACGCCTCGAAGCGCGAGGCGCCCCGCGCGCCCCAGCTCATCGACCTCGTCGCCCTGACCCAGGACGGGCGCACGGACTTGCGCGCCGGCCTCAAGCCCGCCCCGCCGGACGTGCCCCCCGCCCTGCTGGCGCCGCTCGGCACGAAGCCCGGCCGCACCCTGGTCGCGGCGACCTACGATGCCGGCTACTGGACGACGCTTCGCGACGGCACCCGCCTCAACGCCAGCCGGCGCCTGGTGACGGAGGCCCGCGAGGGCCGCTGGTCGGTGAAATACGCCAAGGCCGCCTTCGGCCCCGGCGCGCCGTGGCTGCGGGTCGTCGGTCACACCCTGGAGATCGTACCGGTCGAGGTCCCGGGCCCGACCGCGGGGGCGATCCGGGTGCGGGTGCTGTTTCGCGGCGCGCCGCTGCCCGGAGCCGACCTCTATTACGGCGACAGCGGCATGGAGCCGGAGCGGGCCGGCGTGCCGGCCTACACCACCGACCCGGAGGGCATCGCCACGGTGCCGATCCGCAAGGCCGGCAGCCAGGTGCTCACGGTGACCCAGACGGTGAGCCCGTCCGCCACCCCGACGCTCGCCGACGAGGACGTCTACACCGCGACCTTCGCGTTCCGGCTCGACGAGCCGCCGGTGAATTGAGGGCAGGCCTCAGACCTCAGGCACGACCGGATCGATCGGCGCGACCACGCAATCCTCCGCGCTGCCGTCCTCGTGCACCAGCATCGCGAAGGTGCCGGGCGCCGACAGCGTGGTCATGTGGGCGTGCCACGCCCCGCTGCGATAGACGATGCCCGTATCGCCCGGCACCCGGAAGGCCAGCAAGCCGGCCTCGTCCGGTCGCCCGCCGGCATCGGGCGCCACCACCACCAGGTACGCGCCGACGGCGAGCGGCAGGAAGCTCTGCGCCGAGTGCGGGTGGCGCTCGAGCCGCCGCAGGGGCATCGAACCGGTGAAGGGCTCGCTGCGGATCAGCGCGAGGTTGAGGGGAACATCCGGACGCCCGTTCTCGATCGCGGCCGCGCGATCCTGGCGCGGGCCCGATGCCGGGCCGACCAGCAGCGTGCCGTACGGCGCGAAGGCCTCGGCGGTGATCGGCTCGATCGGAAGGGTGCGCATCTCGGATCCTCTCAGCGGTTGTCCTCCCGTATCAGGTCCGCGCCCTTCTCGGCGATCATCATCACGGCGGCCTGGGTGTTGGCCGAGACCTCGGTCGGCATCACGCTGGCGTCGATCACCCGCAGGCCCTCCAGGCCGCGCACCCGCAGGCGCTCGTCCACCACCGCCTCGGGGCCCTGCCCCATGCTGCAGGTCCCGACCGGATGGTAGATCGTCTGGCCGTTGCGGCGGGCGAAATCGAGCCACTCGCCGTCCGATTGCACGGCCGCGCCGGGGTTGAGCTCGTGGGCCCGGTAGGGGTCCATCGCGGGCTGGTCGATCACCCGGCGGGCGATGCGCATGCCCTCGATCAAGGCCTCCTGGTCGCTGCGCACGGCCAGGAAGTTCGGGCGGATCGCCGGGGGGCGGAGGGGATCGTCCGAGACCGCGTGGATGGTGCCGCGGGACTCGGGCCGCAATTGCGTCACGCCGATCGTCATGCCGGGCTCGCGGTCGAGGGTGCGGTCGGCGGCGTTGGCGTAGCTCGCATGCATGAAGAAGTACTGCACGTCGGGCCCGGCGAGGTCGGGCCGGGTGCGCACGAAGCCGTGGGCGAGGCCGGTGCCGAGGGTGAGGATGCCGCGGCGGGTGAGAAAATACTGCGCGACCGCGAGGCCGAGGCGCCAGCCGCGGGTCGCTTCGTTGAGGGTCACCGGCCGCTTCACGCGCCAGTTCATCCGGGTGGCGTAGTGATCGCGATAATTCTCGCCGACCCCCGGCAGGGCGTGCCGGACCGGGATGCCCGCCGCCGCCAGCACCTCCGGCCGGCCGATGCCGGAGAGTTCGAGCAGGTGCGGCGACTGCACGGCGCCCGCCGCCAGGATCACCTCGGCCCGCGCGCTCACCCGCTCCTCGCGGCCGCCGCGTCGGTAGGTGACGCCGGCGACGCGGCGGCCGTCGAGGTCGAGGCGCAGGACCTGGGCGTTCGTGCGCACCGTCAGGTTCGGGCGCCGGCGGGCCGGCTGCAGGTAGGCGTCCCGGGCGCTCCAGCGCCGGCCGTTGCGCTGGTTGGCCTGGTAGTAGCCGAAACCCTCCTGCGAGGCGCCGTTGTAGTCGGGGTTGTCCGGGTAGCCGGCCTCGGTCCCGGCCTTGATGAAGGCGTCGGCGAGGGGGTTCCTCACCCCGACCCGGGTGACGTGGAGCGGACCGTCGCTGCCGCGAAGCTCCGGGTCGCCGCCCTCGAAACGCTCCAGCTTGCGGAAATAGGGCAGGACGTCCTGCCAGCTCCAGCCGCGGTTGCCGCTCTGGGCCCAGGTGTCGAAATCCTGCGGCTGGCCGCGCACGAAGATCATGCCGTTGATCAGCGTCGAGCCGCCGAGCCCCTTGCCGCGGGGCACCACGATGGCCCGCTCAAAGGTGTTCGGCTCCGGCTCGGTGGCGAAGCGCCAGTTGAAGGCGGCGCCGGTGAGGAGTTTTGGGAAACCCGCCGGGATGCCGACCCAGAACCCGGTCCCCTCCCCGCCCGCCTCGAGCAGCAGCACGCGCGTGCGGGGATCCTCGCTCAGGCGGCTGGCCAGCACGCAGCCCGCGGTGCCCCCGCCGACGATGACGACGTCGAACGCGTCCATGGTCCTCCCCGGTGTTCGTTATTGTCGTTGGTTATGGACCGGCCTCGCCGCGCGGTCGAACCCTCCCCCCCCTCTGCACAGGGCCATCCTTTTCCCCGGACAGCTCCGCCCTCTGCGGGGGAGGGTTCGGGCGCACGCCTTCCCTACCCCCGCGCCAGCACCTTGCCGGGATTCAACAACCCCTCCGGATCCAGCGCCGCCTTGATCCGCCGCGCCAGCGCCATCTCGTCCGGATGCCGGTGCCGGGCGAGTTCGGCGACGCGGTACTGGCCGATGCCGTGCTCGGCCGAGATGCTGCCGCCGTAGCGGTCCACCACGCCGTGCACGAGGCCGTTGATCGCCTCCGAGGCATGGTCCGGCCCGATCAGGACGTTGTAGTGGATGTTGCCGTCGCCCATGTGGCCGAAGGCGTTGACGCGGGTGCCCGGCGCGCCCGCCGCCAGCACCCGGCCGGCCTCGTCGAGAAAGGCGGGGATCGCGGTGATCGGCACCGAAACGTCGTGCTTGACGCTCTTGCCCTCGCGGGCCTCGCACTCGGTCACGTGCTCGCGCAACGCCCAGAGCTCGGCGGCCTGGCGGCCGGATTCGGCGAGCACGCCGTCGAGGGCGTCCTCGCGCTCGAGCGCCGTACCGAGCACGCCCTCCATCGCGTCGCGCAAGCCGGAGAGCGACGAGGCCGCCTCGATCAGCACGCTCCAGCCCGCCTGGCCCACCGGGCTCTTCAGGCCGGCGTGCTTCTCCACCAGACCGAGCGAGGTGCCGGAGATCAGCTCGAAGGCCTGGATGCTGTCGCCGATTTCTTCTTGAGCCAGGGTGAACAGGCGGAGCGCCGCCGCCGGATCGGGCACGGAGAGCAGCGCCGTCGCGCTGTGGCGGGGCTTCGCCACGAGGCGCAGGACCGCCGCCGTGACGATGCCGAGCGTGCCCTCGGTGCCGATAAAGAGCTGCTTCCAGTCGTAGCCGGCGTTGTCCTTGCGCAGGGCCCGCAAGCCGTCGACGGTGCTGCCGTCGGCGAGCACCACCTCCAAGCCCAGCACCAGGCCGCGGGTCATGCCGTAGCGCACCACGTTGATCCCGCCCGCATTGGTGGCGATCACGCCGCCGACCAGCGCCGAGCCCTCCGCCGCGAAGCTCACCGGCAGGAGCCGCCCGGCGGCCTCGGCGGCGTCCTGCGCGATCTTGAGGACGCAGCCGGCCTCGGCCGTCAGCGTCAGGCCGACGGGATCGACCGCGCGGATCGCGTTCATGCGGGCGAGCGACAGCACCACCTGCCCCCCGAGGCGTCCGGCACCGCGCCGCCGGCGAGCCCGGTGTTGCCGCCCTGCGGCACCAGGGCGGCGCCGGCCCCGGCGCAGAGCCGCACCACGTCGGCGACCTCGGCGGTGCTGGCCGGGCGCACCACGCAGGCCGGCCGGCCCGGAAACAGGCGCCGCCAGTCGATCGCGAAGGGGGCCATGTCGGCCTCCGCGGTGAGGAGGCCGGCAGGGCCGAGACGCTCCCCGAGGCGCCGGATCAGGTCGTCGTGCGGGAATGAGTGGGCCGGAAGGGTCATCGGCGTCCTCCGGTGGGTCGCGCGGGTGGGGTTTTCGGGTGGCGCCGGCCTCGCCCGGATGGCGGCCGGGGTCAAGCCCGCACGGCGCAGACCCGGACGCGGCCGATTCGCCGTCGCCCGTCCATCGGGAAGACCATTTTCAGCGTACCGGCCGGACACGGATCGTCATCCGAAGTCCCGGCGAGGGAACGCATCTCGCGCAGCGGAAACTACTTGCTGAAAAGAATAATCTATATAAAAAGTCGCATAAATCCCGACCGGAGACGACGATGCCCGAGCGGCGCGTGATTCTCGTCCTGCCGACGCAGGAAGCGCTGCACGACTCCGCCATGATGAGGCTGAGCGGCGGCAGCGGGATCAGCCGCCGGCTGACCGGATTGCCGGCCCGGGCGGAGATCGACACGGCTTTTTCTGCCGTCCCGCTCGGGGATAGTCAGTCCGGCTCGCCTTTCTCGGTGTCGTCACCCGACGGCGCATCGCACTACGCCGTCCGGGCGACGATCGACGCCGGGGCGGAACTGCCGGCGCTGACGACCGAGGGCGCGGCGATCTTCTCCGACCCGCCGATCGCGCATTTCGCAGCGCCGGCCGGCGCTCCGGGCGGCACCCGGGCGGAGGTGGAGCGGCGCCTCGGCGTGTCCGGGCTCGCCGCGCGCCGGCTCGACGG